>CAIXKI010000146.1 GCA_903920005.1 uncultured delta proteobacterium
ATTATCGACGCCGTCGGCACATTGCGCCGGAATGCAGAAACAGTTGATTGAGTTGATGTAGGGAGGATTGCCGGCTGTTTTGGCGTTTATACAGACTTTTTGAGAGCCGACAAGATAGCAGAAGGTATTATTGCCGGGTGATGTAAAAGTTGAGGATGAGATATTAGTGTATCTGACGAAAAGGGTGCTCTGTGCCCCCAGCGCTCCACGGCATACCTCTTGGGCCTCCGCCGCTGCCGCCTTCACGCCAATTGAATCGTTAAAGCCTGTGCCGAAAGCGAAGCTTACGTTGTTTCGACCGGAGACCGTCGCACTAGGCTTCTTGCACTGTGCGAACGCCGCTGTTGATGTGAGTGCGAGGAAGAAGATTGTAGCGAGAGCGAGTAATTGCTTTTTCATAGGGCTTTTGTGGGTGAAAAAAAGAGAAGTTTATCTAATCTCCTGACTTTTCGGTGGCGAATGTGCTTACTTGGAAAATAAGCAACCCGGCCCAACACGTGCACAGTAGCGGTATGGCGCATAGTTCAAGTTATGGCGCATACGCTCCCGAGAATGTGGGGCTTGAAGTCGTTTTAGTCAAGAAAATGGGGCAAAAACTAGACATGCTGGAATGCGATCGGGTTCGGTTCCTTTCCCCTCATTTTCGACTGAGAGAAGGGCAGGGAGTAAGAGAGATTGGACCAAGGAGGAAGATACGTGGACGTTTTCGTAGGGCGGGGTGAACGGAAGGGTTGGTAGGGCATTGATTTTGTTCGGGAATGTCGGATGCTTGCCAAGCGATATTCTTGTGAGGAGTGCCCGGGTGAGTAGCTATATAACCTCTCTGGATTGAAAGGCCGCAGTTCGTAGCACGTTACAAAACGGGCGAAGTTGTCGAGATGTTTACACGAGTCGGATCTCATGAAATCGTTGGGGGTAGAGAATCCTAAAAGATCCTTAAACCACGAGCGGGGAACCAAAAATTACGACTGGGTTAGTTTTCTCCGCAAACCGCGCGCCCTCCATGAAAGCAACTATTCGTTTCAAGTTTGTCGCTGTCCTTGTGATGTGGGGGATGGTTTCGGTGTTGACCGCTTTAGGTATCTCGCAGGCATGGCTTGGAGAAATTGAGAACCGGACGTGGGATTGGAGACTTCGCTCGGTAGCAAGAGGGATGAAGCCAGACCCGAAGATAGTAATCGTCATGGTGGACCAGACGTCGCTGGAGCACTTCGCTCGCTATGAGAAGATCTACTGGCCATGGCCGCGGTCTTTGTACAGCCCGCTTCTCGACTTACTTCATAAGGCTGGAGCGAAAGCCGTAGCCTTCGATCTTCTCTTCACCGAGACATCAACCTATGTGGATGACGATAAGGAGTTCGCCAAGGCGGTGGCGGCGAATATTCCTGTAGTGAGCGCGGTTGCTTTACGTTCCTCGGGCGATGAGGCGAGTGCGGCGGAGTATAAGGTGTTTGCTGATCGCCAAAGAGCGGTACGTAGTAGCCTGGAACCGTACCTTTTTGCTTCCAGTCCGGGGCGGTTCGAGTCGGCGGCGCTACCATTCGAAGAGCTTTTACAAAGCAGCGTTGGCTTCGGCAATGTAGCTTCTCGATCCGACGACGATCAGATATTTCGCCGGGTAAAGACTGCTGAATACGTGCGTACCACACCGGTTTTGGGCTTACCATTCGCGATGCATTCCTTGATGGAGGATTCCGAAGGAGTAAGGGACTATCTCTCAAAAGTCGCTCTTCCCGATGGCTCATTACTTCTTCGATTTTATGGGCCGGCGGGCACCTATAAAACATTTTCATTCCACGCGATAACCGCAAGCTGGCTTGCGGTTACCGAGGGGCGCGCTCCGGCGGTGCCTCTTGATGAGTTTAAGGATGCGTATGTTTTTGTTGGAGCAAATGCTCCCGGTCTCCTTGATCTGCGAACAGTTCCGTTCGCGGGAAATTATCCCGGCGTTGAGTTTCATGCCACGTCCCTAGACAACCTTCTGCATCGCTCGTTCTTTCGGGCCGTTCCGAATTCGTTAGCTGTTGGTGTCTCGATTGGATTGCTTGGGATAGTAGCCTTAACAGTACTGTTTTTACCTCGCACGCAGCTTCCCGGCGCGCTTGTGCTCGTCGGAGCGTGGATTGGCGGGTGCTTTGGTCTCGCGTACGCGGGATGGTGGATGCCGATGGTGGTGCCACTTCTTGGCATGGTAGGCGTGGTGGTGGGCACCCTGGTCATTCAATACCAGGTAGAGGGGAGACAGCATCGGTTCATTCGCAATGCGTTTCAGTACTACATCTCCGCGGAGGTCATTGATAGGATGGTTGCGGATCCCTCTACGCTGCGTCTTGGTGGCGAACGGAAAGAGCTCACGATATTTTTCAGTGACATTCAAGGATTCACCGGCATTTCCGAGCGCCTATCGCCGGATAAGTTAGTGCAGTTCCTCAATCGGTTTCTCTCTGAGATGTCGTCTATTGTCTTAGAGGAGGGAGGGACGCTTGATAAGTATCAGGGCGATGCCGTTATAGCGTTTTGGAACGCCCCACTTGAGATTAAAAATCATCAAGCTCAAGCTGTAAGGGCGGCACTCAAGTGTCAGCGGAGGCTTCGCGAGTTAACTTTCGAGTTCGAGCGGGATTTTGGGATTAACGTCAAGATGCGTATCGGAATTCATACAGGACTCGTGTCGGTCGGTAACTTCGGCTCGAGTAAACGATTTAACTACACCATGATCGGAGACGCGGCGAATGTCGCCTCTCGGTTAGAGGGAGTTAATAAGGTGTTTGGGACGTCGATTATAGCCTCTGAGGCGACAAAAAGCGCGGTCGAGGGTGAATTTACATGGCGCTCGTTGGGAGAAGTTAGAGTCGTTGGACGAAAGGAGGCGATCCCGGTGTATCAGCCCATCGATACGATTGCCGTTGAGGGAAGCGACCGGCTATTGTTCCTCCACAATGAGGCGCTGGGCTTGTACGAGCGCGAGGATCTGCTCGCCGCTCGCAAGCGATTTGAGGACCTTGGTGATGATGCTGTAGCCAGGGCATACATCGCTCGGATTGATGCCATGATGAGCCGTGAAGGCTCGTTTAAACGCGTGTGGGATCTTACGGAGAAATAGATGACGGTTAATATAGTTCAAGCGAAGGGGGCTCTTGAGGGAGCGCTAAAAGAGACTGCTCGTAAGATATTCGCGGTATTCAAAACGAAGCGATCCGATGAGTCTTTGACTATTGGTCTGTGCGGAGGTCGAAGCGTTGTCGGTCTCCTTGGAGCATTACTTGAAGAGTCTCACAATCAGCCTAAAGATCTTCTCGCGCGTATTCATTTCTTTATGGTCGATGAGCGATTGGTTCCGTTGACCGATGAGCAGAGCAACTATGGAGGGCTTAGGAAACTTTTGTTCGACCGGTTGGTTTCTGAGGGAGCGATCTCCGTAGAGCAGCTTCACCCCTTCGATCCAAATCCTTCTCTCTCTGATTACGGGTGTGCTGGGTATATGGGAGAGCTTATAAAATTCGGTGGCTCGTTCACCGTCGTCGTTGTTGGGGTGGGCGAGGACGGACACATCGCTGGCCTCTTCCCGGGGCATCCATCGCTCAATAATCCCTTAAAGGGATTTCTAGCTTTTCACGATTCTCCAAAACCTCCAGCCGGCCGTATGACGGCCTCAGCGCCCCTTATTGAGAGCGCGGATCTTGCGGTAGCTCTTCTACTAGGAGAAGGGAAGAGGGACGCTTGGTCCGCGTTTAACGCCGCGCAATCAACCGTTGCAACCTGCCCAGCTCTCCTCGCGAAGGCTGCGCGCTCGTGCTTGGTGGTGACTGATTTAGCGTAGAGAGTCTCTTCAAAAGGGTCTCCCACTCATCCGCAAGAGCCAGCCGAATCGGTGAATTTCTTAGCGCAGTAGCCTAAAAACACCGTGGGCAATATGAGTTAGGACCGCCCTGTTTGTAGAACGCTGTGTTTTTAAGAATCTGTTGTCCGGTAGGTTTCATCATACTTCATAGAGTTAAGGAAGTCCCAGGATGGGACGTTATCCTTGAGTCCAAAGGAGTGCGCTCTTGAAAGAAGACTCTGCCGCTGATACTCGCAGCCTGTTGTTAACCTCCCCTGAAACCAATGTAGACGAATACGTCGACGTGGAGGAGCAGCAGCCCTCACGGAGAAATCGCCGTAGACGGAAACGTCACCATAACGCCAAACAAGTCAGTCGAGAGAAGCACGAGATACGAATAGATATCTCGGTCGCAGCCGTTGAAGAGCCTGTGAAGTTTTGCTCCCGTTCTGAGGCGATCTGCGCGCATCTGTTAAGCCAATTTATTCCACATTTCGAACTACAAAATGGGGTGACATTTCAAGTCCCAATAGGAGAGGACCGTAGTGGAAATACGATAGCCGTAGACTTTTTAGTTGATGGAGTTCTCTTTGAATACCATCCGGTGAGATTCTTCCAGAGCCGTCGCCGGTGTGGTGATTTTAGCGACCGAGATGAGTACCGCTCATATGCCAAGGTGTTTCACGCGTTGAATTCCGATAAGCGGGAGTTTTTTCATGAGGCGATGAGAGCTCGTCTCACGATGAATTATTTTAATCGCAGACGGTCGCTTCTCGATCAGCATCCTCTCTTCAGACGCACAGAGCTTATTGTCGCGACGACGCCTGAGGAGTTCTATGAGCGCATCATCAAGCGCTTCGGTAAGCACTACCCAAAGAGCTCTGAGAGGTTCTTAAGCCTCTTTGAGGAGTTGATGAAGACGCTGCCGTCGTAGACTGCGTGGTCTTATTGATTAAGCGCCTTGGAATCGATATCGATATCCGCGCGTGCCTTGAGCATGGCGAGCGTTGAACCCGTCATTGATTGAGCAAGATCCTTCGCGGCTTGCTCTCGGTACTTCGAGAGAGATGCCGACAGAGCTGGATCTGTAAGCTTCGGAGGGGTCACCGTCGTCACTTTAAGAACCGCGTATCCCTTATCGGAGGCATAGACTTTTCCAAGAACGGTATCTGCTTTGGAGGCGCTCAGAACTGCCTCGCGCATCTCTGAGCTGAAACCAGGAAACGTATCCACCGTCATATCTTCTCGCGAGATGGTGAGTGGACCAGCAACGATAGCCTGTTTTGATGCCGCTTCCTTGGAGAAGTCAGCTCCTGCCACTTGAACCGTTTTCAGCAGCTCCGCTATCTTTGAATCCGCAAGTTTCTTAGCCTCTTGGTTATTGTATGCGGATGTCACTTTCTCACGAACGGATTCGAACGGCGGAAGGGTTGGCTCTTTAAACTCCTTCACCTGGACGATGACTGACGCGTCGCCAAGCTCAAGGACCGTTGGTGCCGTGCGCTCTGATGTTGGTAGGAGGAATACCTGCTTTGTAAGGCCCGCGACAGTTGTCTCAGGGTCGCTTGTTTGCGCCAGAAGGGCGCTCTCCTTTACTGCAATGCCGGATTGTTGAGCTGATTGAGAGAGCGAGATAGCGGACTTCTTGGCTCTCTCAACTATCTCTCGGGCCTTGTTTGCGGCGTATGAAGGGGCCTCTTGTGCCTTAATCTCTTTCTCGACCTCCGCTCGAACCTCATCGAGTGGTCGTTGCCGCGATGGACGTTTCTCCTCGACCTTTACGATCTCAAAGCCATAGTCCGTCTCGATAAGTTCGGAGATGCCACCAACGGTGGTCTTTCCGACAGCAGTTTCAAACTTCTCATCGAAAGCACCCTTCGATGTCCAGCCTAGGTCTCCTCCGGAGAGTTTTGCTGGAAGGTCGTCGGAGTATTTCGTTACAAGATCGGCGAACGGTTTTCCAGAGAGAGCCTCTTCACGCGCCGCGGTTGCCTTCTCTCGGACGGATACCATCTTCGCAGGGTCGCTTTCCTTGGGGTAAAGGAGCTTGATCGAACGAAGTCGCACCTGCTCTGGAAGGGTGTATTTTGCGGCGTTCTCAGCGTAGTAGAACTCGATATCTTGCCGCGTCACCTGTACGTCTTTTTCGAAGTCCTTTGGTGAGAGCGCATGGTAGCTGTAGGAAACCTGAGCTGGAAGCTCGTAGTCAGTAGCATGCGTTTCGAAGTACTTCTTAAGGTCCATGTCGCTTGGACTTGGAAGGCTTCCCATCACGCTGGTGGGAGAAATCTCCGCGGCTATGAATGAGTACTTCGTGTTCTGTTTGATGAATCGAGCCTCGACATCTTTGTCGGTAACAACGGCGACGTCGCGAATGAGATTAAAGAGGGCGGTGCGACCCACGTCCTTTTGTATCTCTTTTTCGAACTGAGGCGCGGTCATTCCGATATTTTGAAGGAGATTTCGGTATGCCTGAGGCGAGAAGGTGGTTTCGCCGTTCGATCCCTTAAAAACGGTTGTCAGGAGATACTTTCGTACCGCGTCATCGTTTGCCGCAAAGCCCTGTTTGCGAGCGGCCTCGTCAAGGATTGCGGTGTCTATCAGATTGTCGATGGCCTGTTGCGTAATATCGATCTTAAGAGATTGAGCTACCTGCGCGAAGTTTTCGCCAAACATCTGCCGATATCGCGCCTCGATGTTTTGTTTCGACCGCTCTAGATCGTTGTAGGAGAACTCCTGTCCATTGATTGTCACCGCGCTGCTTGAGGGACTGGATCCACTGTGCAACACGTCGACGCCCACCCCCGTTACCGCAAAGCAGAAGGCTATGACGAGAAAGATTATACCGACCAACTGCTTGTTGCGGTGGATAAATTTAATCATGGAGTTTCTCCGAGGCTAAAATGTAAGAGCCATGTTCTTATGAGAGGGCGTTCGGCGGTATCGTTGCGCATGGAACCCACGCAACGTGCTCTCGAATTGCATTGAGTACCCCGACGCAATCAGAGAGCTGGGAGGGGGTTGTGATAACGCACGCGATGGCTGCTTCGCCATCGATCGTTCGCACAGTGCCTACACCGTCGTACAGCTCGAAATACACCTGTAGTAGTACTACGTGGCTACGTGGAACCTCAAGATAAAAGGCTACCGTGTTGCTGTCGAGATGAACCGCCGCCTGCTCTAGGGGATCTGTCATGGGCTACGCGCTCTTTCGTGCCGTCGCTTCCTGACGGATAAGGTCGTTGACCTTCTTAGGATTAGCTGAGCCGCCTGTAGCCTTCATCACAAGGCCGACAAAGAACCCGTGCAGCCGATCGTTCCCACCCAGGTAGCCTGCCAGCTGTCCAGGATTCGAGTCGAACTCCTTGCGGATAACGGCGAGTATGTCGTCGTCGTTACTTAATTGCTTCAGGCCTTTCTCCTGAACGATTGTGCTAGGAGGCTTGCTGGTCGCGAACATCTCTTCGAATACTGACTTCGCCATCTTTCCTGAGATAGTTTCGTCGTCTACTAGTTTGATCAGCTCACCGAGATCCACCGCTTTAACCGGGGTCTGTGAGAGATCTAGCCCCGCTTTGTTAAGCGCTCCAAAGAACTCAGAGGTGACCCAGTTGCAGGCGGCTTTCGAGTTACCACACGCGGCAACAACCTGGTGGTAGTATTCAACGAAGGCCCGCTCCGCTGTGAGTACCGTCGCGTCATACAGGGATAGCCCGTGTTCGGATACGAGCTCGTTCGCCCACTCCGCGGGGAGGCGGGGGAGGCGGCCTTTTACATCGTGAACCCAGCTCTCCTCGACAATAACTGGCGGAAGATCTGGATCCGGGAAGTATCGATAGTCAGCGCTCTCTTCCTTTGACCGCATGGGGCGGGTGGTTCCCGCTTCGCTGTCAAAGAGAAGGGTTTGCTGCACGACTTGATTGCCCGCCTTTAAGATCGCGTACTGTCGGGCTATCTCGTATTCGAGCGCTCGCTCAACGAACTTAAACGAGTTGAGGTTTTTGATCTCTGTGCGAGTACCGAACTTAAGCTCTCCTACTGGACGAAGGGAGATATTCGCGTCGCATCGAAGGCTTCCTTCCTCCATGTTTCCGTCGCTTACCTCGAGGTATCGAACGAGTTGACGAACGGCGCGAAGGTAGGCTGCCGCTTCCGCCGGCGAACGGATCTCTGGCTCGGAGACGATCTCGAGAAGTGGAACGCCCGCGCGGTTAAGGTCCACAAGCGAAGCGGCGGTGCGGGAGTCGTGGATATTCTTGCCTGCGTCCTCTTCCATGTGGATTCGCTTAAGGCCTACGGTGCGCTTGGTCTCGCCCATATAGAAATCAACGTGACCACGCTCGCAGATAGGCTCATCGAATTGAGAGATCTGATAGCCCTTAGGGAGATCGGGGTAGAAGTAGTGCTTTCGGGCGAAGCGGTTGAATCTGCGGATCTCGCAGTGAGTCGCGAGGCCTAACATAATCGCGAACTCAACAGCTCGACGATTGGTTACGGGAAGCGCTCCCGGGAGTCCTAGGGTAACAGGATCGATGTACTCGTTCGGCTCTCCGCCGTACGCCGCTGAGGCGTTACAGAAAATCTTCGACTTGGTCGAGAGCTGAACGTGAACTTCTAATCCAATGACGGTCTCAAATTCCATGTGAGTTCTCCTTTAAGCACGCTGAGGTGTCGGGCGTTTTGTATGCCAATCAGTTGCTCCCTCGTAAGCCGACGCGACTGTGAAGAGGGTCTCTTCGTCCCAAGGCTTACCGATAAGTTGTAGGCCGAGGGGGAGTCCGCTTGCGCTGATTCCGCATGGAACACTCATGCCCGGAAGTCCCGCGAGGTTGACCGGTATTGTGAAGATGTCGTTTAGGTACATCTGGAGCGGATCGCTGAGCTTCTCTCCGATCTTAAATGGAAGGTTCGGAGCCGTTGGCGCGACGATGACATCACAGTGTTGCGCGAAAGCATTCTCGAAGTCTCGCTTAATCAGCGTTCGAACCTTTTGCGCCTTTATGTAGAACGCGTCGTAGTACCCCGCGGAGAGAACGTACGTCCCCACAAGGATGCGGCGCTGCACCTCTCGTCCGAATCCCTCGCTCCGAGATTTCGCATAGAGCGTTTTAAGATCAAGCTGTCCCGAAGCGCGATGGCCGTATCGGATGCCATCGTAACGAGCGAGATTTGACGAGGCCTCTGCCGGCGCCAGGATATAATACACGGCTACTGCCGCGTCGGTGTGGGGAAGTGATACCTCCACCGCGACGGCGCCAAGACCCTCTAGGACTGAGATGGCGTTTTTAAGAGCCGCGCTTACTTCCGGATCGAGGCCTGATACGAAGTACTCCTTCGGAATGCCGACGCGAAGACCCTTGATGTCTTTCCCTAGAGCTTTTGTAAAGTCAGGCACGTCGATGTTCGCGGATGTTGCGTCGTTCGGATCCCTTCCGCAGATCGCTTGCGTTATGAGGGCACAGTCATGCACGTTGCGAGCAAAACCTCCTACCTGGTCTAGCGAAGACGCGTAGGCGATTACTCCATAACGACTCACGCGACCGTAGGTAGGTTTTAATCCTGTGATTCCGCAGAACGAGGCCGGTTGTCGGATCGATCCTCCCGTGTCAGTTCCGAGAGAGATAGGGCAGAGCCCCGCGGCTACCGCGGCGGCGGATCCACCACTGGAGCCACCTGGGACATATGCGGGATTCCAGGGGTTTTTGACCGGACCGAAGATTGAGTTCTCGTTAGAGGAACCCATCGCGAACTCATCCATGTTGAGCTTGCCGAGGGTGACCGTACCAGCGGTCTTTAATCGACGCACCACCGTGGCATCGTAGGGTGGAATGAAGTTCTTCAATATCGCGCTCGCCGCTGTTGTGCGAACGCCCTTCGTGCAGATCACGTCTTTAATACCGACAGGGATGCCGAGAAGAGGGGAGCTCTTTCCCTGCTTTAAAAGCGAGTCGATCTCTTGAGCCGATTGTTGTGCACCTTCAACGCACAGCTCGGTGAAACAGTTGAGAGATGAGGCGCTATCGGCTTTATCAAGGAACGCTTTCGTAAGTTCTACGCAGGAGAACTCCTTTGAGTCGAGCCCGGCGCGCATCTCAGTGACGGAGAGGGAGGTAATGTCTGTCATATGATACGCCTTACTCAACGATAAGTGGTACGCGGATGAACCGACCTGAGTGGTCCGGGACGTTGCTCAAGAGGGCGTCCTCATCAAGCATCGCTTGTGGCTGAATAGTCGGATCTCCAAGGGGTGTTGCATCAGGAGAGCTTCCAACTTCGCGTACCGCATCTTCTCGCAAGACGTTCGTGACGCCTTGAACGTGGCTCATCGCTTCAACGCCGGTCGTGTCGACCTCATTGAGACGCTGCACATACCCAAGAATTGAGTTTAGGTGTCCAGTTACAACTGGGGTTAGCGAGGGGTCTAGCTCGAGTCTCGCAAGGTTCGCGAGCTTTTTAACTTCGTCTTCTGAAATCATAAGAAATACAGTGTCCTTAGGAAGTTATTTGCGGGGCGCGGCAGTCTGGCGCCAGGTAAAATAAAGCACCTTTACTGTAGGGAATCAATGCGGATGAGGGAATAAACCAGGGGGATTAGCCCCCTGAAAAGCACCTCCTGGGGAGAGAAGAACGTGGCTCCGAATCAACATGATTTTGATTATGACCTGATAGTCATCGGCTGTGGGCCAGCTGGCCAGCGCGCGGCCATTCAAGCGGCTAAGGTTCGTAAAAAAGTGGCTATCATCGACCGCCGAGAGGTGGTCGGGGGGGTCTGCGTCAATACCGGGACGATTCCCAGCAAGTCATTTAAGGAGGCGGTTCTCTTCCTTTCAGGGTTTCGGCAGCGGAGCATCTATGGAGCTGGATATCGCGTAAAGGCAGACGTAAAGATGTCTGACCTGACGTTTCGGTGTAATTGGATTATTGAGGCCGAGATCGAAACGATCAAGCATCAGCTCCAGAGAAATCACGTGGACGTGCTTCACGGGCACGCCAGTTTCCTTGATCCCCACACGGTGGAGATTAAATCCGCGGCCTCCGGAGTCCGCATTACCAAGAGTGCCTCTCACTTTATCTTGGCCGTAGGGGCCCATCCTTTTCGGCCTCCAAACGTCAAGTTTAACGGAACTTCGATATTTGACAGCGACGATATCCTTTCAATGAAGGAGCTCCCTAGAGAGTTAACGATCGTTGGGGGAGGAGTTATCGGCACCGAGTACGGATCTATGTTTGCCGCCCTTGGAGTTAGCGTGACCATTGTCGATCAGCGCAAGCGACTTCTTGGGTTTGCGGACGGTGAGATAATAGAGTGTTTGCAATACCAACTGCGCAGTATGGGCGTTCAGCTCCGTCTCGGCGAAGAGGTGGAGAGTTGTGCTGAACGGAGTGATGGACAGGTTGTAACCGTCTTAAAGAGTGGAAAAGTCGTCGTTTCGGACAGCGTGCTCTTCTCTGCCGGTCGTGAAAGCGCGACAAATGACTTAGGTATGGAGCATGTTGGTGTGACGCTTGGAGAGCGGGGAAAGATCCTAGTTAATGAGCACTACCAAACGTCGGTGCCCAACCTCTACGCGGCCGGAGATGTTATCGGATTTCCGGCTCTCGCTGCGACCGCGGCATGGCAGGGGAGGCTCGCTACCTGCCACGTATTCGATATTAAAGATCAGATTATGGAGATTCCGTTGCCGTTCGGGATCTATGCGATCCCCGAGATCTCCTTCATCGGTCGTAATGAAGAGGAGCTTACTGCGGCTGGAGTGCCCTATGAATCAGGGATCGCTCGATATCGCGAGATCGCCCGTGGACGCATCATGGGCGATGAAAATGGCATGTTAAAGCTACTCTTTCACCGGGAGAGTGGGGAGCTATTGGGTGTTCATATCATAGGAGAGTTCGCGGCCGAATTGATTCACATCGGGCAGGCGGTGATGGCATTGCATGGCGGATTGGCTTACCTTCGAGATGCGGTATTTAACTACCCAACCCTAGCGGAGTGCTACAAAGTCGCGGCTTTGGATGGGTACAATAAGATGCGGGCGTAGGGCCACCCGGAACGATTGTTGTGGGGCGTATGGAGGGCCGGCGGCCTCGCCGGCCGCAGGTACAAACGTACCGTGGAATGGGATTGGAGCCCCGCCGTCCATTCCGAACGCATTTAAAATTCTTGTGTCTCAATCTGTTTCAATAAGTTGGTATCAGCGAGCACCCCATTTTGATTACGTTCAGAGGTGCTACAACGGTCCGCGTCAGCCTATCGACAATCGGAGGGCGTGTGATGAGAGCGGAATTCCCCGGCGCGGAGAGTGAGTTGATACTCTTTAGCCGTTTTTCTCGAGCTTTTACTCATAGTATGAGGGGTGACCTATCGGTCATCACCAACGAGCTCTCCTATCTCGCGACCAAGCTTCCAGCGGGAGAGCTAGACCGTGCGTCGAATCGATGCTCTCAGATGGCTTCGACGATATCAAAGATAGCTGGATTGCAAAGTGAAGCGCTCGTTGAAACGATCTCCATAGATGACCTCTCTAGGATGTTTGGCGTTCGAAATCTCGTGCTTGATGAAAGTCGGGGGTACCGCATCGATAGAACGCGAGGCGAGCGCCTTGCGCTTATGCTTCGATACCTGCTCGGGGAGGGCTCTCAGGGCTCTCTAGCGGTTTCAGAGGCAAAAAATAGTTTATGTCTTACGCTCTCCAGTGATGGGCCCGATGGGACTCCGCGTCTCTATGGGTCGTGGAGTTCCTTCTCTTCACAAGAGAGGGGGGAGCGATACGTCATTGAAGGAGTAGTCGCTGATTTATTGACAAGGGCTTTAGGGTGGATCGTTTCCATCACCGCTGGTGAAGGGAGAGTGCTCGCGTCGATCCAGCTTGAAGACCTCTCCGCATAAAGTCGCGCTGTGTCTGATATTCTTTTAATTGATGACGATGGGGACTTGCTGCATTCACTTGCTCGAGCCCTCTCACCGAAGATAGCGCCGCTCACCCTTTGTGGAGTGAGTTCTGTCGATAAGGCTCAGGCGACGTTTCGCTCGTCGGGCCCCAAGGTAGTTGTTGTCGACCTCTGCCTCGACGAAAAGCGAGGAGTGGAGAGTGGTTTCGCCATGCTTGAAGAGTTGCGTTCGATTGACGCTACTGCTCGGTTCATTGTCCTGACGGGACACGGGTCTCGGGCCCATGGAGTACGAGCTCTCTCGCTTGGGGCGGCTAGTTTCATAGAGAAGCCGGTGGATCCGCTGCATTTGGCGGCAGTTATTAAAGATGCCGCGATTCAGGCTGATTTGCGACGGGATCATAATACGTTGTCGCAGCGGGCCAGTGCTCAGAGGGCGCAACAGTTTATAGGTATTGGAAATGCCGCGCAGAGGTTGCGAGAGCAGCTCGCTTTCGCCGCGGCAACGAGACAGCCAGTTTTGCTTGTAGGAGAAACGGGAACAGGTAAGGGACTATGCGCTCGAATTATTCATGAGAGCTCTTCGGTCGCGAACGGTAGGTTCGTTCACTATCAGCCTAATTTTGGTGGTGCCGATCTCGTGCAGAGTGAATTGTTCGGTCACGTAAAGGGCGCGTTTACCGGCGCGCTTGAAGCCCGAACCGGACTCGCGGTAGAGGCTCACCTCGGGACTCTCTTTATTGATGAAATCGATGAGACTCCTAAGGAGGTTCAGATTCGTCTCCTCGATCTCATTCAAGAACGACGAGTGCGTCCCGTCGGATCGGATAGGCATCGGAGCGTTGAATGCCAATTCATAGCCGCGACAAATTGCGATATTGACGCGGCGCTTTTATCAGGAAAGGTGAGAAGAGATCTCTTTCATCGAGTAGCCTATAATGTCATCCGAATTCCTCCGCTTCGAGAACGAATGGAGGATGTCGCTGAATTGTGCTCGGCTACTTTAAAGCGCCTACAGGAAAATAACAGAATCCAGGTGTTTCATCTTCATGAGGACGTACAATCGATCCTGAGCGCGTATGATTGGCCGGGTAACGTTAGAGAGCTGCAGGCCGTTGTTGAAAACGCCGCTCATCGCGCGCGATACGCGAACCGAACGGTGATCAATCCACAAGATATACACATGGCATCGTCGTGTGATCGTGGTCCGGTATCACGTTCTTTACACGACAGGATTGAGGAGCTTAAGCGGAAATTGATTCAGGAGGCGGTGGCGGAGTGTCGGGGAAATCACCTGCAAGCTGCGAAGATCTTAGGGGTTGATCGAGGAACCTTGCGACGGGTCCTGGGCCGTGTGGTATCATAAGAATGATCTATTCACGCGATGATTGTTCCTTCCGGTAGGCAGTGGTACTCAGGAGCATATGTTTCAAAATAAGGTAAAAGAACAATCTCAGAATAAACCCCCTCAGGGGTGGAGCGATTTACACCCTCATCTCTCCGCGGTGCGGGCTTCTGACCTGCTCGTCGTCAGCGATATGACCGGTACACTGATCACTCAGACCGCTGATAGCATGCTCCCAAAAATGAGGGACGCTCAGCGCTCGCTCTTAGAGCGGGGCATGATGCTCATGCTCGCTACGGCGGATTCAGGACATTCGGTGCAGGATTTCTATCTAAAGCCTCTCGGCCCTGTGTCGAATGGTTCCGTGTACGTGGTGCACTCTGTCGGCGCGTGGAGAGGAAAGGTGCATGACGGCAACCTCGTCGTAGTCTCACACGGCGGAGATCTTTCTTTGGAAGACCGTCAGACTCTTCTTTCGGGGATGGATCGCGCGTTGAGCTCTGTGCTCGGACGAACCGCTCCTGTCTTTTCAAAAAGTGCAATGGACTCATTAATTGAGAGTGGCGCGCGCGCGTCACTCTCGGCGCTGTCAGAGCACTTTGGTGGGCAGTCTTTTATTGAAATTATTCCTAGTAAGGCCGCCATCTTCTTCCTTGAACAGAAGATAGCGGGGTCCGTTCAACAAGCGGTATTTGATGCTTACCTTGAGGACCTTGAGGTTCAGAAGGTTATCCGAAACGGATATAGGATGATTCGTGGTGGTAATTACGTAGATGTATTTACCTGTTCAAAAGAGGAAGGCGTGCGAGATCTTATGGCCGCCATTTCACCGATAGATAAGCGAACACTCATGGTCCTGGGGGATTCGGAGAACGACATGGGCATCCTCTCGGATTCGTATGAGGGGTTCGATAAGGTTCTACGGGTATTCGTTGGTCAGAGTCAGGAAGTTGTTGAATCGATGAAACGTGGCCCCTTTTATCGCGAGTTTTTTCAGCTCCGAGGAGCCCACTGTGAGGGATCCGCTGAGGTGTTCGGGGCTATAAAACTATAAGCCGTGTAAGGCCTGTGGCCCTGCCAGCCACAGGTACAAATGTTTCGACGCGATTGATGTCGCGGGTCGCGACAAGCCGGCGAGGCCGCCGGCCCTCCAGGAACGATGGTCGCGGGTTTGGGCAGATCGTATACTTATCGCGGGTGCGAATGTTTCGACGCGATTGATGTCGCGGGTCGCGACAAGCCGGCGAGGCCGCCGGCCCTCCAGGAACGATCGTCGCGGGTTTGGGCAGATTGTATAAGTATCGCGGGAACGAATGTTTCGACGCGATTGATGTCGCGGGTTGCGACAAGCCGGCGAGGCCGCCGGCCCTCCAGGAACGATCGTCGCGGGTTTGGGCAGATTGTATAAGTATCGCGGGAACGA
>CAIXKI010000147.1 GCA_903920005.1 uncultured delta proteobacterium
CGCCGATCCAAGCGTTCAGACCCTTCTCGACTTCAAGTTTCAGCCTGAATGGAAGGCTGGCGATGGAGAAAGTGGTCAAGGCGCTCGCAAGGATGGCCGCGCCGGACAGGACATCGTTGTAAAGTTACCGGTCGGAACTCAGGTTCTGAAAGTAAACCTGCAGTCCCAAGAGGTTGGAGAGTTGGTTGTTGACCTCGACGAAATTGGAAAAGAGTTCACGATCGCTGAAGGTGGACGAGGAGGTAAGGGCAATTCGTTCTTTAAGACCTCGACGAATCAAGCCCCTGAACATGCTCAGCCAGGAGAGGCGGGAGAGCAGGGCGCCTACATGCTCTCTCTTAAGCTTGTTGCTCACGTCGGACTTGTAGGATTCCCGAACGCTGGAAAATCCACGCTCATCTCTCGTATCTCAGCGGCGCGTCCAAAGATCGCTGATTATCCGTTCACCACACTCGTCCCGAATCTTGGCGTGGTGCAAGCAAAGGGCGGACGTTCCTTCGTAGTGGCGGATATTCCCGGGCTCATCCCTGGCGCGAGTGAAGGAAAGGGTCTTGGAATACGATTCTTGAAGCACGTTGAGCGCACGCGAGTGATCGCGCACCTCTTGGATTTGGCGCACTTAAATGAAGATGGTGAAGAGGCTGATCTCGTTCAGCTCTTCGATTCCATCAATCATGAGCTCGCGCAGTTCTCCGAGGAGCTCGCCGCAAGAGAGCAGCTCGTAGTGTTAAGCAAGGCTGATGCCGCGTCATCGCCAGAGCGTATCGCTGAGTACGTTGAAAAATTCAAAGCTCGCGGTCTCGATGTGCACGTCATTTCAAGCGTCACAGGACAGGGCATCCCAGAGTTGATCGAGAAGCTCGCGCAGCGTGTGTTTCTAGAAATTGCCGCTGCCTGATCGCGATAGGGTGTGCCGGCCGTAGGTACAAATGCGACACGGGCCCCGGTGCCAACGGGTACAAACGTGTCGTGCCTGTTATGCCGCGGGCTAAGGATAGGAAGATCGATCGCTTTTTTGTAAGTAGCTGAACGGTAGTAGTGTGCCGATACTTGTTCCGCCGAGATGGATCAAGCGAGGGTCGAAATGAGTGGTCTGTAGCTCCACGCTATGGTTTCAAGGCTGCAAAGAGAGCGTGGAAGGGCGAGCTAAGTTACCAAAAATGGCGTGAGGCAGGCACTCCTGCCTTTCCGTCACAGAGGAAGCGGGCTTTAGAAGTCATCAGGAGCGGGCTCAAAGGAGTCGTAGGCGGGGAGTTCATCGATAGCCTCCCCGGCATCGATGAACTTAGGAATAGGTGGAGGAGCCTGAAAGTCGGGGATCCCTTGAGCCTTCATGATGTCCTTGATTGCCCGCTATGGCGAGGTGGCAGTGCGCGTCTTGGATGAAGGCGACCTGTCCGCCGTAGCGCGTAATCGCGAAGGAGGATGATGCGCATCTGGGCTCTACATTTGGGGCACCCGTCTCGGCTCTCGCCGAACCGAGGTCTACAATTTGATTGAGCATCATCCCAGCGAGAGACGGACTCAAGCGGGTCAATTTCATAAATGCGTTTCATGCACGCGGCCACACTTTCATGTGTGATGGTTCGAGAGGGACTCGAAAAAGTTTCGTTGTCTACAATCACGGATCCGGTGATCTACATCCTTTGGTGTACACCCCGGATGGACCGGAAAGACGGGGTCAAGTCTAACCGTCTGCATTTACGAGGGTTTATTCGAGGTTGAGGAGGAGATGCCGGGAGCAGTATCCTGGGACAGATATTTAGCGTGTTAGATCACCGGATCTGCACAATACCTATGTTATCTCTTTTGCCACTTTCGGGGGAATTCCATGGACAACAAGCCCTATCCAATCATCGGCATGAGTCCTGGAAATAGCTACTTCAAGGACGTCGAGATAAGGCATCTCTTGAAGGAGACGGTCGGACGGTTTGGACGAACCTGCATTTTTATCGCGGACGTGCCCGCTATCTCCACATATGTTGCATATGGATACCCAGAGAATAAGGCACGTACGAAGGCGATTCCGAAAGGGAATAATCTAAAGAACAGAACGCGTCGCTTAATGGAGGAGCTGGGATTTGGTCCTTCTCAGGTACGGATTATCGATTGGGCAACCGAGGTCGCTGATAACGCATCTTATCGGCAGATCTATGACCTGAGGGTAAGGCCTTTATACGAGTCGAGCCTAGAGTTCTCTCGCTCCGTGGACGACACAACACGCGCTGTACTGGAAGCCTCTGAGCGGCCAATTCCAGACATGCATGAGGCGACTAAAATCGCCGTGCATTACCTGTTATCGGAACTTGCCTTTCTGGAATTCGCACCTCAATTTCTCGACAGTGCTAGTGTGACGTATGTGTACCATCGCAACTGGCCAGTTTACGAAGACTACATCAGTGGTAAATTCGATGGACAGGCCCGGCCACACCTTGACTTCCTTCTCTTAGAGAACCCCTACGAGACTTTCAAGCCACTTTTAACTTCGAATTCAGTTGTTCCGGCAGACGCGTTGGAGAGGGTAGAAGGCTCACGAGTGCTCAAGGTGGCGTACGATGATTACTTTCCAGCTTTCATGACGGATCCCGCCACCGGGCGTCATTGCGGTGTCTTTGCGGATGTACTGACGGACTTTGCTCGAAGTTCAGGGTGGTCAATTCAGTGGTCAGAGGAGGTCGGTTACGGTGTCATCTCACAAGGTCTCGCTGAAGGACGGTACGATATTTTTGGGAGTACCGTATGGCCTACACCTGAGCGCCTCGGGACTGCGCTCTTTAGCGAGCCTCTATACGTCAGCAACGTTTATGCCTGGAAGGCGAACGCCGACGTTCGTAGTTACGCAGAGGCGGGGAGAAGCCCTTTTCTGCGAATAGCCGTAAAAGAGGGAGACATCTCTCATTCTATAGCTCTTGCTGAGTTCCCCAGGGCTCGCCTCATTCGCGTACCTCAACTCACAGATCCTTCGGCGCTTCTGAACTTTGTGACGGAAGGTCGTGCCGACATCACATTCGTAGAGCCGGTGTTAGCCAAGTATTTTCAGGCGGAGACTGGTCAGACGGTCAGTAAAGTCAAAGAGATTGGGTGTCTCCGGAGTTACCCCAACACCTTTATGGTTGCGCTGGGACAGGAGGCGCTTCTTAAAGCACTAAACGGGTATATTCAAACTAGTGCTGAAAACGGATCGTTATCCAAGCGTATCAACAAATACCTTGAGGATGCGAACATACTTGAGGAAAATAAAGAGATAACAATAACATGAAGCGGACAGCCAATAGCTGCCGCTTATATTTACCGTTATGCCACGAGTAAAATTGAGTTCCTCATAACCAGATTGAATACCGAGAAATCAGCAAGTACGGAGTCATAAATGTTATCAACCTCGACAAAGCCAAATACGGGAAACGGCCCGGACTTCTCCATGGCCCGGATTCTTTGGTTAACATCAGACCAAATCGAGTCGGCAATTGAGGGAGGTTGTATCAATACGGCTCCAACCTACATTCAGGAAACCTTCGAACTAGCCGCTGGGCGGCCCGAAAAGGGAAACTTCTTTTGCACCAGTGAACTAAATAAATTTAATCCGAAGATCAATCGCACAGGGGACGCAGCAGATGAAATAAGTGCCTGCCACGGTATATTGGTATTGGCGCAAGATGCCGCGATTTTAGGCAACCTACCTGGTCTATGGACCGATATGAACCTAAATCGGATTGGGAATATTAAGGCATAACAAAGCACGGCAAGGGAGCGCGGGCAGGCCGCTCGCAGAAATCAAATGAAGGTGGCCGCGCCCCGTGCGCTTTAACGTTATGCCCTATTAGAAACTGATGGAAATCGATCCCGCCCGAATTATCGCGACTGGAACCTGGCTCTATGATGGTACACTGCCATGCAAGGTAATTATACAGCGTGAAGACGTATGGCCGGCCTTCGATGATCCGGAAGACGATCCCGAAGCGGAGGATAAAGTAATGCCCTGTGTTTCTGTCTGGTACGAGAGCCCAGGAGGCGGAAACCCTTTTAGCGCCGGAAGAGGTTATTATCACACCGTTGAAAGAAAAGGGGACGCTCCCTTATTGTCCTGTCCACTCCTCCCTTGCCCGCGACTATTCATCCCTGCAGGCGATTATAGCAGCATGCCAAGAGCTGCCCGGGTCGTAGCGCCCAAGTAAAAAGGTAGCGTCCCCTTTTTTTATCCCTGCAGGCGATTATAGCAGCATGCCAAGA
>CAIXKI010000148.1 GCA_903920005.1 uncultured delta proteobacterium
AGGTAAGTGGCATCTTATAGGGGATCCCTTTGTACTCTTAGGCCCGCTTCACGCCTGCAAGTACCTGTAAGGGCTCAGTGCTAACCATCGTTTGTACACGGACGCGAGAAAATCATGACCGCTCAAGAATCATCATCCAGCAGCCAGGGACAACAATACCTCAGTAAGAAAGTAAAGGTTAACGGGCAGTTCGTGACCCTGTACAGCCTTAACGGGCTTACCTGGCTATCCTCGCCTGAGGATCTCCAAAATACGATGGAGCGATTGGATAGCTCTCGTGTCACCTTCAACGACCAGAAGGGCGAAAAGAATGAGAAGGACGCAAAGGACGCAAAAGACGCTAAAGACGGCAAAGGTGATAAGGGTGAAAAGCCAGCAGCTCCGGCGCCGAAGATGGCTTCATCGCAGTATCGTATGAAAGGCCCAAAGCCACGACCGATCCTACGCCAAGGTGGAAAGGTTGTTGAAGGACCTCCGATTGAGCCTCCGTCCGCCGCGGCGGTTAATATGAAGACCGGCCTTGAGTCCATCCCTCAGATCAAACTTACTCCAGCGGAGAAGGGGCCTCGTCGAGCCAAGCTCGTTGCTCCGATCGCGCAGCGTCGCCCAGGTCAGGTGAAGCCACCGAAGGTGGTTCCTCCAGCGAAGACTCCGAGTGGAAAGGGCGCTGTTGCTGCTAAAGGCAAGGCTGCTCCTTCCGTCGCGCCAGTTTCAGTCAAAGGCGTAAAGAAAGTGGTGGCACCCGTCGCTGCCAAGCCAAAGAAGGTCGCGCAAGCTCCGGTCAAGGTTGCAAAAGCTCCTCCGGTCGCAAAGAAAGTTGCGAAGCCTCAGAAGGTTGCTAAGAAGTCTGTCGCTAAGCCAGCTAAGGTTAAAAAAGCCGCGCCGAAGCCTGCAGCAAAGAAGCGCTCGAAGCGATAATTCTACTGAGCGAGGGTCATCGAGAGTTTTGAAAAGGGCAGGGGCTTGTCGGCGTTTTGCGCCACCGCCACTCCATTCGGTTCCATCTCAAGCAGCGACAACGTAGCGGTCGCGGTCTGTGCTCCCTTATCGAGAGCGATTGCAATCTTTGCTTGCCGTTGCGATCGGACCTCTTGTCCCTCTCGTGACTCAGTCGCGTAGAAGGTAAGAACCCCTTCCCACACGCCACTCGATACCTCTTTTAGAAAGGTAGGGTCCCCTTCGATCCTTTTCAACGTTCGAACAGTGCCTTGGTTGAGAGCGCTAGGAGCTACATTGAACGAACGTATCGAAGCAGCCGTAGAGCTAACGAGTGCTTTGAGCTCTACCAAATACCCCCCGATCTCTGACACACCGGTAAGAGGCTTAAACGCATCGTGTTTAATCTCTGTCGTCGCTGTCAGTACGGGCGGGGCGGCAGATACAGGAGCGGTCCAGTTTTGTTTATCTTGGGAATTCTGAAGATACTGCCGAGAAAAAGCAGCTCCTAAAATCATACCGCCGACAAGCAGAGAGACAGCGAGGGTTTTGACACCGAGGCGCTTTCCGCTCGGTGCCGCAGTTGTCACCTCTGCTCTCTTTCTACGACGAAAAACCTCCGCGTGTTCAGCGGATGCCGCAGCCTTTGGGTTGAGCAGGTAAATCGAGCTTCCGATAGGAGAGATCTTTGATCGGTGACGATCGTATAAGATCGGAGTATCGACGTCCTGTCGAAATAGTCTATGGAGATCTTGAGTAGATGGAAGAGGACTATACTCAAGAGAACTTGGCGCGCTCTCCTCAGCTACCTCAACAAGAGCTCCGATTTCGCGCAGGACTTTTGCGAGCGCTTCCAACTCTTCAGGAGAGCTACTGTGGGTCAGTACGATCGTTTTCTTTGGAGCCGAGAGTTGGAGTGCCTCTTCAGGAAGAAGGTCAAAGTTCGCTTCGCAGAAAGCGCGAAACCTCTGTACAGTTTCCGGATCCTGGTGTTCAAAGCCTCTAAAATTGAGGGAGAAATCGCGAGTGATGAGTTCCATGAGAGGGTACTGCCTGGATAAGAAGTAATGAGTAAAGTTCGGTTGAGAGTGGTTGAAGGTTTAGGAAGGACCGCCTAAAAAGACGACGAATCGTAAAGTTTTTTCGGGGAGGGGTTTTTGGTGGTCTCAGGGTATCCCGCTCGTTAATCTCTGCGCGGATGTTTAGAGGCGCCTAAGGTGATAAGTGCCCGAAACTTAACATCTCAGAAAGGGTGATAGGGGGATCTTTGGCGCCGCATCCCTTCCTTAAACCCTCTATCGTGGATCCGTAAACTGGGATAGTTGAAAGGATGTCCCGGGATAACCACCTGACTCAGTTGGGGTTTGAGTAGTTACGAAGAAAAAGGGTACAGTACCGGGGAAGGCGTAGGGGTGTTTTCATGAGCTACATAGAGAATAACTTGATGGAAGATGAGTCGATGGTGCATCTGACTCGACTACACCCAATCGTACTCCTAACCCCCGCGATGGCGGTATCTTTCTTGGCAGGCACACTGACGATCGTACGAGACATTCAGCTCGTTAACCTCGTGGTTGTCTGCTTCTTGGTGGTTGCCCTGTATAGGTTTCTCGATCGGGTTCTTTTCTACGTTACCTCAGAATTCGGTGTGACGTCCAAGCGGGTGCTTGGTAAGACAGGATTCGTTCGACGACGTTCTCTCGACATCGTGTTGGCCAAAGTAGAAGCTATTCGTCTCTCCCAGAGTATCTTGGGCCGAATCTTGAACTACGGAGATCTCGAAGTGACCGGAACCGGCGGAACCGAAGAGGTTTTGCGCTTCATCCCGGATCCGCTTCTTTTCAGAAAGAGCGTGCAAGAGCAGCTCGCGGATATCGAAGGTGGAATTCGGACTGAGGTTGATGGCGCGCGCCGTTGATTCCTTCGCTGCTTTCATTACCTAATCCTCACGAACATACATAACGCTTTCATCGATACTTCTTGCCGTACCAGGTTTTGAAGGAGCGTTGATGGACGAAGAAAATACAGTCAGTAACACGGAGCTCTCAGCCGCGTTGATAGCGGTTGGGTTAACTCCCCCTCGAATGCGTGTAGAATTGACGCAAGCTATTGTGCAAGCCGAGTTTCGACGTGAGGTGCTCGCCGCAATTCCGGACGAGCTTCTTCGTCGAGGGCACCAATATCTCTCCGAGAGTAAGCGGCTCGGCTTTTCAATCATTCCATACACATCGTTGGAGTATCCCGCTCAACTACGCGTAATCGATCTTCCGCCACTCGTTCTGTTTGTGAAGAATAAGTCGGGGCACTTTACCTTTCCGAAAAAGATCCTTGGGGTCGTAGGTGCCCGTGCCGCGTCGGTTGAGACGTGTCACGTAACGTCTCGGATAGCGCACCGCCTCGCGGACTGTGGATTCTCCATCGCAAGTGGGCTCGCGCTTGGAGTTGACGCTGCGGCTCACCGTGGAGCGCTTGAAGCGAGTGGGCCGTGCCCAACGTTCGCGGTTGTAGCGCACGGTCTTGATCTCTTGTACCCGCCCTCGCATCGGGCGCTTTCAGAGATCATCGTCGCGCAAGGAGGCGCGATACTCTCCGAGTATCCACCGGGCATCGCCGCGCACAAGCATCACTTCCTCGAAAGAAATCGAATCATCGCGGGGCTCTCTCAAGGAGTTGTTGTTATCGCGGCCGGAGAGCGGAGTGGTTCGCTCGTCACAGCGCGCTGCGCAGCGGATTACGGGCGAGATGTTTTTGTGCTCCAGGGTGATGAACACGATCCAAGAGAGCGGGGCGCGCAGAGGTTATTAGAAGATGGTGCCATCCCTATCTCCGGGGCGGATGAGGTTCTGGCGGAGTACGGATTGGCCATTCCCTCACAGGAGGGGCGGGAGGCGACCGGGCGGCCAGGATGGATGACCGTCTCGATGGCAGAATGTAGGGCCCGTTTAGGGCTCTCAGAAGCTGAAATACTCCGTATGGAGCTTGCGGGAAGGGTGGTTAGGCTGCCCGGGAACAGGGTCTCCATCCAGGTCGATTAGGGATAACTGCCTGATGGAGGGGGGTATATTGACTTGCATCCGTGGCTTATTTACTCTGCCCCCTCGTTCGATTCGAATGGTGGCTATAGCTCAGTTGGTAGAGCATCGGATTGTGGTTCCGAGGGTCGTGGGTTCAAGCCCCATTAGCCACCCCATTTTGCCCACTCGGCGTTCTCGCCAAGGGGCTGCTGCCCCTCTCGCCCCTGATCGGGGCTTCACCCCGCCTGATAGACATTTCTTGAGCTTTCAACAGTTGGATGCACTTTGGATGCATCAATGAAAAAATATCTATGATTCGAGGCGTTACAGAAATTTAGATACTCCACCCCATCATTTCCTATCCAAACTTGGCTGCGCCAAGATTTGGATGACGGGTTAGGGATGTTTCCCTAACAACCCTGGGTTTTCCCGCTCGACGCTTGCGCCCAGGGACTGCCGCCCAAACTGCCTGAGCGACCCCGAGCTTGTCGAGGGGGAGTCGAAGGGCTCTCGCCCCTGATCGGGGCTTCACCCACCCCCGCCACTCTGACATTTTAAGACGTTTCAAAAGTTGGATGCAGTTTGGATGCACGCTGCGAAATACAGCTATGTTTCGGCTTTTAGACAAATGTAGATACTCCACCTCAGTTTTATCTTTTGCATTTCAAGAAATCACCTGAAACTTCTTGAAATGTCCTAAAGGACTGGGCACGCCCATTTCAAAGTTGTGATGTCGCTAGTTAGATACTTCAGTCTGCCTTTGGTCTCATCCACGGCAGGTAGCCAGTTTCCCGATAAATCCAGTAGAGGCAAAAGCTACAGATAGCTAGTTCGGTT
This sequence comes from uncultured delta proteobacterium, assembly GCA_903920005.1. Taxonomy (GTDB): domain Bacteria; phylum Bdellovibrionota_C; class UBA2361; order UBA2361; family OMII01; genus OMII01. The sequence goes on from CAIXKI010000148.1 coordinate 4,788, forward strand.
AGCACTGTTGATATAGCTGCTCCCACTGCTCCAATAATCGGAATCAGAATTAAGTTTCCTACAACGTTTACCAGTAAACTGAGCAACGTAGCCCACATGTAAATGTGCTGTTTCTTGAGCGAAATAAAAATTGTCCCAGACGGTCCATTTATCCAAGCAAATATTGCGGCCATCATCAAAATCGATAGGGATAACCATGCCGTTGCATAGTCAGCTCCATAAATGATCCCCAGAAGATACTTAGAGAGCAAAGCAATCAGAAGTGCTATCGGCAGTAAGTACTTACCAAAAAGCCTCAAAATGCCGCGGTACAAAATCTGAAAGTCCCTGCCACCATCAAGTGAAGTACGTGCAAAATTAGGGAAAAGCGCGCCCATCATAAAGTTAGAGAGGATCATGAGTTGGTCGAGAAACAAATAGCCAGCACTATACTGCGCAACTACAACGTTATTGGTAAAATAACTAAGCATGATTACGTCAATTCGCACATAAAGATGGGTAGCCAGCACCATTACCAACACAGGGAGGCATTCAACAGCGAGTTTCTTTAGAAGATCGAGTCTGACGCGCCGCAGTGAAATTGCTTGCCATGCACGAGACTGGAAAAAGAGAACTATTCCCTGAGCCACGTTACAAGTTGCCCAAGCTCCTACGAGAATGGAGACAGAACATCCACGATAAGCTGCAAAACACAATAACGCGGTAGCCACTACCTGTCCGACGATCGAGGCGACTACCACCCTACTAATTTGCTCTTTGCTCACTAGCAGCGACTGCGACAACTGAAAAATCAATGCTCCTAACAGAGCTATCGTACCGACGGTGAGAGGAAGAGCAATCTGAGGAAGAAGTAGACTAAAACTAACAGCAGCGACCGCGCAAAGTGGTATGGCAACCAACACTTGCAGAAAAAAGGCAGAAGAATAAATTGACGATCGTTCGGAATCGGTGCCCTGCGACAACTCCCGAGTTGAAACCATTACTATTCCGCCAAAACAAGAAAGTGCCGAAACTAAAAATAGCCAAGCGAGCACCAACTGATAATCACCGACGGTGACAGGTGTATACTTATGAGTAATGACTGCTAGCTGCGTAAATGAAGCAGCGACAGTAACAACTGCTTCCATTGCCTTCAGAAAAACGTTTCGTTTAAGTCTACTTTCCAAAAAACGTCCTCAAATAAATTAGAATTGGGCTAAGCGGACTTCTCATCCCATCTTTTTTCATTGGGTAGCCATTTCGCATTTTCTGCTGTATGCCGTGAGGCATGAGACAGGAATCCCCTGAGTAGATCCATCGTATAGGAAAACGGGATTGTAGGATCGAGAGCAGATCTTTTCAAAAAGGCACCCCACATCTCCCTGAGAGTGCGGTTGGCTATGAACTCCTCGGCAAAAATAAGTTCGGCTTGCTTAAGATCCGTACCACGATGAGCAAAGGTCGTAGTAATGGCGGTCCATAAAATCTGAGCCTCAAATTCTTCATGCTGCGCCAGATACAGTATATCGTAGAAATCCTTCATTCTTGAATTAGCAGTTCCCAGTCTGACTATTGCCTCAAATTTTTCCGCGATAGCCGTTTCTTTGGAATAAACCAGAAGCTGCGGTACGGGTTGATCCAAAATAACTGGATAATCCATTTCGCGTGGACCTTCGGTGATGAGGTCGCCAAAGCCGATATCAATCTGAAGTTTCTTAAGGACAGAATCGAGGGTCACCTCGATGAATACTCTTAGACCTTCATACTCGGCATCTTCCTTGATGCGGCTTATGGCTATTGAACTGGGATCGAAGACTACTCCGTCGTCACACTGAATTTCGATAATCTCTCGAATTATGGTCACAAAAAGGTCGGCTTCTGGACCTATGCTGCGACCGAGCAAATCTATGTCTTTTGTTGGGCGTGTAATCGCAATTCTGTAGGCGCGAAACATCAATGCACCTTTAAGGATCAGATTGGCGCGATATCCTGATTGAGCAAGGCGATATAGAAATCTTTCCTGAAAGTATTGCAGAAGCACTACATCAAATGCCCGTTTGCTCACATTTGCGACATTCAGCAGTTTTGCTTTGACGGAGGCGGCGGTATTGGTCGGTTTTTTCCTCATCGCGCTACCATTGCCTTTATATAAGGATTGATAATGGTGTTGACGTCACAAGTCTGAGCATATTTTTGCAGCAGCTGGATATTAGCTTTTCTGGCACTCAGATAATTCTTCAGCCCTTCAAGCGCAATGTCTTCGCCAAATGTTTTGCGATATCTAAACATGTCGCAGATCGTTTTTTCTTTGCCGTAAATTCTGATTGTACCTGCTTTAAGTTTCAGCGTCTCGATTCCTGCCTCATAATAACTCTTCGGGAAATAATATACCTTTACTGGTAGGTCGCTTTTCTTGAAGGTGCCGTATGAATAGTTGTGCGGAAGCGCAATCGTGATTTCAGAAGGCGAGTATGTCGTAAGACCGTGAAACTCTAGCGCAGAGGCAAGCGCAATAACTGCCTGTGACTTTGCAGTACAGATATCAACCAGCTGGGAATGCTCATACATAGGCGTCCCTGCAAGCTTGTAATAGCCATGTCTCACTTTCAGGAGCGTTTTGTCTTCGATTAGTGCTCTAATTTGTCTACTTTGAAGACCGAGGCTGCGCAGATCCTTAGTACGCGCATAGCCATTGTGCGCTTGCATGAATTTTATGAATGGTAGAAGCGTCTGGTTCATTGCATTTAATTATATGCTGATATGATGTATCTGCATATAGATAGATGCAATAGGGGAGTACTTAAAACCTGAAATTACGGCAAATATGGATGCAAAAGAGCTGCAATAGTCGCGCAGATAACAATCATATCAGTAGGTTAGGCAATCTCATATACTCCACCCCATTTGTCCCGCTCGGCGCTTGCGCCCAGGGGCTGCCGCCCCTCTCGCCCCTCATCGGGGCTTCACCCCGCTACTCTGAAATTTCTTGAGCTTTCGACAATTTGGTGCAGTTTGGATGCACGCTTCAAAATACATCTATGTTTTTGGCTGTTACACGAATTTAGATACTCCACCCCATCGTTTCCTATCCAAACTTGGCTGCGCCAAGATGTGGATGACGGGTTAGGGATGTTTCCCTAACAACCCTGGGTTTTCCCGCTCGGCGTTCCTGCCCAGGGGCTGCGCCCCCATCGCCCCTGATCGGGGCTTCACCTGGCTTGATAGACATTTCTTGAGATTTCAAAGGTTTGATGTGGTTTGGATGCACGCTGCGAAATACATCTATATTTTCGGCGGTCACAAGAATCAAGATACTCCACCCCATTTCAGGAAATGTCTTGAAATTTCGAGAAATGCTTTGAAAGCTATTCAGATTTTTTTATCCAATCCAAGGATTTCGGGTCCCAGATCCAATCTGACCTCTTGTCCTCCGTTGATGCCACCATTGCAGGCATGATGAACTTTTCAAGTATCGGCACAACTTGCTTCAAGGTTGCCGATTCTAGTGTGAGTAATTTACCTTTCCTGATAAAGGCAGACCATTGCACCATCTTAGTCGGATCTTCGGCGAATTCTGCCGTTAGTGCTAGAGGTGACTCAATTGGAGGCTGAGTCTCTCTTCTCTTGAAAGTAGCTTTGATAGCATTTTTCAATACATTTGCTTCGAACTGATACGTCGTTGCCAATACCCAAATATCATAAAAATCCTTCATGCGACTATTGGCGACCCCTCGGTGAACCATTGCATGAAACTTTTCTGCAATTAC
>CAIXKI010000149.1 GCA_903920005.1 uncultured delta proteobacterium
CGAACTTTTTGCACCTTTAAGACTTAAGAGTGAGGCCTTCGAATACGTCGCGCGTGTCGTCGGCCTACATTACGAGCTCGGCAAGTTCCGAGATCACGTGAAGGCTTCCGGAGCGGGATTCACAATTGCCTATGCTACATCGTCAGAAGCCAGAGCCTTCTACCGTTCATTAGCGCACACCTACCCGGAATATGCGGTGGAGATAGGTCTCTTTTATTTAGTGGATACTCTCGGCAAGGTGTCCGGCCGCTGTGAAGCATCGAGCGACGAAGAGCTTGCTCGAAAGCGCCCTGAAGTTGAAACTTCTCTGCGTCAAATCGGCAAGGAGCAATTCACCGCAGCGGTTCTGCAGATGCCCGTCAATGTAGCGGTCGGCTTGACATATCTGCACACTGTCCTTCATCGCCGATAAAGTGACCGCCACAAGGAACACCTACTTGTGAGTGAAGCGCTGCCCTTATTTGAGGCCGCATTCTACGTCCGCGTATGGAGCGACTTATCTCTCTTGCATGGGGTTTATAATTTCAGCTCTCATGCTGAGTATTGAGGCGTTCCGCTTGAGTCTTGAAGGCCTTCATTCATCAGGTTCCCGTTAGCAGGTGAGAAGAAAATAGTCGTTTGCTCACACTTTTTTTGTTTTGTGACGTGCTAGACGGCTGGTCGTAAAGCTCCCCAGCGCCGCACATTGTCTCTTCCCTGACATTCACCGATGGCCCCGGGGCTTGTCGTCTCTCGTTCGGGCGAGAATCACAACACATCGATTACCACTAGGCTTCTTTAGTCGGCCCTCCGAGCTATACGGGTCGAACTTGTGAGCGGTGCTACTGTGGGCCGGAGACCCAATAGGATTCGCGTGGCGAACGGTATAAGCGCGCAGCAACTTCCTCTACCGAAGCTCGGGCGTCCCACGTCGTCTCCGGAAGAACTTGCTGTTGAATAGCGCCGATTGTCCTCACAATGCCTCGTAATTATGGGTGAGCGCGGGGAGAACTACAAGAGATAGGGCCGGATTGCAGGTTAGGCGTAGCCTCGAAACACCTGGTCTACGAGGGGTGCACGCTCTCCCAGCTGCGAACGAAATGGAGGCGCTTAAGGAGGATCGCTCTGCTCGTACTCGTAAGATGTGGCGTGTAGCGCTCTACACGTTGAAAAAACTCCGTCGCTGGCAAGGATGGAACAACCAACACGGTATCGAACCCAGCAGCCAGCAGTCCAACGGCACCCTCGGCGCGGTCTTCGAAGCCAACGATTGGTCCATTGCGCCCTCCGAGCAGGGAAAGGGCCCTTTGCCAACCGATTGTCTCGAACTTAGAGGTACCTGAAGGAAGGTCTTCGTTGAAAACCTGCGCTGAGAAGAGATGGCTTATGCCTACAACATCAAGTGCCATGGAAGCTAATCTGCGCGGAGCGGCGCTGTATACGGCGAGCTTGCGGTTCGTGCTTTCATGAAGGTGCTTGATGAGGGCAGATGCTCCTGGAACGGGCTCCAGCGTAAAAGACCGTCCATCGACAGATTTCCTGTAGCTGTCGACGGCCCGCCAATAGGTGAAATTGAAGTCGTCATCCGATACGGATCCCCCATGAGCACGACACCAGCCGGCAGTGGCCTTCAATGTATCGGTAAAAGGGTAGGTGCTATCGAAAATTCTCCTTGCAAGAAGGGTTAACTCGACATCGCCGAGCGTCGATGATGAAAGTTCGTGCATGGTGCGACCGAGAAGATGCGTATAGAGGTCCTCGCTGTTGCTGAGGATTGTACGGTCGACGTCAAAGACCGCCGCGCTGACCTGCTTCGGTAGTGTAATCCGGTCTTCGTAATTGAAATCACTTGAGAGTTCCCCATCTCTCCCGGGACGCTGGGGGGGCTGATGGAATGTCTGGCCAGCTTTCATGTGCCTCTTTGTGAATCTGTACTGACAGTGTGCTGTCACTGAGGGTAGCATTTTCACACTTGGCTAGCCACGTAGAGCGGCCGGCGCGTTGAGTAAGAAGCCTTTTTTTTTGGGGGGGGGTAATTTCGGCCGGGAGGTGTGCTGGTTTTACGGCGCATTAATCCTGATGATGAGACCCTATCGGCTCAACAGAAACTGCAAGAGACCTAAACGAACAGGTTCCAACCCTTGAGGTTGGAACTATATCAGCCACTCCTACCTCTGCTCGGCAAGTTTTTCCCGAGTGTCATCCGCTTCACCGACTGGTACTGTCCCCTTTTTCGTCAATACAAGAGGGACTCTCGTCCCAGGGTATCGTGATGTGCGACTACTTCGAGCATGAAGATGATCGTGTCACTCTGTTCTATCCGGGGCTTAGACCCTCGGGGAACACCGTTGGTGCCATAGTCAAATTGTGGGTTGACCAGGTAGTTGGTGCTCCCCTAAACATACTGAAGCGGGGGCCTCTTGTTTTAGAGCCGGGTATCTCTTCGGAGGGTTTGCTTCATCGACTAGAGTCGGGAGCAGACCCTGTGACTAAACCTTCGAAACGGTGCGGAGTGTTTTTGTAGGGGCACGATCATTTTCAGGCGAACACAGATTTTCAATGGAACATGCGCCTCGTTGTTGTGGTTTCATCTGAGGATGAGCTTGATCTGTTTATCAAGGAGCTGAAAGAAAGAACATGCGATTTGTCAGTAGCAAGGGAGGTAGGTTATGAAGCGCGCTCGATTTTCGGCAGGTCCCCACTCCCTCTCTGCCCTGGTCCGAGATGGCGGAAGTGAATGCATCGTGTGGATTCACGGTATTGGACTCTCCGCGAATTCATTCGCGTCCGCGTTTGAGGCACCTCAGTTTTCCGGTTTCGGCATGTGCGCCGTTGATCTGCTCGGCTTTGGAGAATCGCAGAGGTCAACATCTTTCTCGTACACGATCGATGGTCATGCAGAGGCGGTTGCGGAAGTTCTTCAACAATTGCCCTACGACCGTATACATCTGATTGGCCATAGCGTAGGGGGCGGTGTCGCTGTGAAGCTGTCGCAGTATACCGGAAAAGTCGTTTCACTACTAAGCCTTGAGGGAAATCTGGTCGCCTCAGATTGCGGCCTCGTAACCCGTCGGACAGCCTCCGTATCAGAAGAGATATTTTGCCAGCAGCTTCACCCCCAGTTTCGAATGGAGCTACTCGCCAGAAAGGAGTCGCCTGAGTCATTTGATCAAGCGGCCCCTTACGCGTACTATCGCACCGCCTGTTCGATAGTCCGCGAATGCGACAGCGGGCTTCTCTTGCCGATTTTTAAGGGTTTTAAGGGCGCCCGGGCCTACCTTTACGGGGAGCTCAGCGGCGAGATTCCGGTAGTCAGAGAACTTGCGCCTATTCCGACAGTGGCTGTGTCAAACGCTGGTCATATGCTCATGGACGACAACCCATCCGAGCTGTATGGCGCTATCAGCTCCGTGGTCCGGAGCTCCTCGTTTTCTCTGTAGGGGGGCTGCTTCGTTGTTTTCTCTGTAGGGGGGCTACTTTTTCTCTGTAGAGGGGCTCCCCCCCCCCCGCCTCCATCAGCAACTGCCTCTTCGTTTTCCCGAACAGACCCTCATGGAAAAGAAGATGAAATACCACCCTCACGGGAGCGTGTTGTTTTGCACGTTTAGCCTCGAAGAGGGATTACTGCTTCTAGCTAATCCACTGTGTCAGGCG
>CAIXKI010000150.1 GCA_903920005.1 uncultured delta proteobacterium
GGGGCTAGCTCCCAGTTCGTTCAGATCCATCCCTAATACTTCAAACTGGCTGGGCCCGACCCCTATAAAAATGTGTATACAATCAGGTGAGACTTTACAGGCCTCGCCGGCCGCAGGTAACCGTCCCTACGCTGCCGGCGACTCGTCCTCAAGATGCAGCAACGACTCTTGATATACATCCCAAATAGAAAGTGGGGTCATGGCGGATTGAAGCTCTACACCATCACAGTTTAGGTACAGTTGATTATCTACGAAGGTGATGTTCCAGAGCGGGCTCGATCGTTCCAACGGAAGCAGCTCTTCGAGGATCGTCGGTGAAATTTGAAAGAACTGAACGTCTTTTACCCAGTTCGTTTTACTACCCCGAAGCATATGACAGAACTGCATGCTCTGATTCTCTTCGTAGAAATAGATCCTGTGCTCCGCTTGAGGGGAGGCGCGCAGCGTCACCTCAAGTTTTTTCTTATCAGGCACTCCGAGTTGTACCCATAAGAGCGTTTGGCCCAAGATGTCTTTGTGCCAAATCGTTGGTTCCTTCGGTTCAAAGAGGCCGTGCGAGAATGTTTGTCCCTCTCGAAAGCAGTGCGCGTAGGCGATCGTTCGCGCAAAAAGGTGCTGTAACGATTCGAGTGGATGGAGAGGTGTTTTAACCCGAAAACGGGTATAGACATCCCGATCGGTATGATTCAGCTCGATGGTAAAGTTGTAGAAAGCTGCTGCGAACGACATGGTCCTCGGATGCACCTATACCCCTGTAAGGGGACCCAGGTCAAAAGGGAATGCGCTCAAGAGCGGTGTGATATGATGGATCGGCGCGCTCCGAGAGGTTCGAAGCGCGCCATCCGTTGGAGGGCCACTAGACGATATGCTTCGGTTCGATATCCGCGCCCTCCTCGATATTGACCGCCGCGTCGTAGTGCTTCTTCAGGGTCTGACGCATCAGTAATCGAGAACGGTGCAAACGACTCTTAACTGCCGGGATCGAGAGTTGTAGCACTCGACCTACCGCTTCGTTAGAGAGTCCATCGATATCTCGCAGGATGAATATCGCGCGATAATCCTCGGGGAGGTCCTGCACAGCTGCCTCAATCGCATGCCGTAATTCATGTCGTGACGACATGAAATCTACGTCAAACATCTCGGTTCTATTGCCGACCCAATTTTGTCTGGTTGAAGGCTCGATGTCCTCAAGATATACCGCACGACGGCGATTTCGAGCTCGAATCTTCATGAAGCTTGAATTCATGGTCACGCGATAGAGCCAACTGGAAAACTGCGACTTGTGTTCGAAGCTACTCACTTTCGTGAAGACGGTGATGAAGACATCCTGGAGGATCTCCTCAGCGTCTTCTTGATTGCGGGTGATTCTTAGAGCGAGGTTGAGCACCTTCGATCCATATCGGCTTAGGAGCTCTTCGAAGCAGCTTGCCTCCCGGCTTGCTACTCCCTTAACAAGTTCAGTGTCTGTTCTTTCAGTGGCCATTGTCCCCTCCCAAAAAAACGTTACGTGATGAGGATCACGGTGCCATACGTTTTCATCGAAGTTGTCACGGATTTGTAAAAAGAGATTACCTGGAAAACGGATTTTTGGTGGTGTTTTAGGTAGGCAGGAGTCTTTTGCTCTTGGGTTGTTTCCTGCGATTATGGTGTGGTGCTTGCATCTTCTGATTCTTTTGGTAAGGCCTTCATGAAACTCTACGTGGTTCTAGCTAGTTGCCTGCTAAGCTCTCTAACCTTTCTGCGCACGGCTGAGGCGTTGGATGCCTTTTCTGTGCCGGGAGACGGGTTTGGCCCATCAACTCCGGCGGTGGCCGAGCTCAACAATAACGCCGCAGATGGGCTTGAAACGGCTCTGGTCTCGCTCAACGGTAAGGTGCAAGTGATCAAAGCCGATGGATCGCTTGTATGGGCCGCGGACCTTCCAAACGTGACATGCTCGAATACGCCAACAACTGATAAGGCTCATACCTCTCCGGTGATTGGGGAGCTTTTTGGAGATGGCATACAATACATCGTCGTTGGGTATGGTGGTTTTGTTGGTAAACCTTGTGATGGCGGGGTTGTCGCATATCGAGCGAGCGATGGAGCCCGCAAGTGGGTCTTCAGCATAAAGCGGTGGGCGCGTTTGAAAAAATTCTTCGCGTTCCGTCATGCTGTGTATGGGACTCCAGCGCTTGGGGATGTTGATGGTGACGGGAAGCTAGAGATTGGATTTGGTTCGTTTGACCGCAACATCTATCTGCTCAACTCGAATGGAAAGGTGCGATGGTACGCAATCGCTGCGGACACCGTTTTTTCGACTCCATCATTCGTGGACATAAACGGAGATGGAAAGCGGGAGATGATTATCTCCACCGATATCTCAAAGAATACGAGGCTCAATCCTCCAACCCCTAATGGAGGTTATGTGTATGCGCTCAAAGCCTCAATCAAGGTGCCAGCCGGCACCCAGTTCGGGTTTAGAGACGCGCGACTTCAAGTATGGCGGCATCAATTTGATCAGGTGATGCAGGCATCTCCGATTGTTGGGGAAGTGCTACCGTCGAATCCAGGTCTAGAAGTGGTTGTTGGATCAGGATGCTTCTTTCCTCAGGGAGGCGGGGATCGGCGGGGAAAATGGTTCAAAGTATTGAGCGCACGAACAGGAAAGGTACTTAAAACTCTACCCGTTTCCTCCTGCACTCCGAGTGCTCCTGGCTTGATAGATATAGATGCGGATGGAGTTCTTGATGTTGTAGGAACGACGAGTGGTATCAGTGGGGCCGGGGGAGATGGCTTGAGTCATGTAGTCGCGTGGAGTCCTAGTAGGGATGTCGTGCTGTGGGATTCAACTCCGTACAGTGGAGGGCGACGTGATGGATATGGGGGCTATTATAATCGAACGCCCATAGGCGCGGATATTACCGGCGACGGTGTGCCCGAGGTGCTCGTCAATTATTCGACGGATGTGGTTATCCTTAACACAGCAGGGGCGATGCTCACGTGCGGTGAGAGGCCATGCTCGCTTCCCCTTATGCGAACGGGCTCCTTGTTGAAGGGCCGCCCGATGGTGGCTGATACGGACCTCGATGGTCGACCGGAAGTGATTGTTGGCGGTGAGTATGACAATCGCTCGTGCATGATTCGTTGGGAAGATCCGTTGGCTAATTGAGAAATTAGAGTGGTGCCGGCCCTCCACGGACAAATGTCGCAGGTTTGTGTGACTCGCGTAATTATCGCGGGAACGATTGGAGGGGCGGCGGCCTCGCCGACCGCAGGTACAAATATAACGTTGAATTCAATTGAAGGGTTGCGGCCCCTTACCTGAACACCCGCATTCGCATAAAACATCCGACGATTAGTCCCGCGATCAAGCCTCCGATGTGCGCCATGTAGGCAACCCCGCCTCCCTCCTGTGCCGCGGAGGCCTGTCCGAGAAATTGAGCGACCCCCCAAAATCCCAGCACGAGGACTGCTGGAATATTCGTTACGCGAGTGTACACAAGCACCCGTACTCGATTCGCGGGATGGAGAACGAGATACGCCCCAAGCACGCCAGCAATCGCGCCCGAAGCTCCAACGCATGGGATGACACTGTTGGGTTCCGTGATCACCTGAGAGACGGCTGCGGCTAGACCTGCAAAGATATAAAAGACGAGAAATTTAAGGTGTCCGAGTTCGTCCTCGATCTGATCTCCGAAAATGAGGAGGTAAATCATGTTTCCAATGATGTGCATCCACGAGCCATGCATAAACATGGAGTAGAGCGCGGTGAGGTAGATCGGGGAGGGGCCATATCCCTGAGGGATCTCGAGTCGTTCGCCACGTATGTTGAGGTACTGAGGGGTTGTGAGGTCCGTTCCGTGGGATAGTTCAAACGGAACGGCGGCATACGAAGCCATAAAAGGCTCCCCGAATTTAAGCTGGAGGTACCAGACGAAGGCGTTAAGGGCCACGAGGCCCCATACAATAAAGGGGAAACGCCTGCGTCTGGTATTGTCATCTCCAATCGGAATAAACATAGGCAATCCCTTCTATCCTTGGGGTATCTCGGTGGGCATGACAGCGATTGAGATCCGTGACAATATCCTCATATCCTATTTTTTTCGATAGAGGTCGTATGGCTAGAACTGTGATGTGTTCCAAATTCAAGAAAGAGCTTCCGGGGCTCGAAAAGCCTCCTTTCTCAGGAGATATGGGTACTAAGATCTTCGAGAAGGTTTCCGCTGAGGCGTGGAATCAGTGGAGCAAAGACGTTCAGATTAAAGTGCTGAATGAATACCGTCTCAATATGGCGGACCCTCGTGATTATCAAGTTCTTGTCGATCAGATGTTGCGATTCCTGGGCCTTGTCGAAGGAGACGTCGCGGAGGTTGAAAACTCTGAGCGAGGTCGGCGGCAATGAGAGTTTGGATCGTTGGAGTAGGGAATCTGGGCGCCGCGATCGTTCGCAGTCTTCTGGCTTCTCAGCACTCCGCGGATGATATCACTCTTATTGAGCGTAATCCGAACGATCGCAAAGACCTCGAAGATCAGTTCCAGTGTAGGGTGTTCGGGGAGATTCCTGGGGGGGTACGACTTGGGGCGGGCGATGTATTGCTGCTCGCGATCAAGCCTCAAGACGCGGCTTTAGCGTGCGCTCCGTTAGCGGCTATTTTGCATCCTGAATCCCTTGTTTTGTCAGTTCTTGCAGGAGTCTCAATCAAGAAACTCAGCGGGTGGCTCGATCACGCGAAAATAGTTCGCTCCATGCCAAATCTTGGTGCCTCGATTAGCGAGAGCGCCACGGCCTACTATCCATCACTCGAGGTGACGCCTGAGGACCTTGCTAGAATTGAGCGTATTATATCCGCGATGGGTAAGGGATGGCGAGTGGCGGATGAATCTCTCATTGATGTCGCGACAGCCGTCGCTGGCAGCGGTCCCGCTTACGTTTGTTGGCTCGCGGAACAGGTTGAACAGGTTGCTGTTGAATTAGGAATCTCTTCGAACGACGCGCACGCGATCGTGCTTCAAACATTTCGGGGAGCGTTGCTCTACCTAGAGCATTCGCAGCTTTCATTCTCTGAATTGAGAAAGCGAGTTACCTCGCCGCACGGGACAACTGCTGCGGCGCTCTCAATTCTCTCCCAGAGCCAAGCGGACCTCGTCATCCAAGCCGCCATTAAAGCCGCGCTCAAGCGCGCGCAGGAGTTGGGCGCGTAGGCGGTTTTTGAGCTGGGCGCGTCTATCTGCCTGATTAGACCCGATATTTTACCTTCTTTATTTTCTCCTCAAGAGCTTTTCAAAGCTCTCCGATACTACACATATCGGAGTTGAAACACTCGCAAGTCAGTACGCGAGAGACCTCTTCGAGTGCATGGACGCTAAGTATTTAAGACCTGGATAGTCACTCGTAGTTTTCGTTGGCGAGGCTCCAACGGAACCCTCCAAAGCAGTATCGGGCCGGTTCCCACAGAGTTACCTGAGGTGAGATTTAATCGGTCTAGAAAGTGACGACTATGTACGGAAAAAACCCACACTCCACATATCAAGCTGTACAAATCACAACCACCGACCGCGGTCGCCTTTTGCTCATGATGTATGAGGGCGCGATCAAATTCCTCAAGCAATCCCTAGCGGGCTTAGAGGAGAAGGATATCGCTAAATTCTGTCGATTCCTTAGTAAGGGCCAAGCGATCATCGCGGAGCTCATGAACACCCTCGACTTTGAGAAGGGCGGCACGATCGCTCAGGATCTCGATAGATTATACGACTTCATGTTGTTCTATCTGA
>CAIXKI010000151.1 GCA_903920005.1 uncultured delta proteobacterium
GACATCATCGCCATTCTTGGAATGGATGAGTTGTCCGAGGATGACAAACTCACGGTAGCTCGAGCTCGTAAAGTTGAGCGATTCTTCTCGCAGCCATTCCACGTAGCTGAGACCTTCACAGGTACCCCAGGCGTATACTGTAAGCTTGAGGATACTATTAAGGGCTTTGGCGAGCTCGTTGATGGTAAGCTTGATGATCTTCCAGAGCAGTCGTTCTACATGGTAGGTGGACTTGATTCTGTTCGCGCTAAGGCAGAGAAGTTGGCTGCTGAGTTCGCGCAGGCTGCGTAGGGTAGGGGATAACGGATGTCAAACGGGATGTTTCAGCTTAAGGTGTACTCCGGACGAGGGCTCGAGGTAGAGGCTACTGTCTCTGAAGTAGCTGTTCCGTCTGAGGGTGGAGAGCTCGGATTTCTTGAGAACCACTGCGACTACGTAGGTCTTCTCTCGACCGGGCTCGTCCAGTACACCGCAAGTGGTGGCAACTCTCCGAAGCTCTGCATTGTATCTGGCGGTATCTGCACCTTCAGTAACAATGTACTTACGCTGCTCGCTGATACCGTCGACCTCCCTGAGTCTCTCGATCTATCGCCGCTTGATCAGGATGTTGGTCTTCTTGAAGCAGAGCTTGAGAGCTTGAGTCTCTTCGACCCAGAGTGGGAGCTCCTCTCTCAGAAGGTGGCTCGCATCAACGCGATTAAGAGCCTCGCGCAATAGTTGCTGGTTGGCATCCTGCTTACCGTTTGTAGAGAGCCCGGCACGGAGACGTGACCGGGTTTTTTTAATCTCTATCCGGGCTACTCTAACCCCTCGATCATTTCAGCTACGACCAAAATCGGCTCAATCTGATACTGCTAGGATTTTACCGTCTGCACAACAACACGCCTTGGTGCAGTTGCCTGAGGCAGCGCTGAATACGACTCCAGCGCATGCCCACTCACTTACATATGCCCCCGAAGCTCTTCTCCGGCCCCCCTAGTCTTTCGGTACTCAAGCACTAATCCTTCAAGAAGTTTTGCTGCCTCATCCGCCCGGTTCGTCGGGACGAGAAGATAGCCGTGAAAGAAACCCGCAATAGGTTGAAGGGGGATTCCGTGTGTTGCTAACCGCGTGGCCACGACAGCCAGGAATCCCACAGCATCAAAGCGCGGCGAAACCTTGAGGCGAATGAGCCGCGAGGGGAATTGCCCGTCGAGCTTTTCTCGAGAGGCCTCTTCCTTCTTGAGTATCATGGAGACCCCCTCAGCCTCGTGGATTTCAACCCAAGGATCGAGGGTAAGGCTTTTACGTTTATCCTTAGAAACGGTGCAAAAGAGGTACTGTCCTTCAAGAAGTGCTGGTTCCATGGAGGATATGAGAGTGTTGAGGTTGCTGGACTCTTTCATTGTGTGTCGTCTCCGTTATGAAGGTGGAGAGGAGACACTATGGTGCGGATACAAGGAATTATATGAGCGGCATCACCGGCGTTTTAGTCGCGATTGGTTGGAGTTAGTTGGCGAGCTGCTTAAGGGTATCGTTCGCTACGTTTCGCACATCCGGTTGAAGATTTGGTTCTCCCAGCAGCTGATCAAGCAGTTCAGAGGCGTCCTTGAGCTTGTGTAATCCTCGAAGCGCGAGCGCGGTGTAAAGTAGCGCAAGTTGATGGTGAGGGTCCGGGACATCCATAACTGGCTCAACGACCTCGAGAGCTATCTGATATTGTCCCGCGTCGATGTGGAGAGAAGCGAGCGAGGCGCGAGCAGTGACACACATTGGATTGATCATTATCGCTCGGTGATACGCGAGAGCCGCGGTAGAGGTTTTGCCCGTGCGGCCTAGCACCATTCCAAGATTGCACCAGCCGGTAATGAAGTTTTGGTCCGCTTCAATGGCTCGCCGTAGGACGGCTTCCGAGTCCTCGAACTTCTCACAACGGAAGAGTAGGACGCCATAATTGCTCAGAACTTCTTTGCATCTCGGATCAAGCGCAAGCGCGCGCTGGAATGCTTCATTTGCTTGATCCGCTCGGTTTAGAGCGGTTAGGGTTTGTGCCAGATTACTCCATACCCATAATTGAGTTTGGTCGAGCTTTAGAGATTCGAGAAACGCTGCAGCGGCTTCCTCTCTTCGACCCGCAAGGTTGTGTTGGATGCCGAGTTCATACAAAGCCTGCCAATTTGTTGGTTCTTCCGCGACTTTCTTTTCGGCGAGGGTTGAGTAGAGCGTTCCTTTATCCCGTCGTGTTTGAGCTTCGGGCGTAAACCCGAAGTGGTGGATGAGGACGTTCGAATCCTCTATGAGAAGGTCGGCCCGATTTTCAACGCTCTGCTCCACAAGCTCATGCACTATGCCGCGGAACTCGATCCCCTTTTTGTGAGGAAAGAGCCGAATCAGGGAGCTTTCAAAGTAGCCCTGATAATCCCGCTCCCACTTTGGATGGGCACCTGTGCAGGCGACGGCGTTATTTTGTCTGAGATCGTTGGTATAGTGACGTTGGGTGAGTTTGTAACAGGCGTTCTCTCGATCAACGAGGCCACGGATTCGAGCGTGGTCCGCCGGATCGATCACCTCATCTGCGTCGAGTACGAGTACCCACTGCGATGAGGCGTTGGAGAGTGAGATATTGCGAGCCCTCGAAAAGTCATCTTCCCAGGCGACCTTAAAAATCTTGGCGCCAAACGATTCCGCTATCTCGATGGAACGGTCACTTGAACCGGTATCAACGATGATGATCTCGTGCACAAGTGCACGGACGCTCGCAAGGCACTGCACGAGGGTAGCTTCCTCATCTTTGACGATCATGCAGAGCGATATGGTCGACATAGCTAAATCGATTAAAGTTTTAATTAAAAGGAGACGCGGACGACCGCTGTTTCTGTCTCCCCTACCTATATCGGCTCTTGGGACCGGCTCGATTAGGGGCTTTTTAGAGGCGGAGCGTTGGAAGCCGTGCGACGATAAAGTGTATAAATATCAAAAGGTTGTGTTGGGCTGGTGCCCAGTCGGAATAGGGACGGTCGTCCTGCCGTTGGGCGACCGTCTGAGGGCATGGATGAACCTCGCTTCTCCCACTACTCCTGCTTGGGAACCCCTTTAAGGAGCTCTCCCGCGAAGTTTGCGATTCCGAATGCAGCACGCTCGGCAAGAGGAGGGAGGATTGCCAGGCCAACGAGGCCAGCACCGACAGCGACAAGTGGAGAGCCCACAACGATGCCAAGGGTCGCAAGTCCTATAGTTCCTCCAACGATAGCCGCCGATGTCGCGGAGCGTGAGATAAAGGAGACCGTACTGTGCGCGCTCTCTGCGCCCATACGACCATCATCGCAGAGATCTTTTGAAACGGTTTCAAAGAACGGTCGAATGCCGGAGATGTGATCAAGCGCTTTGCCCGAAAAAGAATCCGTTGATGGAAGTCGTCGCTCGACCGCGGGACGGAGCACCGAGTCGAAAAAGTTTGGCATGACGCAAAATTGATTTCCTCTAATCGGGTCTGTGCTCATAGCGATCCTCCTGGGATTGTTTAATGAAAGCGTCGCGTATCTGGCGACACCGTATGGCAGGATCGGAAAAGTGAGGCCAAAGTTGCGCGAATGGGTGTTCGAGGAGGAAGGAGTCGTTGAACGACGCAAGATGTAGCTTTCGGATCTGACCAAGGAGAGGCGAGTCGAGTTGCCTATGTTTCTCGGACTCGTCCAAAGTCCGGGATCGCGCCATCCGGTAGAACACGAGATGTAGTGTGCTTTGCAATGACTCATGACGGGCCGCTGTGGGGGTCGACATAGCTTAGCAACCAGAGGTGCGGCACGCCGCGCTCACTTCTGTGGGCACCTGAGTTTTGGGTAATCACCCGCGGCGTGAACTTATTTCGGAATAACAAAAAGGGCGTCGGCTATATCGACGTGATCGCAGTCTCGCCCATCCTCGGCTTCATTCACCTCGACCTCAAGCTCACTAACTCCGCGCACGTTGACGGAGACGGTGGTCGGGCTTGTGCTCGTAATAACGGGGGTCTCGTGCAGCGAGTTACCGCTCTGGTCCCGCAGAACGACACGCGCCGACCCATCAGCGCACACGTGAGCGTCATCATCAATCGCGACAATCGCTTGAAAAGAGGTCGCTCCCGCTGGCACCGCGTATCGGAGAGTCGTAGGGGCGTGGATGCCGAGACCGCTTTGGTAAGGCACGCCTGCGATTGTGAGAGCAGAGCCTCTCCACGTCTTATTCAGACGCATCTCCGCAAAGCCGTATCTCTTTGTGAGGGGCACAAGACTACTGAGTGGTATCCCTGACGCTGCCGGCAACACAAGACTTACTTGCTTAGGTTCGGGGACCTCAGGAAGAGCGGCTCTTTGCATATCGGATGAGTAGGGCTCTTTCGGAGTGTCGACTATCAGGAAGGAGTGCGCCCCAATACTGCGGGAGAATACAGAGACGGACTCTCTAGCTAGGAGACTTGCCGACTGCTGATATCGGGACGCGGGATACAGCACGAGCGCGGATCCTCTTTTGACCTGCTCCGCCAACTCAGCTCTTATCTTGGGACGATACAAAATAGTCCCCCTGTCGAGAGCGTCCTTTAAGTGGGGACTCAGCCACGTCACACGAGTACCGCTCTTGGCCGCGTCTCTCCATAGATCTAATCGTAAAACCGCGGCATCGCGGTGGGACATATCCAAAGCGAGGATGATCTCTTTTGTCGGAATTTCTCGCGCGACTTCACGAATCGCTGAAACGGCGGGGGATTCCTGCCCCGAAGAATCGTACATAGTATTGGCTCGCGTAATAACGCCAATGAGGCAAAACAGGGCCGCGCAAATCGCGATAGTCGTATAATTTAAGCTGAAGATTCTATACGCTCGCACGAAGAGACTTATGCCAACCGCCGCCCATAGCGACAGCGGAATTATGGCGAACAAGAGTCGATGATCATCGACTCGATTAGAAAGAAGGACGGATACGCAACAGCTTGCCATCCACAAGAGGAGCGTTGTGGAAAGCCATCGATGCCGGGACCGGAGGCAGCCGCACAATCCTAAA
>CAIXKI010000152.1 GCA_903920005.1 uncultured delta proteobacterium
CAAAGCACCACATCTGGAGGTTAACGAGCTTTTCAAAGTTGCGGCCGAACTCTCCAGTGAAAGACCACGAGGAGAGTTTCTCCCTAGACCGAGGAAACAGGTGATTCGACTCTGGGTTCATGACGCATGAGATTCCTGAAGAGCCCACGGTGAGAACGGATCCGTGAATTTTCTCCAGCCTTCCTCCCCCAGCGCCATTTCCTCGTCAGTAAGAAGACAGTCGTCAAGCATTGCGGTAAGCAGCTCTTGGTTCATATCAAGACCTATCAGCACCAGTTCCTGTTTGCCTTTCACGGGAGCGACTTCGGAGCTAATCAGGGAGCCGTCCTCAGCACTTGCCGCCCAAAATCCGGCCGGCTCGGAGCGACACGACCCTCCAGCCTGAGACCAGGAGCCAGCTAGCCGCGAACGTGACGCGAGCCAGAAAAAACCCTTCGAGCGAACCACTCCTGGCCACTCTGATTGAATGCAGAGGGAAAAACGCTCAGGATGAAAAGGTCTATCACGTCTGTAGACAAAGCTTGAGATTCCGTACTCCTCGGTCTCGGGCGTGTGTTCACCCGATAATTCCTTAATCCATCCCGGGCTCTGAGCTGCCTTCTCATAGTCAAACAGTTTCGTGTTGAGCACTTGATGAGGAGGAACAGTCGCAAACTGACTATGGATGAGCCGAGCATCCCGATTCAATTTCCGAATCATCACCTTGACCACGGCGAGTTGCGCCGGAGAAAGAAGATCTGTTTTGTTAAGAACGATGACGTTTGCGAACTCGACTTGATCGATCAGAAGATCGACAATCGTTCGGTCGTCAGTATCATCGACCGCTAGCCCGAGCTTCCTGAGGTCATCCGATGATTCCACGTAAGAGAAGAAGCTAGCGGCGTCAACCACAGTGACCATTGTATCGAGTCGAGCGACTTGTGAAAGGCTCCGGCCCTCTTCGTCGGTATGAGCAAAGGTTGCCGCTACAGGCATCGGCTCACCTATGCCTGTCGATTCGATGAGTAAGTAGTCGTATTTTTCCTCTGCGGCCAATTCCGCGACTTGCTCAAGGAGGTCCTCTCTTAGGGTGCAGCAGATACATCCATTCGACATCTCGACAAGCTTCTCTTGGCTACGGTCAAGTCGAGCATCTCCACGCTCAACAAGCTGCACGTCGATGTTGACTTCGCTCATGTCGTTAACAATCACCGCCACCTTCAGGCCATCGCGATTTGTGAGAACGTGATTGAGAAGAGTGGTCTTCCCAGCGCCTAGGAACCCCGAGAGGACGGTCACGGGGAGTCGTCGTCTGCGAGCAGTTGAGCTCCTCTTTGAAGTACTTGTTTCTTCTTGCTTAGTCATAAAAGGCTCCGAGATTCTATATGCAACCAGGTTGCATATGAATCTCAGATGCGATAGCCTTCTGTCAAGGGAGGGGCACCAGATGAGAAAAACACAAGCGAGACAAGCTATTGTTGCCCCCCTGTCAAAATCAGACAGGACGGTACCGGCTCGGGATATCGTGCTTGGCGTCACTCGGGCCCGACTAGATATCAATACGTCGACGGTCTATCGCTTCATCAAAAGCTTACTGGAGTCGCAACAGCTCATCTCCATCCCTCTGCCGGGGCGTGGCGCGTTATTCAGCCAGTGGACCAGTTAGGGGAAGAATCACACTGATGTTCAGATGAGAAGGTGGCGACGACGATTGCGCGTTCGCAAACAGAGGGGAGATCGCAGTTAAGGTTAGAAAAAGAATGTGTCGCATATGACTTACGAATACAAGGACAACGTTCCAAGCACCGGTTCGAGCGTTAGCGAGGATCCGCGTGCCTTCAATAGTTATCCCTTGATACTACGAAACTTTCGGCTGACTTGCTCGATACTAAATGTATGGAAAAAGATATCGAGTCGAAAATCCTCACGATTAAGGGACAACGCGTAATATTAGACAGTGATCTTGGCCACTAATATGGCGTCAGCACTGCTCGATTGAACGAGCAAGTGACACGAAACCTTCGAAGGTTTCCAAATGATTTTATGTTTCAGCTGTCATTGCAAGAGCATAAAAACTTGATGTCCCAAAATGCGATATCAAGTTCTCAGCATGGAGGCAGACGAAAACCTCGGCGACTCTTCACGGAGTATGGCGCGGTCGTCCCCCCTGGTACAGGGCAACTCTGGACCGGCTCATTTTTCTGTGTGGTTTTCGCTTGTTGTGCGGATGAGTGAGTGTGGGCGAGAGTTGCCCTGTACCAGAGACAGACCAGAGACAGTAGCTGCTCACAGGGTTAATACACATCTAACCCAAATGACTCTCAGCTCCTAATACGATTCCTCTTCGGTTTCGACAGTGTAGAGTCCACGCCACTGCGAGCGCGGCTTTTGAGGTTCCTCCTCCTCCCTTCTCTGCTGCTTCAACTTTAGCTGTCTCTGCGACTCCCAACGTCGCTGCCATTCAAGCAGCTCAGTCTTCTCTACCCGTGCCGGAAACTCTTTCTCATATCGCGGCTCTCTGGTCTCCTCGCCCGGTCGGTCTAAATCTTCGGCCTTGATAGCTTCGGGCTCAACACTCTTAATGTATGTTTGCGCCTCCTTTTTCGCCACCTCTCTCGCTGCCGCTATAATCTCAGATTGTTCGGCCGCTCGCTTCGCCGCTCCTTGGACGAACGCCTGAATGTGGGAGCCGACCTCCTCTTTAGCGACTTGCCGCACCGCCGCCATGATGTCGGATCGCTCCGAGGGCGACATTGAGGCACCCAAGAGATCCGCCGAACGCGCATCGCTACCGGCAGAGGGTTGCTGAGCGGCGCTCTCTTTTGCGACACTCTCGTGCGTACCAGTTTTCTCTGGTTCGGTGGAAGTGCGCATCCAAGCGAAATCCGCGGCAGCACCAACTAGCATACCCATAGCAAATACACATGGCTTGTTCTTAAGCGATTGCATCATGGACTCTCCACCTATAAACCGGTCAGCCGTCTCTTCGCGTGAAGAGAGTTCCCTCTGGCGCTATTTCTTCGATTCTCTGATTACATCTGAGGAACGTTTTTCTCTCTGTACCCCGGGGACTTCCTTTCTGTGCAGTCGAAATGAGTACCGCTCCCCTCTTTCACTGTACGGTGCCTGACGAGCTTGTCAACTCCGCGGGCAAAAGTGTACAAAAAGTGGAAAATATCATCGGGTCACGAGAGAAAAAGTGGAGCGCCTTTCACTGGTACACCCAAGCTATTTCTCTCAGAGCCAGCGCGCGAAGGAACCCAAGGCTAGTATGATTTAAAATCATCTTCCCGCTCAAAGGACTCCGCAGGGTTACGGATTTTTCGCCGCTGCAAGTGCTTA
>CAIXKI010000153.1 GCA_903920005.1 uncultured delta proteobacterium
CGGCCCCGGTGCCCACGGGTGCAAATGTTTTAATGCGTTTGATGTCGCGGGTTGCGACAAGCCGGCGAGGCCGCCGGCCCTCCAGGTACAAATGTCGCGGGTTCGTTGGAGGGCCGGCGGCCTAGCCGGCCGCGGGTACAAATGTAACGTGGAATGAAATTGGAGGGGACATGGGCACCGAGGCCGGTGCCCCTCCAATATCGTCACGGGTACAAATGTTTCGATGTGGCTGATGTCGCGGGTTCGTTGGAGGGCCGGCGGCCTCGCCGGCCGCGGGTACAAAGGTAAGGTGGAATGCGATTAATGATTCGTTAGCGCGGCTGCGGCTCCCTGAAGTGGTACCGATATCTCAATCCCCTCGGCGAGATTAATAGGAGCCATAAGGCGAAGATCGATCGTTACGCCTTGCGGAGAGAGCGCGGTAACAGCTCGTTTCATTCCTTCTAGGTAGAGAGGAAAGTGCCTCGCCATTGAACTATCGAGGGAGACAACGGCGGTTTTCAATACGGCTCGAAGTTGCCCCACCACTGAAAGATAGCAGAGAAGTCCAGCCAGGACCGCTCCACGTCCGACCAGGGCCGCTACGAGGGGGTAGAGCGCGGAGCGCAATGTCTCCGGATACACTGAAAAGATGGTCTCGGTGCCTCCAAGAAGTCCGCTAAGGGAGCGGTTCGTTACGACCAATCTCTTCGCTTGTATATCCTCCGCGAGTTGTTTCAGTTCTTCACCTCCTGGCGTTACGGCTGCTTCAATAATGTGTGAGGCAACCATCGACGGGAACCACGTCCCAGCGGAGAGCTCTTCGAGCGAGAGTGATGAGATCCCTCGGGATTTCATGAACGCAACGTCCCCAACTGAGAGCAGTTCTGCCGGGATCATAAACATTCCGCCGAGCTCTGAATTGTACAATTCGTCTTTATCGTCAGTGCCTGTGCCTACGAGCGTGCAGTTTCCCCCTGACGACATAACGACGCCAGCGTGCGCGTCGGGAACCGCGAAAAGGGTGAAGAGCGTGTCGTTCCCGAGCACCATTACCTCAGGGGTGAGAGATGCTCGTTCGCACTCAGCTAGAAGAGTGGCTCCGACATCATCGCCATTTCGGATCTCTTTCAGAAACCACTCGCCTTTTCGGTATCCGCCACTTTGGTAGCCATGTACAAGGCCGGTTACGCCCCTTGTCTTTCTGCTTTGAAAGCGTTTGGTTTTGATCTGGTTCGACCAAATAACGCCGAGACGGATGGGGAACTTCGTGGTCGTGAGCGTAGGACAGGCTTGTAATGTTTCAGAGAGAAGAGTGCGGAAGAACGCTTGGAGAAGGGGAAGGGAGGTGTCTCGTTTTGATTCGAACCAATCGTTGTGGTGATCGAGAATGGGATTCCACCCTCCAGCGCTATCTCGGTACCCAACTTTGGTGTGGGTCCCTCCCATATCGAGGAGGAGGCAGAGGTGGGGCTCCGGGGAGGTTTGATGAGGTTTGCGGCTCAAACTACCCGCATCCCACGCGCAGCAGGGCTTCACGCTTTGAGGGGCATTCGCCACGAATTCCTCGCCTAGCTTTGCGAGCAAGGGGAGGTTTTTGCTGAGACTGAAGATACCGAGGGCATCCTCAAGGGGGATAGTTTTTGTTGCTGGAGCCGTCATTTGGGGGAGTCTATAAAAAGGGTTTAAACGGTTCAAGAGTCGAAGAACCGGTTGTTAGTAGGGGGCAAACACACCTAGTTTCAGAAAAAGAGCGAAGGAGGGCTCTCGTTTATGAAACAGCTCACATTCTCATTTTCAAGCCAGGGGGTGATTGAGTATACCAGGGGGTAGGTTAACGGTGGGGAGTTATATGACGCATATCCTTAAGAGCATTCCGAAGGGAGAGAAAGTTGGGCTAGCATTCTCTGGAGGGCTCGACACGAGCGTCGCGGTAGCCTGGATGCGTGAACGCGGGGCGGTTCCGTATACCTATACCGCTCACCTCGCTCAGCCCGATGAAACAGATGTGGATTCTATTCCGCAGCGCGCGATGACTTATGGAGCGGAGAAAGCTCGCCTGGTCGATTGCCGAGAGGATTTGGCCCGAGAGGGGCTCTTAGCGCTCATCTGCGGAGCCTTCCACATCTCTACGGCTGGGAAGACCTATTTCAATACGACACCACTTGGACGAGCCGTGACGGGTACGAAGCTCGTTGCCGCGATGGCTGAAGATGGGGTGAATATCTGGGGGGACGGGAGCACGTATAAGGGTAACGATATCGAGCGATTTTACCGTTACGGACTGCTCGTAAACCCGAAACTGCAGATCTATAAGCCGTGGCTTGATGAGACCTTTATCTCCGAGCTTGGTGGTCGAAAAGAGATGAGCGAGTATCTTGAGCAACGCAAGTTTCCGTACCGAGCATCCGGCGAGAAGGCTTATTCTACCGATTCAAATATGTGGGGCGCGACCCATGAGGCCAAAAAATTAGAGTTTCTCAACGAATCTGAGTATCTCGTTGAACCTATCATGGGGGTTAAATCCTGGGATGGCGCTGTGTCCATCGCTCCTGAAGTTGTAACCGTATCGTTTGAAGAGGGCTTTCCAGTTGCTTTGAACGATAAGAGCTTCGCAAGTCAGGTGGATCTTGTGCTTGAGGCAAATCGTATCGGAGGACGCCATGGCCTCGGCGTTTCGGACCAGATCGAGAACAGGATCATTGAAGCCAAGAGCCGCGGCATTTACGAGGCTCCAGGTATCAAGCTTCTTCACATCGCGTACGAGAGGCTCCTCTCAGGGATCCACAACGAGGGCTCTCTTGAGCAGTATCATAACTCTGGTTACAAGCTCGGGCGCCTCCTCTATGAGGGCCGCTGGTTTGATCCACAAGCAATGATGTTAAAGGAGTCGCTTATCAGGTGGATTGGAAAAGCGATTACAGGACGAGTAACGATAGAGCTTCGTCGGGGTGATGACTATTCCATCCTGAATACCGAAAGCCCCAACCTTACCTATCATCCTGAGCGACTTACGATGGAGAGGGGAGGTGAGGGGTTCACGGCTCACGACCGAATCGGACAGCTCTCGTTGCGAAACCTCGATATCGCTGACACACGGGCCAAATTCGAAGTATATCGAAAGGCTGGTGTGATTAGCGGAAAAGCCTCATTAACTGAGCTCTTAGATACGTAGAACAGGAGAACTATGAGAGTCCTCGCAACCGTCGTGTTTTTAATAATCTGCTCGGTGTCCGCGTATGCGGAAGATGTTTGGGTTCAGGTTCGAGAATCACGGGTACGGAGCAAGCCGCTCTTCTATGCCTCTGGCGTTTCTACGGTTCGATACGGGGATAAGCTTTCCAAGACGGGAGATGAGGGGGGATGGGCTGCTGTAAAGAGTGGCGGCTTCCAGGGCTATCTTCCGCTGTCGGCTATCTCGCGCCAGCACATTGTGCTCTCCGTTAAGGGACTTTCAAAAGTTGAAGCAGATTCATCTGATGTAGTGCTCGCCGGAAAGGGATTTAGCAGAGAGGTTGAGCAGAGTTTCAGGACCGAAAATAGGAACGTACGATACGATCTCGTCGACAAAGTCGAGCAGGTTGCCAAGGTCTCCACTCAGGATGTCGAGCAGTTCGTGAACAAGGGAGGATTACATAACTAATATGAGGTTGTCGCTCTCTCTTTCGCTTGTATCATTGCTAGGGATTCTGAGTGGCGGTTGTGCTGGTAACTCATCGTTTGACGCCCTTGGAGCGTCAGTTCTCGCGCAGACCGGATATGTGGATGAGTCTCAAGCGAAGGGGGTCTTCTCTGCTGGAAAGAAGCTCGTGAAGTCTCAAGAAGCCCTCACTTCAGAGCAGGAGTATTACCTTGGCCGCGCCGTATCCGCGAAGGTTTTATCAACATTCCCTCCGAAGCTCGAGCCGAACAAGATTAAGTATCTGAACGATGTCGGGATGAGTTTGGTTGCGGTGAGTGATTTGCCGGAGACCTTTGGTGGGTATCACTTCGTGGTGGTCGAAACACCGACGATTAACGCGTTGTCAGCGCCGGGTGGCTTTGTCTACGTGTCCTCTGGTTTCATAGATGCGTTGCGGGATGAAGATGAACTCGCCGCGGTGTTCGCTCATGAAATTGCGCATATCGTCAATCGGGATGGCGTAAAAGCCATTTCGAACGCGGCGTTGTTCTCGGCGCTTTCAGAGGCCTCAACTCAGGGGGCCGCAGTCGCTCTTAACAACGTGGCTTCTCCCGTGGATTTGGGCGCCATTACCGCAACCTTCTCCGAGAGTGTTGACGGCGTTATGGAGAAGCTTCTGACAAAAGGATTTGAACGTTCTCAGGAGTATCGAGCGGATCTCTACGCGGCAAAGCTCCTTCAGCGCGCAGGCTATGATCCGAACGCCCTTATCCGGGTGCTGAGTATACTCAAAGAGCGCTCAAGCGATTCGAGTGAGGGTTGGTATGCGACTCATCCCGCCCCCGCGGATCGGATTGAAGAGGTAGAGAGTGATTTCAACTTCCCGAAAGAGGTAACTCCTGCTCCAGTGCGAGGCGCTCGATTTCATAAATTCGTGTCAGCCATGACTTTCCCGGCTTTTTCTCGCCCGCGATTTTCATCAGATCCGATGCGGGCAGATTTGAAGCTGGCGGCAAGCGCGAGGTAACGTGTTAGGCGCGGCTTACGAGAGAATAAAATGGAGCGACGTACCCGACACAGAGCGCAAGGCCGATAAAGGTCGAAAGTCATGACTAACACGATACTAGACGGCGATATAGCGCCATCGTCTCGCGCGTGGTGCCGTCTAAATTAAATCTCTCATCAATGGTGTTCTTTGCATTTCTAGCGAATGATCGCCTCTCTTCTTCATTTTTGTATAATCTCAGTATCGCGGCCGCGAGCTCCTCGGAGCTCCGCGGTGGAACCACTAATCCATTTTGTTCGTGGATCACGACCTCGGGCATTCCGCCAACTCGGGTGACTATCGGCGCGATTCCAAGGGACATTGCTTCCAAGAGAGCTTTAGACAAACCTTCACGTTCCACTGATGGCATGACGAATGCAGTGGCATTTGTGAGTATCGCCGCTACATCATCTTGATAGCCAAGGGTATGAACCTTGAAACTATGTGCCGCGTATTTTTTTATTTGGTTGTCCCGTACATCGCCTACCAATACCAGATGAATTGGCAGGTCTTTAGGAAGGCTATCAATCGCTCGTATGAGATAGGAGACTCCCTTTACCGGGCGCATATTAGCGACGCAAGCGACAATAAAAGAGTTTTGCGGAACCCCAAACTTCATCAAGTCAGCTTTTTTGTTTGGATCGTACCAGCTAGGGTCGACACCTTTATAAATTGTAATCAGCTTTTCTTCGTCTACCATTGAAGAGAGAAACTTAGCCACCGCGTTCGAGATGCAAATAATTTTGTCGATGTTAGGGTTTAAATAGGTAAGCCATGACAAGGGGGCAAAGCGGCTTACGTGTCCAACCGTCCCGCGATAGGCAATTCTTTTTACGCCGGTTCCCCAGGCAGCAAGATTTAGGTTTGAAAGGGCACGATTGGAAAAACAGTGCGCAATCTGAATGTTGTTTTCCTGTATTTCTTTTCTAAGAAAAGCAATTGATCTCGGCGCGATTCTACCCCGAAATCTATGAAGGATTACCTCTACACCGGAGTCGACTAAGATGCTTTTATATTTACAAGCCTCTGAAACGATCGCTCTTATGGGAATACCACTTTTGTGGATGGCCGCCAAAACAGTTGCTTCAGAGCGATCAAACTTATCCGCGATGGCAAGAACAACTGCAGTCATATCTCAATAATTCCCTTGGCGCGGATTCACCAACAAAGTGCCGCTGGAAAATCACCTAACTTTAGCAGGGTAACATATTTCCCGGAACTAAAATTAAGTTACGTCGTCTATGGATTGCCCTTTTTTAGTTTATCGCGCGAGGTCACAAAGATCCGCTTGAAACTCCTCTTGCGGGTTCTTGTGGGCGCCGAAAAGTTGTCATTCGAGGGAAAGTTTATTATGTGGCAACGGGTACGAGGGGCTTTAGCTAGGGGTTGTATGACCATTGGACGGATAGATACACGAGAGGATCCTACGATCAATTTTTCAAGAAGTTACTCCCTTCTCGCGACACCGTAGTAGAGTTCCTGAGTTTTGCGACAGAGGTAACTCCTGCTTCAGTGCAAGGCGCTCGATTTACACAGACGGTTCTCCGATAGTCTCGGCAGAGGGCGTTACTGAGTAGGGTGTCCTAGGCGCTTTAAAATCTTGAATTGCTGGATCGTTTTGATTGAGTCAATCGCGGACCCGAAGGTGTCGTAGAGATCCTGGCAGAAATTATCAAGGTCCTGGCTCGTTTCAGCCTCAAATCGAAGCTCATAGTCCCAGTTGCCCGTGCAAAGAATGGCGGCTACTACGTTTGGACATGCCTCGAATTTTTTTCGGAGAAGGTTCTTTTGTTCTGAGCTTAAACCTCGATCCACAAGTAAAACTCGATACGTTTGAATTCCAAGCTTATCTATTTGAAGGATATAGGTGAGTCCACGAATGATTCCGCGTTCTTTTAGCTTATCGACTCGATAGATAAGCGTATTGGGATTTATTTGCATCGTGCGAGCGAGGGTCGATAGACTCATCTCTGGGTGCCTTGAGAGCCCTTGGAGGATCGTCTCGTCTACGTCATCGATAGTCGCCAAGGAAGCTTGGGCTGAGACACTTATGGAGGAGCGTTTGGAATGTTTCGGGGCAAGGTAGTTCGGCGTAAACACCGTCCAGTCAAGCGCGAGGCGGATGGATTTCTCAAAATTCGCTCCGGATTCGTTCGGCCGAATGAGGGCGAAAAGGTCCTCGATCTCGAAGAGCTTCTTTACCTGAAGCCACACCATATACTGACAACCGCCACCCATCTTGAAGAGGGCCGTTACTCGCGGATGAGAGATCATCTTTTGTTCGAGTCGTGTTCGGCCCGAAGAGCTCTCCGCCCCTCGGTTTAGGAAAGCGGTAAAATCGATATACCCGAGAGAGAACATGTCGATGTGATAGACCGGCTTGATTAAGCCTCGATCAAGGAGTGAGTCTCTTGTGTAACGAACAGTCGATTCGGACATCTTGCATCGTTTCGCCAGGTCTCTCACCGAGAGATCCGCGCTGAGCGCGAAGTTAGCCAGAAAAATTCGGTCTTTCTCTGAGATGCGTACCGGTAGGTCCATAAAGCTTGTACGTTCGTAAGCCCCCGAAAAAATGGGTAGGCACGGGCAAGTTAGCTTCTCTGACCCATCTGCGCAAAGGATTTTATACGCGCGCCTCCGCGGTTTCCCCGAGGTGCGCCAACTGCTTCTCGATCATTCGTTCAAAGACGGCGAAGAGCCGATCGTATGATTCGTTGTAGTGTGCCTTTCCGAAAGCCTGGGCGTTCAGCTTTAAAAGATGTCCTACCGATTCGATCGTGCTTAGGTACCCGCGACGAGGCTGTTTTCTAATCCGGTATCGAGATGTGAGTGTTGAGTGGAACGAGATTCGGCGGAGTTTTTGGAGCATTGGATTTCGCCACACGATCTTCCCGGCCTCATCCCAGGTGCCGTCGATGACGAGAATCGTGTGTCTCTCGTCGAGAGGAAGCTCTTCGCAGTCTATGGAGGAGGGCCCCGGATAGAGCAAGACTGGCTCGGTATCGCCAAGAGTCGCGTGAAGGACGCGTTCCTCAAACACCACTCCGCGAAGGAGCGCACTGTTTACGATTGATTGCTTAACCAATTTAGCCGTTGAGTAGTATTTTCTCCACTCATTAGGGTGTTGCAGGAGAAGGACATTACAGTGAGCGTAGAATGGGTTTATCTCCTGACAGAGGCAATAGGAAGTAGGCCTCAGGCAGGCGTAGCAGGTGGCGCGACCCTCTTGGACCGTATGTGTTTGTAAGCCTCGAACGCGTCGTCTAGAAAGTTCTTTCACTCTGTAATCCCACTTCGCCGCGCTGTTATAGCTCTTAGTTTCTGCCGGCTAGCGCCGCGCTAAGAATAGTAGCCATTATGGCTTCGGAAGCTCGTGATTCGTCAACCAGGGAAAAGTTCATAACGAGACAGGCTCTCTCGGGGGAGTGCTGAGCCCCCCCCCGAGAAACCATGCCTATTTACACTCTGTCGCGAACCGCGGGATCTTGGCGAGTTGCGCCAGCCCCTGTTCCTCAAGCCGAAGAGCTCGCTTGATAATCGGATCGTTACGATTCGTGCGACCGTTCTCTCGGAAGTATGCTCGGGAGACGATACGCTTCGTCGCGTTTCGTGCTTCCGCATAGAGACCCTTTAACGCGTCGATAGTTGCTCCCCGATCCACTGTTTGGCAGAACGCGGGTGCTTCCGGACAGTTTCGTACGACCGCCGGCACCTGAAGAAGGAGCGCGCGAGATCGAGCCTCGTACTCATCAGCGAGCTTGCGGGAACGCTGGATGTCAGCCCGATCTTCTCGTGACGGGCTAGTAGCTTTCTTTCGACCCGTCTTCACGAGAGGACTAGCCGCAAGAAGATTAGCGCCATCACGGACCGCGTCGGCGAGCTCAATCGCGATCCGATCAAGTTCTCCCGTAATTGCTCCTGTGGCGGTATCTACGCATTCACCATCGCAAACAGGTAACTTGCTAGCGAGTGATGATGCCGCGCCGTTAATTTTCCACACGGTCTGGTCGGCCGCGCTGTCGAGGTCGACGTTCAGTATTCCCGAATTCAGGCCGGAGTAGAACTCATACGGTTGGCCCCGGTCACTTCGTCCCGGTGTAAACTCGTTCGAAGCTCCTACTGGGAGAATGATTGTAAATGGATTTGGGTTTCGGTAGCCCATCTTTATCCTGAGTTTTCCAGAATCAAATCCGCGACAGTCAGCCGTTGGTTGAACAGCTCCACATTTTGGCGTGGTATCCAACGAAGCGGTGGCCGTTACTTTTCCACCTCCAGCAACCCGAACTGACCACGTGAGGTCCGAGCCCGTGAAGGAAGCTGGTACCGTTCCCTTTGCGAGTCCTGGTTTAAACCGAGACGGTTGTCCAAGGTTTCGAGGGCCAGGAGAGAACTCGTTAACCGAGGCGCCTGAATTACCAATCGTGGTTTCCAGCTCTCTCGCAGTCGTGTTGTTGTAGCTGAAGTAGGCGGTCGACGAACCATCTGTGTTCACGGTGATACACTCGATACCGAGCGTCAGGGCGCTCGCTTCGTCGGACTCCTTATTGTCCTGTTTTGTGCTACATCCAGGATCCTCCATATCCACAAGCCCGTCACGATCGTTATCTAGGGTGTCTTGGCACTCAGCCTTCGGATCACTTTCGTCGTTGTCCTGCGGGGAGGCGCAGCTAAAGTCCTCTCTGTCAGCGGCGCCGTCACCGTCATTGTCGGTGTTGTCCTGGCACTGAGCCTTGAGGTTCGTCTCGTCGTTATCGCTTCTGCTGGTACAGCTGAAATCCGCAGGGAAGTCAGTCGCGCCATCGGCATCGTTATCGAGTCCATCTTGACACTGCGCCGTCGCGCCACCTTCGTTGTTGCCCTGGTTGTTTGTGCATCCAGGGTCCGCGGTGTCGATAAGGCCATCACTGTCGTTGTCGATGCCATCTTGGCACTGAGACTTTGGATTTGCCTCATCGTTATCTTGCTTGGACGTGCAGCTAAAATCGTTCAGGTCGATAGCGCCGTCACTGTCGTTATCAACATCATCCTGGCACTGCGCTTTAGGATTGGTCTCGTCGTTATCTTGAGCGCTTGAGCAGCTAAAGTCATTGGTGTCGATAGCGCCATCGTTGTCGTTATCTACTCCGTCCTGACATTGCGCTTTCGGATTGCTTTCGTCGTTATCTTGTTTCGATGAACAGCTAAAGTCGTTAGTGTCTACAGATCCATCATTGTCGTTATCCAGACCGTCTTGGCACTGAGAAGAAGGGTCTTTCTCATTGTTGTCTTGAGCGCTGGAACAGCTGAAGTCAGCCGGAAAGTCTGTCGCCCCGTCGCCATCGTTATCCGTGGCGTCCTGACATTGCGCTTTTACGTCCGACTCGTTGTTGTCTTGGGCGCCGGAGCAACCAAAGTCCGCAAGGTCGATTGCATTGTCGCCATCGTTATCAACTCCGTCTTGGCACTGTGACTTCGGTGTCGCCTCATTATTACTTTGCTTATTGCCACCGCAGCTAAAGTCGTTCAGATCCGTCGCGCCATCGCTATCGTTATCTACTCCGTCCTGACACTGCGCTCTTGGAGACGCCTCGTCGTTTTTTTGTTTGTTACCACCGCAGCTGAAGTCAGCAAGGTCGGTGGCGCCGTCTCCGTCGTTGTCAGAGCCGTCTTGGCATTGAGAGTTCGGATTAGCTTCATCATTTTTCTGTTTGTTGCCACCGCAGCTGAAGTCGTTTGTATCGATCGCTCCGTCGCCGTCGTTATCTAGTCCATCTTGGCACTGAGATTTTGGATTGGCCTCGTCGTTCCTCTGCTTGCTTCCTCCGCAACTAAAGTCAGCGAGATCCACCGCTCCGTCGCCATCATTGTCCGCGCCGTCTTGGCATTGCGCGGCGGGGGACGATTCGTTGTTGTTTGTGGCGTTTCCTCCGCAACTGAAATCCGCTAGGTCAATAGCTCCGTCGCTGTCATTATCGACGCC
>CAIXKI010000154.1 GCA_903920005.1 uncultured delta proteobacterium
AACATTCCTACCCGCGGTCGGCGAGGCCGCCGACCCTCCAATCGTTCCCGCAATAATTATGCGACTCGCCCGTACCCTCGAGGATCATACCTGGATCGCTCGCCGCCCCAGAACACCATCTCAATGACGATCGCCTCTATGCAAATTTTTTAGACCGTATTACCTCTTTGCGGAATCAAAGATAGACGGGGTTCTCTATGGCGATGGTTATTACGCTTGCGATTATATGCTTCCTCTTTGGAGCAACGATCGGAAGCTTTCTCGGCGTTTGTTCGTACCGAATTCCGATGGGAAAGTACGAGCCTACCCGCGAGGGTATCAAGCAACTCGAAAAGCCCGTATCTATCGCCTCTCCCGCACGATCCTTCTGCCCGCAATGCGAGAAGCAACTCAAAAGCTGGCATACGATACCTCTCTTCTCATGGCTATTTTTGCGGGGTCGATGCGCATACTGTCGAGCGCCGATTCCGTTTCGTTATTTTGTTATCGAGGTACTTACGGGATGCGCCGCGGTGCTCTGCCTTCTGCGATTTGGCCCGACACCAACAGCTCTTGGTGTCTTTCTCTTTACGTGCGTCCTTATCACCATCACGTATATCGATCTCGATTACATGATTATCCCCGACGTCATTACCTATCCAGCAACATTCGTTGGGCTGGCGATAGGTTTAGCTAATTACTTCTTCTCATCGCCGATAAATCCCCTCCTTAACGCCCCATTTGTATACTCTCCGTTTGAATCCCTTTTCGGTCTATGTATGGGCCCGGGAATGCTCCTAATCGTGTGGTGGCTTTATTTTAAAGTACGAAAGCGTGAGGGACTCGGTCTAGGTGACGTAAAGTTGTTAGCCGTTGTGGGCGCGGCATTTGGACCAGAGTGCGCCTGGTTTACTATATTTTGCGGTTCAATTATCGGTTCGATTGTCGGGGTAGCGATCATCCTGATTCGCCGCAATAGCGTATCGAATACATACATCCCATTCGGTCCTTACCTCGCGTTCGGAGCTGCTGCTTACCTTTTTGAACTTCACGAGGTCGTTCTATACCTGGTCGGAGAGGGCAACTCGCTCTCGTGGTGGATTGGAGGCCTTCTATGATACCCGCGCGTAGCATAGATCCGCTCCAGCTTCGAATACTTGTTATCGATGACGACAACGAGGTGCGGCTTTCCCTTCAAACCGTTTTAGAGACCCTTGGCTACCTAACGGCTACAGCAGCAACCGGAGAGGAGGGCCTCGAGACTTTAGCGCGAGACTCCTATGACCTCGTCATATGTGACTTACGACTGCCAGGAATCTCAGGCATGGAGGTCTTAAAGCAGAGCGGTTCAGCTGCGCCTCTTATCCTCATGACCGCATACGGCAATCAAGATATCGCAACCCAAGCCGTCCATGCGGGGGCGTTCGATTACATATCTAAACCGATCAATCCAGACGACCTCATATTTACATTACGCAAGTTTGAGGAGTTCGAACGCCTCAAGCGAGAAAACACCGCTCTTCGGGCGAGCCTATCTGACAAGTACTCCTTTAAAAACATCATCGCTCAAAGCGAGAGTTTTAAATCTATCTTTGAGACGGTTAAGAGGCTTTCTCAGTTCAATACTACCGTGATGATTACCGGCGAGTCAGGAACGGGCAAAGAGCTCCTTGCCCGCGCTATCCATGAAAGTTCAGCCCGTCGAGGAAAGGGATTCATCGCTATCAACTGTGGCGCGATTCCTGAACAGCTTATGGAATCTGAGCTCTTCGGACATCGAAAGGGCGCCTTCACCGACGCGAGTCGAGACAAGAAGGGCCTCTTTGAGGAAGCTGACGGAGGCACCCTATTCCTTGATGAGGTCGGAGAGCTCCCGCTCCATCTTCAGGTCAAACTCTTACGCGCACTCCAGGAGCATTCAATTCGTCGCGTCGGAGACGAGCAGATGATTCCTATCGATGTGCGGGTCGTTTCGGCGACACTTCGAAATCTTGAAGCTGACGTGGAAAATGGTCGCTTCCGGGAAGACCTCCTCTATCGACTTAATGTTGTATCGATACACCTTCCGCCCCTCCGCGAGAGAAAAGAGGATATTCCGGTCCTCGTAGATCATTTCATTCAGAAGCATTCCAAACGGCTTGGCATCCCAGCGAAAAAGGTACCGGTTGATGTGATGCAACTACTCCTTGAATACGAATGGAGAGGAAATGCGCGCGAGCTTGAGAACTGCATGGAGCGCGCGCTCGTTCTTTCGCAGAGTAATGAGATTGAATCTGAAGCGCTCCCCGAGGCGGTGCTTCGTTCGCATAAACGGCGGATACACGGAGTCGTGAAAACCACCGTCATCGATAATGACAACCTCTCCATCAAGCAGCGCGCCGCAGCCCTTGAGATCGACCTCATTCAACGCGCTCTGGCGAAAACCGGTGGCAACCGTACCCATGCGGCTAAGATTCTGGAGATTAGCCACAGGGCCTTGCTCTACAAACTGAAAGAGTACGGCCTGTCCGGAAGCGACCCCGACCTGAAGTAGGCCCAGATCCTAATGTGGTATATACCCCACGCCCAGAGGCGTTGGATTGGCCAGATTTCGTAACCGCCTGGTCTGTCGAAAGCCGGTAGAAAAGTTCCGTCCCAAACGCTCCTAAAAGCCCCTAAAAACATCAAAAAAAAGAATAAAAAAAGTACGCTTTCTAAGCACCAGATCCCTCATTTAACCGATTGATATTCCAACACTTAACTGAAACTCGAGGAGCTTGGTGAAATGCCTCGAAGTGCCTTAATCTAGACGTATGCTTTCACAACGGACGGTCGAGCAATTAATTCAGATCCTCAAGAAGGACGCTCGACGTGCTCTGAAGATGCATGTCAGAGGATTCCCTAGCCCCTACTACTGCTCGTTTTTGTTGAAGGATGTTCACTGGTTCAACACCTGGGCTAGCAGCGGATCAACGTGCCGCTCTCAAACTGATCGCTCCCGACACGTGAACTGCGATCTGCGTGTCGGCTCATATGAGTACGATCAGGTTGTCGACGGTGGGCTACGTGAACACGACGAAGATCTTGAATCACTCGCGCACTCGTCAGTACCCGTTGATGATAACAATTTCGATGGGTTGCGTATCACCGTATGGAAGCTTCTTGAGAGTAAGTTCAGGGAGGCGTTAACCGACTATAACCAAAAAGATGCCAGTAGGATCTCAACACGTGACCCCAACAACGGTCTGAAGTCCTTCGCTCGATCGAAGCGAGCCTCCTTTAGACACCTCTCTCGGACCGACCGGACCGACAATGAAAGGTGGAGTAAATTCTGCAAAAGGGCCTCCCTGTGGATGTCCGGACTGCCACGCATCTCCGGTAGTTGGGTAGAATTTGACGTGTCACAGGAAACGAAAGTTTTCGTGAGCACCGAGGGCACCGTTATAGCTCAGAACTCTCAAGTTTTTTCGCTGTCCGCAAATTTCCACAAACTCACCAAGGAAGGGTCTCGACTTGAGCAGGAGCTCGTCATCAACTGCGGATCTGAATCGGAGCTTCCAGACTTCGCTACCTTTAAAAAACTCGCCCTTCAGAAGTACGAGAACTTGATGAAGATATCTCGCGCGAAGAAGATCCATGCGTTTTCGGGACCGGTTCTGCTTCACCCGGGACCAGCGGGCCTTCTCTTTCATGAAGCTGTAGGCCATCGTCTCGAAGGAAGCAGGCTTCTCTCCAACGGTGAAGGACAGACCTTCAAAGGTCAGGAGGGGAAGCAACTTCTTAAACTTCCTATCACCGTCCGAGACAATCCACTCCTCAAAACATTCAACGGAGAGCGCTGCATCGGCTCATACACCTATGATGACGAAGGGGTGAAAGCCGCCGATACCGTATTGATTCAAGACGGAGTGCTCAAAGACTTCCTCACAACACGCTCCGCGATCAAAAAGGGCCAATTTACCTCAAACGGCCACGCCCGAACGAAACTTACCCAACGTCCGATCAGTCGCATGGGCGTGACAATTATCGAAGCAAAGAACGGCCTACCGATAGACAGTTTGAAAGATAAGCTCATCCAAGAGATACGGCGCCAAAGAAAGCCGTTCGGTATGATTGTGTACGAGACCTCGGGTGGTGAGACCGATACGACCAATTATGATTTCCAAGCGTTCTCGGGAGATATCGCCTACGCGACGCTCGTGTATCCGAACGGGCGCGAAGTTCCTGTGCGTGGCGTAAACTTCGTCGGAACCCCCCTGCAGTCGCTTAACAACATCATCGCGATGGGCGACTCTCCGCAGGTAGACAACGGCTTCTGTGGAGCGGAGTCTGGACTCATTCCTATAACAACGATCTCTCCTGCCGCGCTCATCAGCAATCTTGAGCTTCAAGGCAAAGACGAAGAGCTCGTTACACCGAACATCCTCCAACGCCCAAAGAGCCTCCACAGAAAACGAAAACGGTCGAAACAGCGCCGAAAGCTGAGGCGCGACTAACCCAAACAGCGTTCGGCGTTTTCCAGGCCTAAAACGCCCCCGAAACGCACCGAGCTCCCACCGAACTTCATCTTACTTCTTACGTTTAGGAGTAACTATGTCCAGTTGTGGCAATGAACCTCGTCTTAACCGTCGGACGGTGACGATGGACCAATCAAGGGTGGTTAAAGAGGTCGTTCAAGAAACGACCTTAGCCCCTATTACCCTGACGAAAGAGATGGAGATAGCCCCTCCTCCACCAACCTCTCCTCGCCCCTTAACTCCCAACGCGGTACCGCTCCTTCCTCCTACAGCCACAAAAGATATTCCAGCCGGGTGCACCGTACTTGTTATCAACGCCAGTCAGAGTATGGCTCATGAGATAACAGTCCAGCTCTCAAGCACTCTACCAGGATCAACCATACTCTTTGCGCCGACCTTAAGCCTTGCGCTGTGGATCTTAAAGCGACGACACATCGATCTCATTCTCTCAAGCGCCTCACTACCGGATGGCGCGTTAAGTACACTGCACGAGTGCATTGAGTTGCTGTCACCTCCTCCAGAGCTTGTCATCATCAGCAACCTTCACTCCTCACGCGCGGAGTTCGCTTCCCACCCTGGATACCGATTCGTTGAACTTAGAAGACTCTCCGCCCGAAGCACCTCAACACCGCGCGAACCAGTTGCTATCGCAACCAAGATCTCAGAGCTTGGCGCTGATATCCGAAACGATTTAAACAACCCACTTCAAGAGATCGTCGCGATGGCTTTCGTTGCGCACGCGAGCCAAGGGCTCTCACCTGTTGCGGAAGAGGCTCTATCGGCCATTCAACGCGCAGCCGGTAATATGGCTGATGTCGTAAACATGCTAGAGGACAAGATCCGCGGCGTGGTTTCGACGAGCGCAGCGTAAACCTTCTGTCACAATCTGTTCACATCGGATCGCAGCGAGGCGATCCTCAGCACAACTTCGCTTTAATGTTGGCTACAAAGAGTCAGACCAGGATACTGGAAGAGAAAGAGGGAAAGGATCTCAGATCCCTTTCCTCTGCAGGTTTATTGGATTTGCGAGGTGATGACTTTCTCCTTAGGCCGATCAACCACTCCCGTTTCCTCTCTAGACCGTCGAGGTCCTTATAACAAAACGCGCTTTTTTCCCCTGTTCGCTCTCGTCATTATTCTCGCTCCAAAAACAAGTTCAGCCGCGCCTCAGACGTCCATATCGTCATCGCTCCACTTCACCGGAAGCGCTTCAGGAGAGCGATTCGGAGCGACTATCGACTGCAGTGCTCCATCAACAGCGACACAAAACTCTTCGCTTATGGCGGTTGGTGCTCCGAATGCGGTTAGCCCATCACTCGGGCAGCAGGCTGGTCGCGTATACATTATAGATCCAAGCGCCGCTCAGGGGTCGCGAGCTATACAGACTATCGACTCACCATCTCCTCAAACGGGCGCGGAATTTGGAAAAGCTCTCGCGTTTGTGAACGACTTTAACAATGATTCCGTTCCAGATCTCGTCATCGCGCAGCCACACGGAACCACGGGCACTCTCTTCCTCTTTCATAGCCAGATCAACCAAGGCAGCTCGACAATATCATACGCCCCCTGCGGAGAGCTCTCCGGTGATACCTACTTCGCTGAGGTCCTCACTCCGTTACGATCCCCCTCCCCCGGCACTCCTACTATCCTGATCGGATCACCCCGAGCATCGATACCCAATACATTGGGAGTCTCAATTCAGAGCTCGGGCACCTCATGTTCAACCACTCAACATCCAGAATTTTCTTTTAGTGGAGCTACTTCAAGTCTCCTTGGTTCTGGCGTTTCATTTATCGCCAATACCAACGGCTCCTTCGATGGACGACCCGAGATGCTCGTCGGCATTTCACATCAAGGGGGCGCCTCTAATCTCTCTGGCTCAGTGCAGATGGCCTATAGCGATCCCCAACTCGTCCCTACGCAACTCTATCCAACCATCACGCCTACCGTTACAGCGACGAGCACCCCACCAACCTCAGCGGGCCTTATCCAACTTGCGACGGGTGGCGAAACAGACCTTCTCGGATCTTCTCTTGCCGGATCTGAGAGCTCTTCGGTGTTCGCCGCAGGCGCTCCCGGCGCGCTAGGGGGACGAGGCCGGGTATCGCTCTTTAATTCAGCGGGGAGCCCGTTATGCGCGTTTTCAGAGGGGCTAGAATCTTCGTCTGTTGGATTCGGCAGAACGATTGTAGCCCTTGGCGATTCATTCGGATCGCTTACGGGGCAGTCCGACACAACCCTCGCCTCATACCGCTCTGAAGACTCCACTGGGGGATCTGTCGCGCTCTTTGGCATGAACTCGACAAATTCCTCCTGCTCTCAATCTCTCGTTCAGGTAAACAACTGCGTCACGCAGCCAACCCAAGAGCAGGGTGCCGCGTTAGCGGGAGGCGCCCACTGCGTTCTCACTCACAATGGTGCTCCAATCGTATTTCTAGCGGTTGGAGCACCGGGCTTCGATCGAGAGGCCGGCAGAGTCGATATTTACACTGAGCTCAACGCCCCTGTTCCGCCGCCTCAACCTTGCACGGCGATAACCGCTCCGGAGGCAGCTCCAGATAGCTCTCCTTCAGTATTACCAGCGCAAGCAACACCGATAACTCAACCAACAGCTCCCAACGTGCCCGATCCGACCCCATCGAATCCTTCGTCACCAGAGCCACCCTCTTCGGATCCATCTTCCGGAGGGGCTAATCCCGGTTCGCCCCCACCATCAACCGAGGGCATCGAAATATTTCCCGGATTCACGGACCTCCCGGAGCCAAAAATCTCGACGTCGTCTCGTGGGAATGTAGTGGCGAACCTTCCAACAGTGACCCCTACACTTGTTGGTCGTGGGTATTCGAAGGCGCTTTCACAACTTCTCAAGGCAGGGCTTTCAAAGACTCAGGCTACAAAGGCCCTTAAAAGAGTTACAACAACTTATATTATTACCTTTCAGCCCTTGCGCGAGACGAGCGCCCTTACAAAACAGAAGAAGTCCTCTGCTGCGGCAAGCAAAGCATCCACAAAGATCCGTCTCCGATCACGAAAGAATAGGATCTCCGCTCGACTCTCTCCCTCAACAAGCTACTCGGTATCGTACAGAGTTGAGTTCTCAATCACGAAGCCTAAACGAGTTACGCTCGGAAGCACCAAAGAGAGCGCTCCGACAAGGTTTAGAACGATGCCGTAATATGCCTATCGAGGTTCGCTCGAGAGTTCGATCGCTTGGAGGTTCGCCTGAAGCTCTGTTGTCCCGCCATAGGTACTGACCTCTGGCCTAAAGACAATATCGACGAAGTTATTCGGCTTCAAAGCCGGATGCGAGGTCTGTCGCCACATGATACCTGAAACAAATCGCCGACCGTCGCTCAAAAGTACCTTTAGGTGCGCTCCCTTAATGTCGCGAACTTCTACGACTCGTAGATTACGAACAAGAACATGCGGATTTGGATTTCCGATTCCAAACGGTGCTAGGTTTTTAAGCTCCGCGACAAGTGGCACCGAGATCTCTGAGAGCTCCGCCTCCGTGTCAGCGTCGATGTATGGTTCGATCTCGATCTCTTTAAGTCTCCTCTCGCAGACATCGTTCCATGCGCTCTTAAAGTGCGGGAGGTCGCTCTCTTTAATAGAGAATCCGCCGGCCCCTGTGTGACCACCAAACTTGATGAGATACTTACTCAATTCAGAGAGCGCCTCGATAACGCTGAAACCCTTAATCCCTCGCACAGAACCCTTATAGATTCCATCCGTGTCCATGCCCATTACTGCCGCGGGCCTGTAAAAATGCTCTACAACTCTTTGAGCAACGATGCCAATAACGCCTGTGTGGAACTCTTGGCCATAGGCCGCGAGTCCCCAACGATGGTGCACGTCTCGTTCGACCTGCTGAATCGCCTCCGCTTTTACTGAACCCTCAATATCCTGTCGTTCCGCGTTAAGATCGTTTAATTGTCTCGCAAGCTTCTCAGCGCGAGAAGTGTCACGTGTCGTTAGCAGTTCAACCACCAACTCACCGTGCACGATCCGCCCCGCAGCATTCAAACGTGGGCCGATGCCGAATGAAACGTCCGTGCATCCCACAGCTCCGCGAACACCCATCACGTTGCGCAAAGCGCGCAAACCAGGCCGCTCCGTTATGGAGAGACGCTCCAGGCCTCGCTTTGCGATCACGCGATTCATACCAACGAGCGGAACCATGTCGCATATGGTTCCGAGACATGCCAACTCAAGGAGGTCCCTTGAATCTACCGAATCTAACTTTAACTCGCTCTTAAGGCCGACGGTGAGATACCACGCAAGCCCCGCTGCGCAGGCGGTTCCTGACGCGAAACCACAACCCGGCTGATTTGGATTAATGAATACGTCTACAGGCGGCGCCTCAGTGGTCATGTGATGGTGATCGACCACTATAGTCTTCAAACCAAGTTCGCGCGCAATTGTAAACTCTTTTGCGTTCGTTGTTCCAAAGTCAATCGTCAAAAGGAGACCAAACCCATCGTGAGCTATCTGCCGCACGACCTTTTCATTCAATCCGTATCCATCAACGAAACGATCCGGCACGAAAACTTTCGAGGCTATCTTGGCGGTGTTGAATAGATCGTGAACAAGCGAGCCGCCGGAGAGGCCGTCGACGTCGAAATCACAACAGATAGCGATCGCCTTTCCAGCCTTATGCACCTCTCCTATGAGAGCCGCAGCCTCTTTGAGGTTCTTTAGTTGTGATGGATTGGGGAGCCCTTCTCGAAGCGAGGGGTTAATAAACTGCTTGAGGGTCTCATCGGGCCTAAAGCCACGCGCGGCGAGAACCCTACCGAGTACAGGGTTAACCCCCATCTCTTTTGCGATCTGCTCAGCGGCGATTGAATCCTGGGGTTTAAGCCGGATCTTCTTTTGGGTTCGAGACGATCCCGTCTCTGTCTTGTAGACTGGAATAGCCATGAAATAGACCCTCTTAGTTAACCGGCCTACTGTACGCCGTTGTGGGTACGTGCTGGAAGCCTCTTCGCCGGCTATCGAAGCGCTTTTGAGACATTTTCAGTCTCTTTCAGATGCCGGCGCGGGTCCTTTTATGCTTTTGGAGGGAATTTTCGGACGTTTTTTGTCCGGCCTTCTTCGCTTTCTTAAACTCCAAGAACTCCTTGAGCGGCTTCTCGTATCCTTTTACGCGATGCCGGGCGGCGCACCGGCGAACCTCTCCCACTGAACACCACTTCCAAGCTCGAAACTCTGGCTCTTTAAAGCTCGCTAAATCGATGTCGGTGTCACTCCCCGTAAACTCGACAAGCCAGAAGGTCTGCTTCTGCCCCCTCCACTTCCCCACGGCGTACTTTGGTGGCGATTGCCATTCGTACTCATGCGTCGCTTTTAATTTTTTGAGCGATCCAAGGTGTTTCTTTTTTATCCCCAGCTCCTCTCGGAGCTCTCGCAGGACGTTCTCGCGTGGCGTATATCGGGGTTCCGCGCCACCTTGGGGGAACTGCCAGTGCCCCTTCTCTCCACATCGCTCACCGAGAAAGAGCTTTCCTTTTTGGTTATATACCAACATGCACACATTCGGTCGGAAGGGGAGTTTTCTTAAAGCCATAACACCAACAGATGTATCATATTCCTATCACTCACGCAGTGTGTGATTTATTTGCGGCTCTCCCACGAATCGCATGAGCACGCGACATTTGTACCTGCGGCCGGC
>CAIXKI010000155.1 GCA_903920005.1 uncultured delta proteobacterium
ATGATCGGAGAGATCGGCGGTAACGCTGAGGTGCAAGCCGCTCAGTGGGTGAAGGAGAATATGAAGAAGCCGGTGGTATCTTTTATCGCTGGTGCTACAGCCCCTCCAGGACGCCGTATGGGACATGCTGGCGCTATCATCGGCGGAGCCGATGATACGGCGGAAGCTAAGTTCAATGCCCTCCAAGCGGCTGGCATTCACACCGTACGGTCTCCTCACGAGATCGGCGCGAAGATGCAGGAAGTTGTTGGTAAGTAACGGAGGGGCGGCCTCGCCCGTTGAAATCTGAAAGCATTGCTCAAAAGAGCGGCTATCTGGTTAGGCCCCACCCTGCTGTTCTTTGGAATAGCTGAGGTCGGGGCCCGTTGTTTGTATCGCAGCAGGCCAACCCCCATCCGTGCGGATCCGATTCTCAATCATGTATTCGCGCCGAATCACATTCAGATATTTTCTCAGTTCTCAGGTCGAGGAATCCCGTCATACTCGCGACGATCAAACAGCCAGAGTTGGATGGCTGACTACGATTTTTCAGTAGAGAAAGCCCCGCAGACATTTCGCATCGCGTATCTTGGAGATTCTTTCGTTGAAGGCACGTGTCCCGAAGAGGATTCGGTTCCAGCTATTGTTCAGCGAAGCTTAAAGGTTCCGGGAAAAACGGTGGAGGTGATGAACACGGGAACTGCGTCTTACGCGCCGACCCTCTATTACCTTCTCTTTACAACCAAGCTCGCTGCGTACAAACCCGACCTGTTAGTAGTCAATGTCGATATGACCGACGTCTTCGATGACTCGCTCTATCGAATGACACTCAACTATAATGCGGAAGGGACGCCAGTAGCGTGCGCGCCAGGACATCCGGCGTTTAGGACACATCGAAGGACTGAGTGGGGATTAGAAAAGCTGACGCCCTTTCAGCGCTCGATTCTGGCGGCTGCAGAGTATTCGTCCTTAGTGAAGGTTATCCTCGATTATGTAGCCGAGCTTGCTCGCCGCGAACCCGTGGATGATGGCGAGGTCCCGCCACTCTTTGAGTGGTGCGCTCCTGCGCGGAGTGAAAAGGCCAAGAGTGATGTCGCATGGAGCATGTCGATGCTCAAACGGCTCATTCAGGAAGCAAAAAGGGACGGTATAAAAGTTATCGTAACCGGCGTGCCCCATCGTCAGCAATTGGAGGGCATATGGTCCCTCCAACCCTTCTCAGATATTGAATCCGTCTGTATCTCTGAGGACGTGCCTTTCCTAAATCCCGTCGCGGGCATTAAAGCTAAGTTGGGAGATCAACCGCCACGCTCAATCTACATTCCGGGCGATATGCACTTTAATCCAAAGGGCTATCAGATGTGGGGTGATGTGCAGGTGGATTTTTTGAGGCGGTTGGTCGGATAATCAAATGAGGGCCGCAAGCCCCGCGTCTCCGCTATCTTTTCGCGAACTGCGCGTGTTCTCGGATCGCTCGCTTGAATTCCTCCGTGTCGACCGCTTGAGGCACTTGCGCGTCGCTACGTTCCCACCGCTGAAGCCAAGAGTGGTCCAAAAGGTCTCGCGCGATTCCCGCGTCCACGCCGCGTGGCGTATACGCTTTCGTTGTTTCCCGCTTTTGTCCCGTTCCGGGTCCAGCGGCCACCCACCATCCGACCTTGAGAAGTGCCGCTCGCACTGCGGTGCTCGCCGAAAAGGTGTGTAGGCTTGCCGCCTTTTCTCCACACAGCTCTAAGATGTGAGCTAATATCGGCA
This sequence comes from uncultured delta proteobacterium, assembly GCA_903920005.1. Classification (GTDB taxonomy): domain Bacteria; phylum Bdellovibrionota_C; class UBA2361; order UBA2361; family OMII01; genus OMII01. The sequence continues at coordinate 1,735 of CAIXKI010000155.1, forward strand.
TCTCCCACATCTCCCCATTCACTTTGGTAGAGAATGGATCGAACCAAATAACGTCGGGTGGTGGGGCGCTCTTTGCGTGAGCCATGAAATTGCCGTGATGAAGCTTCCACGAGATCGGTAGGGAGGAATGCGCCCAGGCTCCCTCACGTAAAAGTTTATGAGGAGCTCCATGTCTCAAATGGGCGAAGTGCCACGGGTGTTGCAGCGCTAATCTGAGTGAATCAAGGTCGTTCTCAAAGCTGATGATCTGTATGGGACGCCCAAGAGACTCAAGCTTTTCTAGGCTGTGCAAGCACACCATGGCGTTTGTAGCGGCTCCAAGTCCGATATCCCATATCACGAGTGGATAGTCTGATTCTGAGAGTCTTTCGTGAATACGCGCCGCCTCGACATAGAGTTTGTATGACTCCTCGCGCGGGTCGTCTGATACGTGCATCACCTCACCAGAGAGGCGGTGTTTAATCGCGCCAACGCCACCTTCGCGAACAATGATCTGGTAATTCCCAAGCATCGTTCGATCCATCTTCGTATTGCTCGGAGGTGGTTTGGGAGGGTTGTCAAGATCATCGCTCTCAAGAGCGGTAACATTGCTTTCGTAGAACGCCTTGAAGGTTCCGGCGATGATCGCTTGACGCATATCTCGCATAAGATTTCGGTAGAAGGTTAGGTTGTGAACCGACAGAAGTTGTCCCGCGACGAACTCTCGCGCGCGAACGAGGTGTTGTAGGTATGCCCTCGTATATCGCCTGCACGTTGAGCACGAGCATGTGGGATCGAGCGGTCCTGAATCCAGGCGATACACACCACGACGAAGATCCAGCCTGCCTCGTGAGGTAAAGACAACGCCCTGATTCGCGAGCGATGTTGGAAGAATGCAATCGAACATATCCATGCCACGACGAACCGCTTCGAGAAGATCGATCGGAGTTCCTACCCCCATTAAATAGCGGGGCTTGTGAGCTGGTAGGAGGGGCGCGCTGTGTTCAGTTGTGTCCTCCCGCTCCTGTCTTGTCTCTCCAACGGCAAGTCCTCCGAGAGCGAAGCCATCAAAATCTATCGCGGTAATTTGCTCGGCGCTCTCTCGTCGAAGGTGAGAATAGCATGCCCCTTGCACGATTCCGAAGAGCGCTTGGTCTGAGTCACCGCGCGCGTTGTAGCTCCGCTGTGCCCAACGGGTCGTGAGCTCCAGTGCCGCGCGAACGTCCGCTTCTGAGGATGTCGAACGGATACATTGATCGAGCACCATCATGATGTCGCTTCCGATCGTCTTCTGCATCTCGATGCTTAACTCAGGAGAGAGTTTGACCCGTTTGCCATCCACGTAGCTTCTAAAGGTCGCGCCTTCCTCTGACATCTGAAGTTGTTTTGAGAGAGAGAATATCTGAAATCCGCCTGAGTCCGTAAGTATGCCTCGATTCCAGTTCATGAACGTATGAAGTCCTCCAACCTCTTTGAGGATCTCGGGCCCTGGTCGTAGGAGTAGGTGATATGTATTCGCGAGGAGCACCTGAAACTCAAGCTCGTCCGCTACAGGGAGATCGACGCATCTGAGCGCCCCTTGGGTGGCAACTGGCATGAAGATAGGTGTGTGTACCTCTCCGTGCCGAGTCTTGATGACGGTAGCCCGAGCGGCGGACCACGAATCGGTCGCTATAACTGAGCAGGTAAGGCGTTTAGAGGGGTTCATAGCTAGGGAATAGGGTAGTAGAGGGGAGGGGTAAAAGGGAATGGGAATGGGGCGGTTTTGGTAGTATAATTCGAATTTAAGGGCTCCTGTGAGGCACAAAGCCGCGATAATCGTGGAGGATACCGTCCGGTGCCCGTTGGTACGATCGTTAAGGAGATATCGGCCTCGGTGCCCACAGGTACAAATATTACGAGCCCTGCCATGCACATAAACAACGACCCCGGAAAAAAGCCAACTCTTCATATTCCCTCCGTTCCCGAATCAGAAATGACCTTCGAAACCGCGCGCTCAAGTGGACCTGGAGGACAGAATGTAAATAAAGTTGAAACGAAGGTTCGTGTCGTATTCGACCTCTGGGCTTCACCTGCCTTTACCTATGAGCAAAAAGGGATAATTGTTCGCAGTTCAGATGTTCAAAAGCACGTCCGTTCTGATGGGCGTATCGCCGTTTCTTCACAAACGCATCGCTCTCAGACGATGAACAAAGAAGAGGCGATCCGGAAGTTACATACGCTCATTACCGACGCCCTCACACCTGAAAAGGAGCGAGTTGCGACTCAACCGCCTCCTTTTGTTGAGCGCGAACGGCAGCGGGACAAGGCGCATCGAAGCGCCAAGAAGGAGGGGCGGAGAAATGGCTATTCAGATGGCCTTGAGTGAGCCTACCTATGAGGCAGATTTTTTACCTACTCTAAGCCCTGGAAATAAAAGGCGGTCTTTGAGTGGATTAAGGGAGAGGTGCCGGGTACACTAGTCTCACAAGTTGAACTGTTCAGGGCCGGGCGACCTGCTGGCCGTTGATCGTCACTTCGCACTTACTACATTGAGGCTCCATGATCTCTCGCAAGTTAATAGAGGATATGTTTAAAGATTGTAAAGATATCGATTCGTTCGATATCAAGAGTGAGTGCCTCTGGTCATATTTCTTCACTGACGCAGACCCTGATAAGCTTCTTGCGGCAGGAGAGACTCTCGCCGAGCGTGGATTTAACCTCGTTGGAATTCTTGAAGCCGCAGGTTCCCCCGATGAGAGCGAGGAGCAGTTCTATTACCTTCAAGTTGACCGTGTTGAGCGTCATACGGTCGACACGCTTATGACATGTAACGAGGCGCTCGAAAAGTTCGCGCAGGAGCGAGAGCTTCACTCGTATGATGGTATGGAAGTAGGGTCTGTGGACGGCGACGATTCCGACGGCGGGCGATAGTTTGAGCTTCGCTACTGCCTTTGTCCGTTAAGATCTCATCAAAAGCCTCTTCGTGAATCAGAGGATGCGATAGCACAGCGACCTAGAAGAAACGCACTCGTAAATTTCCAACCAAGCCCGCCCAACCAAGTGGTCTCAAGCTCGAATTAAGCGATGTAAGGTCTGGCCGTTGCGATGATGTATGGGCGCTTTTGATGGGGAGCTGTTATGAAAACTATACTCGCGGCACTCCTGGCTGCGGCGCTCCTCTGGAGCGGTAATGCACAAGCAGATTCTACATCAACTGACTTTGAGGGATGGCTACAGTTGCAGTCATTCATCTCTCTCGATGATGAGAAAAAATATCAGCTATACCTCGAAACTCAGCCTCGAGTCGGTAACGATTGGAGCCGAGCCGCTACTGTGCAGAATCGAGCGGGGTTGAACTACAACTGGACAAAATCGTTTAGCTCATTGCTTGGATACGCGTGGACCCCCTTGTTTTATAATGCGCAGTACCATCGTACGTACATCGATGAGCAACGAATCTTCCAGCAAGTTCTCTATAGACACGACCTCCTCGGAGTGAAGTGGGCGCACCGCGTTCGGCAAGAGCAACGATTCATTGTTGGTAACGGAAATATTTCGAATAGAACCCGTTATCAACTTCGCGGTAGTTATGGTCTCTCTGAGGACGGTAACTTTGGTCTTACCGGATACGACGAGTTCATGACCAATCTAAACGGTGTCGATCTGGCGCCGTACGGCGGATATGACCGTAACCGAATCTTCTTCGGACCATACCTGGTCGTGAATGGACATCGATACGAGGTCGGCTATCTCGGCGAGCACCTCAAACGGTTCGGTAGTGACGAGCGTTGGGCTAACGTAATCGTCTTCTCGGGCACGTTCAACTTCTAGTCGATTGACTGGCCTAAGTAACGGCTCAGCTGTTTGTTCCACTGGTTCTTCCACTGGTACAGCCCAACTTTATCCCCAATCCGCCCTCTTTCACGGGTTTTCACTGGTACAGCCCAACTCTATGCCCAATCCGCTTCTTCCACTGGTACAGCCCAACTTATTTCGGATTAACGGTTCATTTTGACGTTGGATGGGTGTTCAACTGGTACAGCCCAACTCTATGTCCAACCTGCTGATGCCGCCGCAGCGTATGCTATGTTGTACGCGCCTACACCATTGTATGGCCAGTTCGGGGAGGCCCGTCGACTATATCTAATCGGCCATCAAGCCGCCGTACCTGTATCATCTGACGATACACCTAGCCCTTCACGCTGCCTTAACTGGTGCCTTAACTGGTACAGCCCAACTCTATGTCCAACCTGCTGATGCCGCCGCAGCGTATGTTATGTTCTACACGTCTACACCATTCTATGGCCAGTTCGGGAATGCCCGTCGACTATATGTAATCGGCTACTAAACCGCCGCACCTGTATCATCTGACGATAGGCGTGGCTTTTGACGCAACAAATTAGGGCGCACTTCGATTATTTATTCAGCACTAGGAGCCGTCCGGCTCATAGCGCCTTCTGGAGGTTCCGCCACAAAACATCAGGCATGCGCCACCAGTTGACACACATTCTTGTCTTAGCAAGTTAGCCAGGTTACTCGGAAATCTGAGCTAATTGTTTTTAAACTCTCTGTCGCCGTCCGGTTCGTTCATGACACATACTCAAAAGTATCGATCTCGAACTAAGTCCCCAAGTGGGCGGAAGAGTATGGACACATCAACGTTTTTGAAGCGCTCTCTTATGCTTCAAGGAGAGCTGCAAAGGCGCTCATGCCCCAATGCTTCAACGTTAGCTGCGATGTGCGGATGTTCTCGAAGTACCGCGATGCGAACGATCGACCGACTTAGATATGAGTTCGGAGTTCCTATCGAATACGATGAGTCCAATAGGGGGTATTACCTTACCAATCCTGATTTCTCTTTTCAATCACTTCCTCCAGGTCGCGAGGAACTTGTTGCGTTAGTTCTTCTCTCTGAACTAGCGGGTATGATTGATGATGGCTCCCTGCAAGATGCCCTTTCATCACTCTGGACCCGCATCACAAACGGGCGCTCTGACATTGATCACGACCTCGAACACATTCGAAATAGGTTTTCATCTGAGACCACGTCTGTCGCAAAGCTCGCTGACATCGACCTAGTTCGCCTCCTAACTCTCTGTCACCGGGGACAGCTCGTGGCTATTCGATATCGCTCCCCGTGGCGCCATGAAGAAGACAAAGAGTATGGGGGCATGTTCGAGCGACTGCACTTTTCGGATGGGATTCTCTACGCGATGTTTAAAGATCAACGCGATAGACAGCTCGTGTTAAACGTTTCCTTTATTAAAGAGATTAAAGAGGTTGCTGAGCTTTCCAGCCTTGCGGGAGATGAGGACAACGAGTCCCCATCGAAACCATATTGGCTCGAAGGTTTCGGGATCTGGTCCGGTTCCAAACCCGAAACTATTGAAATTATGATAGCTCCACCAGCGTCGAGGTATTACGCCGCGCAGACGTGGCATGTAGACCAAGAGGATACGTGGAACGGTGATACTCTAATTCGCAAATTCCCGGGCATCACCTCCCCAGAGCTTACCCGCCGTGTGCTCTCTTTGGGGCGCTTTGTACTCTCTGTGAAGCCGGAGATTATTCTGCAGCAGATGAGAGAGGATGTTGAACACTTAGCGAGTGTATGTGTGGTCCGAGCTGGGAAGTAGGGCAGGTCTCGCACACTTAGACGGTAGTTCTACCTTTCGTTACGTGTAGCTCCGGGAAGAAACCGTGGGCGCACTATTACGGAGCCGTCGGTTGCGACCCCTACGAGTAGATATCCACACGGAGCAGCCGACAGCGTTTCCCGGTCAGACGACATTGGCTCTAGTGAGAAACCAAATGATGATGAAGGCACTGATGTTACTGGTATCCCATTAATCAGGGCGGATACCCATATGTGTAGATGTCCACTAAAACACCCCGCAATCTTGTCTCTATGTCGGTCAAATATGGGAGCTAGGACCTCTCGATTCGTGACAGAGAGCCCAGAAGCGATTCGTTCATTGTCTAAGTCGAAAAGTGGAAAGTGAGAAAAAATAAGAGCTCCGCGACACTGAGCGAGTGTTTCATCAAGTTCCTTCGTGGTCTCGGGTGAAATAAAACCCGTTGCTTCTGGGCCGGTACGTACGTCTACCGATATCAGATCCACTCCGTGGAAGGAGTATCTACAAACCCCATTCTTTTGCGATTCCCACTGGTTGGGAAAAGCAGCCTCCATGAGCTTCGGATCGTCATGATTTCCTGCCACCGTGAGAAGAGGTAACGTTAACCCCTCGGTCAGGTGCTTAACGTGTTGATATGAATCTTTCGAGGCGGTTGCGGTTTCCCTGTTAGGATTACGTGTGGTATCCCCAAGGTCACCCAAGGATAGCACGAGTTCCGCGAGCGGCTCAGCTTTCAAGGCTTCGAATACCCGTGCGGCACTTGCATTTGTATCGAGCCCATAGAGCAAGTTACCAGGCTCGATGATGTGTTGGTCAGTAATCACCGCGATGTATCTTCGATCTATCATGACGTTCCTCAGTATCTTTTCCGCGAGACGGTCTGCTCTACTATAATCTTCATCTATGAATATCATAGGCAGAAGCCTTAGACCTGGTTTTGACCACCTATCTTCGGAGTAGCATTCAGAGTAGGTAGGGGAACCCCTATCATTTTGGATGATAACTGCAGCCAGAATCCTGCCTACACTCGTACATCCCAACATTACAAGAACCGGATCGTAACTGGTTGGCGTAACTGGTACAGCCCAACTTTTTTGTCTTGGAGCACGAAACTTTCGCTCGTTAGCAAACGATTAGTAACAGACCATGCGCAAACGACGAATGCTTAAAAGTAAAAAGATGTACGACCTCTGTTTTCGGTCCCTTCAGGGGCTTCCGTTACCAGCTCGTGCTCTTACAACACTTCTCATCGAAAGCATTATGGGACGTCTGCTTCGTTCCGAGGATGTAATAGTCTGCAGCTACGTGTGGATGAGTAACCATGTGCACATGCAGGTATTCTCTCTCGATTGCAAAGCTCTTATCCACTTTCATGGGCGGCTCAAGAAGAGTCTAACGGATTTTTTGAAACGGCTTCTTACTATTTCCCGTCTGCATCTCTGGGACGATGACACTACGCTGGGAGCGGTTCTAGACCTTGAGGCGGCGATCGAAAGGGTCGTTTACACCTACCTCAATCCCGTTCGCGCTGGAATCGTGCGGTCGATTGACGATTACAAGGGATGTAACACTTGGAAAGAGTTTCTATCTGTCCCTCCTGATGTAAATGCGGTTGTAGAAAAAGAGGTGCCATGGGTATTGGCAACAGATATCGAACCTCTTTCTCATGATAATCCATCTCTTTCCGAGGAGAGATCTCTAATCGATTTGATACAGGAAAGAACGTCTTCCCGTGTAACACACACCGTAAGAATTATGCCCTTTAAGTGGCTCCAGGTGTTCAACGTGATAGCCCCGTCTCAGATTGAAGAGATCCGCAAGAGGATTATCACCCGAGTTCGAGAAGAAGAGTCGAGGCTATCTCCAAAAAAAGATCCTCCTCGTCGTATTGAGGGGTTTGTTGTCACGGATGTTTATGTTCCACGTAAAAAGGAAAGCAGGGTCTTCATGTATTGTTCCTGTAAGGAGCGTCGCCTGGCGTTTCTCAACGAATATCGGAGGTTTATACGTGAGTGCATCGAGTGCTATCAGCTTATGAAGCGTGGAGCGACGGACATCCCCTGGCCCCCTGCGTGTTGCAGGCCTCCAACACCGCACTTGTGCAACGCAATCTAAGCATATTCGTTCAAACCACTCGCAGAGCTAACGGGACAGCCGTGCCTTCAGCACCGTTTTTCGGCTCGTTATGTTGCTATTTGGGGAATTCATCGCTCGAAATGGGGTGGTTTTGCTGTGGCGCTGCCGATATTTTCATGTTGCATCGCTGGCCATGCCCTTTGGGGCCTGTCGCTGTGGATGATTGAATTGTTGGGTTTGGAAGGTTGGGCTGTACTAGTGTCTAGGTTGGCTTGTACCAGTGTCTACCAGTGTCTCACCGCTGTGGCGCTGCCGATGTTTCCGTCTTGCATAGCTGGCCATGCCCTTCGGGACCTGTCGTTGTGGATGATTGAATTGTTGGGTTTGGAAGGTTGGGGTACCAGTGTCTCCAGGTTGGGCTGTACCAGTCTCTACCGGCAAGATCTAACTGAACGTAACGCCGGACGGTCTTTGGTAAGAGAACCGGAGCCTAGCTCTCCTCCAGAAAACTAGGCTCCCGGTCTACTGAGCCGTGAATTGACGGCTCAGGGGGCTACTTCATCTGCTTAACCAAACCATCGCACACCGCCAGAAGCTCCTTTGAGTTCAGTCGCGAGCCCTTGGTCGTTGCCACATTTACGGAGCCGACTGCCAAGGTAATAGGATTTTGGAGAAGCATGTAGATCTTACCGATGTTTTTTGACGCCGTTGGAATTGTTACTGAGGCTGTACGGGTCATCGCGGGCATCGGGAACAACCTCTTGGCCGTGCGGCCGCCTGGGCATGCGTACTGATACCCGGCACCGTCCTGTATTACGAAGGCCACCATCGCATCAGGATTTTTGGATAACCCTCGCGAGAACTCAACAGTTGCGGAGCTCCCAGGTGTAAGCGTGGTCGTAGGCGCTTTCACATACGGCGTTGGTGCCGGAGTTGGCGTCTTTGTCGGCACAGGCGTCGGCGTCTTTGTCGGTATAGGCGTTGGTGTTTTTGTCGGTACAGGTGTTGCCGTCGTTACAGGTGGAGGAGTTACTGTCGGCGCCGCGGTCGGGGTCTTACTAGGTGCCGGGGTAACCGATGGCGTAGCTGTCACGGTAGTAACAGGTGTCGGTGTTACCGACGGGCTTGGTGCTGGCGTAGCGTTACACAAAGCCTGCGCGGCCTTCACCGTGTTCGCAGCGTTCGCGATCGAGCCAGTTAAGACGAGCCCCTTGAACGCGGTAGAAGGTGTTCCGTTTTCAAGGATCAACTTTTTAATCGCAACTGCGTCTGCCTTAGTGCACGCCGACTTAGTAAGAACAGTGAGCCCGGTTATGTGAGGAGTCGCCATTGAGGTACCTGACATGGACGCGTATTGTCCGTTCAAGTAGGTGCTCAGGATTGAGCTCCCTGGTGCCGCGATGTCCACCGTGGTCGCTCCGTAGTTCGAGAACGAAGAGCGTGCTCCTGCGGAATCACTCGAGGCGACCGCGATGATATTCGCCGCGTCGTAGCTCGCTGGGTAGCTTAGTTTGGCATCGTTGTTCGATGCCGAATTCCCTGCGGCGGCTACAAAGAGCACACCTTCAGCTCCAGCCGCGTTAATCGCGTCAAGAAGCGCTTTGTCGTATCCGCCACCGCCCCATGAGTTATTTGACGCTACCACGTTGTGCCCAGCCTTCTTAAGCGCTGTGCCGTACGTGATCGCTTTAATCGCGTTTGCTGTACTTCCACTTCCTGTGGAGGAGAGAAATTTAGCTCCTACAAGCTTAACTTTCCACGCTACACCGACGACCCCCGCACCGTTGTTACCAACTCCTCCGATAGTTCCGGCTACGTGAGTGCCGTGTCCGTTGTCGTCCAGAGGATTACCGGTGTTGGTGATAGTATTGATACCATGCACGTCATCGATGTATCCGTTTTTGTCGTCATCAATCCCGTTCGCCGCGATCTCAAGGGGATTCTTCCACATATTTGCGGCGAGGTCCGGATGCCGATAGTCGATGCCGGTATCGATTACCAGAGCAACGAGCGAATCAGAACCTTGAGCGAGGTCCCATGCACCAGCCGACTGCATCTGGTTGTGTGCCCAAAGGCTCGTGTAATAGGGGTCGGTTGGGGTGATATTTGCTTGGAGCTCATTGTTGTTTGAGCAGTTTACGTGTCCGCGTGCCGCCTTCATAATGCGCCGAATCTTTGCTGCGCGACACAATGGTAACTTGCGATCCGCTTGCATAGCTACCTCAGCGGAGCGCCTGTCCTTAATATGAACCGCTCCTGACGCAAGCCGCTCGCTCTTAAGGTTTAAAAAGGAGTGAGCAGTCGCTGAAGCCTCAAGCGATTGCTCGTTTTGAGGGATGCTGCGGTTACTCAAGATAACTCCCGGAAAGCTTCGCTTTGGCGCAGCTTCCGCGGAGAGCAGCGGAAAGAGAGAGAAGAGCGCACTCGCTAAAAGGTGTGCCGAGCAGAGCCTGACGCGGATGGGGGCGACGACGCGACCAAGGGAAGTGTGGGGTTGTGTGGTCTCAGTCAGGGTCGTTTGATTAAGTTCCGTAGGCATACAGCTTTCCTTTAGAACGAGTGTGCTAAAGGGGATTGGGCAAGGAATGGGCCATGGGGGAATGAGTCGGAAGAAGCAGGGGGTTACCTAAGGGTTGGGCTCAATGTGTGGAAGAAGGTTTCCGTTGAGTATGCAATCGGCGGTTAGCAGCCGGAGCCATACGTGATTCTCGTAGCGAGACTAGAGAGAGAAACTGATTTCTGATTGATACTGAGTTAACAAGTCTTTATTGTTGCTCGAAGCGCTCTAATTCTCGTGCGCGAATAGCAGTATGATAACGCACGCAGTCGCGACTGCGGATGATGGCCAGGTCTCCACCTCCGGGCTTTGCGTAGGATTTGCAATTTAAGTCGCGGTAGAGCAGCCATGCTCGCTGAGCGATGAGTAGGGTATGTTTTTGATCGGGATTAACCTTTGTCTTTAATTGTTTGTACGCCATATTGAGGCGTACGTCCTGGATCTTCTTTTCCGTGGTTATACAGCCGAGGATTTTATCCGGGCTACCGCTCGTCTTCTCCATGCAGTGAGAGAACTCCTTGCTAACGACAGTTTCGTCGAAAGAAGATGCATGGGCAGTTAGAGGCAGGGAAAGCGCCAGTAGGACGGCTATCATGACAGCTCTCATACATACTCCGATACAAAAAGGGGCGAGTGGGCCGCTGATCTTTAGGATTCCGGAAATAGGAGAGTGGACCGGGTGAAATTGAAAAATGCGGGGTTTGCGTAGGAAGGTTTTGGTAACACCCTGTACGTTTCGGATCACAGCAGGAACAACGCCACCCATGGGTAGTTGGAAGTATGGTGCTCAACAAGTCCGATATGACATCCCTTAAGACACTGGGTGGGGTGAATAGATACCAGTCCTAAAATTGGAATCCGAGGATGCAAGAGTTGTAAAATAACCTCTGTTGGCAACGCTCGGATTTCAAGGATTTATCGGATATCCTTTGTG
>CAIXKI010000156.1 GCA_903920005.1 uncultured delta proteobacterium
AAATATTTGGCCGTCGGCCCTCCAATCGTTATCGCGACATTCATACCCGCGACATCAATCGCATCACCTGGAGGGCCGGCGGCCTCGCCGGCTTGCCGAAACCCTCGACATCAAACGCATCGAAATATTTGGCCGTCGGCCCTCCAATCGTTATCGCGACGTTCATACCGGCGACATCAATCGCATTACCTGGAGGGCCGGCGGCCTCGCCGGCTTGCCGCGACTCGCGACATCAAACGCATCGAAATATTTGGCCGTCGGCCCTCCAATCGTTATCGCGACATTCATACCCGCGACATCAATCGCATCACCTGGAGGGCCGGCGGCCTCGCCGGCTTGCCGAAACCCTCGACATCACACGCATCGAAATATTTGGCCGCCGGCCTCGCCGGCTTGCCGGAACCCTCGACAATGGTGGAGGGGCACCGGCCTCGGTGCCCGTGCCGAAACCCTCGAACGATCGTGGAGGGCCGATGAAAAAAGTCCGTTGTTCATATCGATAGTTTGACGGCAACTTTGTTACTATATAAAGGGATTGATTTGACGAGGCACTCGATGAACATAGGAGCGCAAAGCGCCGCCACATTACAACAGGGCCCCGCCCTAACGTGGGAAGAGGTTCTCAAGCAAGAGAAGCAGGAGCCCTATTTCAAGGAGCTCCTTGATTTTGTTGAAAAGGAGCGAGCATCTGGCAAGAAGATATATCCTCCCAATGCTGAGGTGTTGAACGCGTTAACGCTCACCGCTTTTGCTGATGTAAAAGTAGTGATTCTCGGTCAAGATCCGTATCACGGTCCAAGCCAGGCTCACGGATTGTGTTTTTCAGTGAAGCCTCCAACCCCGCCACCTCCGTCCCTGAACAACATCTTTCTAGAATTAAAGAAGGACCTCGGTATTGAGCGACCAAGTCATGGAAGTCTTGAATCGTGGGCAAAACAGGGAGTCCTTCTTCTTAATGCGGTTTTGACCGTTGAAGATGGTAAACCGGGCTCGCACGCGAATCGTGGATGGGAAAGGTTCACCTCTTCGATAATTCAGCACCTCAATAAGGAGCGTGAACACCTGGTGTTCTTATTGTGGGGCGCGTATGCGCAAAAAAAAGCCGAGAGTGTGGATAGAACCAAGCATCTAGTTTTGATGGCACCACATCCGTCACCACTGTCAGCTCATCGAGGGTTCCTAGGATGCGGCCACTTTTCAAAGGCGAATGCGTATCTGATTCAAGAAGCCCTCCCGCCGATTGAGTGGGCTCTTCCGCCAAATCCTTAAGTCACAAAGTGTATACGATGAATCGCTAGGGGCGGCCGCTGTATGCCCCTCTTTGCGAGGGCCCGAACAACCTGCCCTTCCGCAGGTTTGGCGGACGCGGGGACACCTGGCACAGAGGGTGCATTAAGCATGTGTAAGGGAAAGGAAACCCACGCACATGCGAATCAACTTTGGAGCTACATACCAAGAGGTTCAGAACCTCCTGAAGGCACCCTCGAAGGCGACCAAGTCTGCCGATTCGGCCGACTTTGATCAGAGTCTCGGCTCTCTCCTGTCTCAACAGGCTGAAGTTGTTGATAAAGTAGACCTGAGACGGACTCAGGCTTCAGTCCCGGCCCTCCAAAAGACCCCGATGGAAGAGGTTAAAGCTAGCTATCGTTTCGTTGACCCGAGCCTGGAGATGCCCGGTATGCAGCCTCTAGCTCCATCCGAGGTGGCGCCAATGGTGCCGGAAAACAGTGGAATGACCGTCAAAACTCCGACGCTTTTGGAGGTACGCAAGGTCGATCTGGCAAGCCTTAATGCTCCAAGTGCACCGCGAACCGAGGCTCTCTTTACTCCGGGAACGCCGAAGCTATCGCAGCCACAAATATCAAAGAGGGAGATGGTGGCCTTACAACCGAAGATCATCGCCGAGGTCCCTCCGCAGTTGGGCAAGCAGGAGCTTCTTTCTCGCCTCTCGCAGGCTAGTGAAAAGGTCGGCCTTGATCCCGCGCTTACCAAGTCTCTTGTTAGAGCCGAGTCTGGCTTTAACGTGAAGGCGGTGAGTACCGATGGGCACTCCTCTAAGGGGCTGTTCCAGCTCCTCGACTCTACTGGCAAGGACCTCATGAGTAGGGCTGATAGCCAATCTCGCCAATACGACCCCTTCGATCCTGACCTTAATATGGAGTTAGGTACTTCGTACCTTCGATATCTTCACGACATTTTTCGAACGCCGACTCAATTACCTAACGACCATGTAACCAGGTCGGCCGCAAACGACAAATCCCTCGAGCAACTAGCAGTTGCGGCGTTCAACGCCGGAGAGGGACGGGTAGCTTCTGCCCAACGTAGAACCGAGCAGTCAGGTAAAGATCCTGCTCACTACGAGAATGTCGCGCCGTTTCTTCCTCGCTCTACTCGAGAATATGTTGCCCGTGTAGTGGGGGGGAAGAAGTCGTACTAGTCACATTCTGTAGGCAATTTTGCACCATGGATGGGGATAGACGGGGGATGTTTCCCCGAAATTTGTAAGGAAACAAATAGTCTAAGAGGATGTGTGTAAGGGCGAAGCCACTTGGCAAGCTCCTTGCTCAGTGTTGGTGAAGAAACAGTGAGACGGCAAACTCTGCCGAACCACTTTTTAAACAACTGAGACCGCACGTCTAAGGGAGAATAACTGGTCATCCAGCTGTATTGGGGGTGATCCTGCCAAGGAGAATAAACAATGGGCATAAATATTAGAACCAACCTACCAGCCCTCGGGGCACAACGTAACTTGGATGTCGCATCCAATAAGCTGAATAATTCGTACCAGCGCTTGTCGAGCGGTCTCAGAATTAACCGTGCGAGCGATGACGCCGCAGGATTGGCGATTGCGGAGAACCTAAAGGCTGGTTCTTCAACCGCGACCGTCGCGATTCGAAACGCGAACGATGGTATCTCGGTTATCACGATCGCTGACCAAGCTGTAGCGCAGATCGGAAACGTTCTTAACCGTATGGCTGAGCTTGCAACGCAGAGCTCAAACGGAGTAGTTGATAACGTTCAGCGTTCTGCTCTTCAGAATGAGTTCACAGCGCTTAGCTCTGAAATCGAGCGTATCGCGGTAACGACTAAGTTCAACGGACTTAACCTCCTTGATGGACAGAAGGACGTTACTTTCCAGATCGGTTTTGATGGGCAGTCGACATCTCAACTTACCTACGGAGCGGTGGATGTGCGCCTCGCGGGTATGGGTCTGGCCAACACTGGTGAGTCTGCGGCCGCGTACTCCATCATCGGAAACTCCGAGGTAGATGCTCAGTCGGCAGCTCGTGTAGCTCTCGACGCGATTCAGCTCGCTCTTACCTCTATTAACCAGAAGCGTGGTAGTCTTGGAGCGCTGGAGAGTCGACTTGAGGTTACGATCAACAACCTCACGGTTGCTCGAGAGAACTTCAAGGCTGCGGAAAGCCGCATCCGAGACGTAGACGTAGCGACAGAGGCAGCCGAGTTAACAAGACTCAACATCCTCCAACAGGCGGGTGCGTCAATCTTGGCTCAGGCTAACCAAGCTCCGCAGTTAGCTCTCCAGCTTCTCGGACGATAATAGGAAGTAGGTAGGGTATGGCTTTTGGTACGGGCATAAATGTTTCCGCTATCAAAACCCAACGCCAGATATCCGTAACGACGGGCCGGCTGAATCAAAGCTTTGAGCGTTTATCCAGTGGTTTAAGGATTAATCGCTCGGCTGATGATGCAGCCGGCCTTGCCGTTGCTGAGAAGCTTCGCTCTGATTCTCGCGTCGCTTCAGTTTCAATGCGCAACGCGAACGATGGAATCTCCATCATCGGCATCGCCGATATGGCCGTAAGCCAGATTAGTGATATCCTCATTCGTCTCGGCGAACTCGCTCAGCAATCAGCATCCGCCACTAATACGAACTCTCAACGTTCGGCGATGCAGATTGAATTCTCAAACCTCATGAGTGAGATTGAGCGAATCGCTCACTCAACCGAATTTAACGGACTCAATCTCTTAAGTTCGCCCAATGCGCTCACCTTTCAGGTTGGATTCGATGGAAGTTCCCTTTCAGGGATCGCTTTCTCGGGGATCGCGGCTACGCTCGGTTCGATGGATCTTGCTCCGCTCGGTTCTTCAGTTCCAACGTACTCAATTATAGGCGCGACCGACGACGATTCCCGCTTCGCGGCCCTATCCGCGCTTGAGGCGATTCAAGGGGCTATCGGCTCGGTGACAAGAAGCCGCGGAACTCTTGGAGCGGCGGAGAGTCGTCTTCAGACGATGATTCGTCAGATTGCGACCTCTCGCGAGAGCTTCCAGTCGGCTGAAAGCGGTATCGCTGATGTTGATGTCGCCCAGGAGAGCGCCGAATTGATGCGCTTGAATGTCCTTCAACAGGCTGGTACGGCCATCCTTGCACAGGCCAATATGCAGCCTCAGCTCGCGTTGAAGCTCCTTAACGACTCGTAGTTGAGCGGGAAATAGCTTTGGGCATCCCCTAAATCCGCTGAAATAATCGTCGTATCGGCCTGTTAGCTCGGCTCAGAGCTTGATCCTAGGGCGTTAACCCTCTTATAGTTTCAACCTGATTAGGGAGAACTATATGAAGATTAGTCACATCGCAGAACTTCTTGGCTCAGAGGCAAAGTCTCTTCTTGAGCATACCTGCAACACCATTCCTGCTGGCGACCTTTGCGTGCCATCGGCAGACTATGTAGATCGAGTTTTTGCTCACACTGACAGAAATGTGCAGACGCTCCGCTCGCTTCAACAGATGTACGATACGGGTCGTCTCAAGGGGACGGGATACCTTTCTATCCTTCCAGTCGACCAAGGTATCGAGCACTCCGCGGGGGCTTCGTTCGCGAAGAACCCAGAGTACTTCAATCCTGAGAATATCGTTCGGTTGGCGATTGAGGGAGGTTGTAACGCTGTTGCGACGACCTACGGCGGGTTGGGCCTTGTGGCTCGTAAGTACGCTCATAAGATCCCGTTCATCCTCAAGATCAACCACAACGAGCTCCTTACGTACCCTAATAAGAGTGACGAGATTATGTTTGCTCGGGTTCGAGACGCGTGGAATCAGGGATGCGCTGCCATTGGAGCAACCATTTACTTCGGCTCTGACCAGTCTGGTCGTCAGATTCAAGAGGTGTCCGCAGCTTTCTCTGAAGCGCACTCACTTGGAATGGCTACCATCCTGTGGTGCTACGTTCGTAACAATGCTTTCAAGGTTGCGGGTGTCAATCATGAGACCTCTGCTGACCTCACCGGTCAAGCCAATCACCTTGGTGTTACTATTGGGGCTGATATTATCAAGCAGAAGCTTCCCGAGACCAACGGCGGTTTCAAGGCTCTTAACACAGGCGGATCTTCCTACGGTAAGTTGGATGAGCGCATGTACACGCATCTTGCGAGCGATCATCCGATTGACCTTGCGCGTTACCAGGTAGCGAACTGCTATATGGGACGTATCGGTCTTATCAGCTCCGGCGGAGGATCGGGCTCAAACGACCTCGCTGACGCCGTTAAGACGGCGGTCATTAATAAGCGAGCTGGCGGTATGGGGCTTATCTCGGGACGTAAGGCGTTCCAGAAGTCTATGAAGGATGGCGTCGCTATCTTGAATGCGATTCAGGATGTATACCTCTGCAAAGACGTTACCGTCGCTTAATTCATATTTTTGCTAAGCCCGTGTTGTTTGAGGTGCACCGTGCGTGATCGTCATGTGGTTGTATTCTCCGGAGCCGGGATCAGCGCTGAGAGCGGGCTTAATACCTTCCGTGGACCAGGCGGTCTGTGGGAGGGGGAGCCCGTTTCTCTTGTCGCTACTCCGGAAGGGTGGCGGAAAGATCCAGAGCGAGTGCTCCGATTTTACAACGAGCGTCGCAAAGCGGTCCGAGCAGCTACGCCGAATTTAGCGCAGGTCGCGCTCGGCGAACTGGAGCAAATCTTCAAAGTAACGATCATTACTCAGAACATAGATGACCTTCACGAGAGGGGAGGAAGCACCAACGTAATCCATCTCCACGGCGAGATCATGAAATCGAGAAGCTCTCGCGATCCTACGACACTCTTTGCGTGCGAGGGTGATATCGTACTCGGCCAAAAGGCGGACGATGGTTCGCAGATGAGGCCACATGTCGTGTGGTTCGGAGAATCCGTTCCCATGATGGACACTGCTATAGCTGTCGCTAAAACCGCTGATTTTCTGATCGTCGTGGGCACTTCACTTGAGGTGTATCCAGCCGCGAGTCTCGTCGACTACGTTCCGTATGAAGCGACGAGGTTTTTGGTCGACCCCATGCCCTCAGGATTGACCGATGAAGACTTCCACATCGTTGAGGCTAAGGCGTCAGAGGGAGTGCCGCGAATCGCAAACCAGCTCCGCGCTCTTATGGCCTAGCGCGTGTAATTCGCAGGGGGGACGCCCGTTGGCTGTCTCACTAGACGTCAACAAGTACAGCGCCTGATGCGAGTAATCCCGAGAGGAGCTGCTGGCATCCTTTGTCGTTCAGGTACGCCTCGATATCCGCTATTGGAAGGACGAGTCGATTTGAAAGCTCCCTCGCGAGAGCAGCCGCTTTGCCCGAGAGTTCGTGACGTTCCCCGTTCACGTAAAACGCTAAGGAAGATCCACGCGTGGATATGAACGCCATCCGAGAGCCTTCAGTTCGCACGAGTGCCGTCGCGCCACGAAGCGTTTTTGCGATCGCCGCCGCCGATATTTTGTGCGCGTGATCGAGTAGTTTTACATCAGAGTATGGCTCCGTTGTAGATCGTCCCAGCCAATCGCTGAGGAACTCCTCTGAGAGAAGAGCTTTCTCCAAGAGTCCCTTAATTTTTTTGACCGCATCCGGCGAGATCTCCCCCGGCTCCTGAGCCTTAAGCTCCGGGTCAGAATAGCGCAGCGACTCGTCAGTGCGCGATAACGCGCTTGAGGCCACCTCGTTAATGATGTCATTGACTGAAGGGGCTCGACATCCCACCGAGATCGTCATACATCGGTCGCCCTGCGCTACTCCGTGATGGGGGAAGCGGGGAGGAAGATAGAGGATGTCTCCAGGCTCAAGAATCCAACGGTGAGTCGGGTTAAATTTCTTCAGAAGCCGAACGGGAAGGTCTGGGATAAAATCGTCCGTAGGTACGGGCCGATCCTCGATCATCCATTCGCGTTTGCCGGATGCCTGAACGAGGAACACATCGAAGTTGTCGACGTGAGCGCCCACGTTTCCTTGATCGACAGCGTAGCTGATCATGACGTCGTCCATTCGCCAAAACGGGATGAATGAGAACTCATCGAGAAACGCATGCACTGATGGAACAAAGCGATCGACGCCGTTTACGAGAACTGTCCACTTCTTCTTGGGGAGCTTCTTAAAGGTCGATGCCTTAAACGGGCCCCGTTGAAGTTGCCACTTATTTTTACCTGGGCCCTGAATAATGAGGCGGGACTCGATCCGTTCGTCCAAGCTCATCCCCGCGATCTCCTCGGGTGTTATGAGGTCAGGGAACGGATGAATGGCTTGCTTCATAAGCAAAGGCCGTTTTTGCCAGTAACGGGCCAAGAACTCCTTTTGAGAAATTCGTCCGAGAAGGGGCCAGGTGATTGCAGCGCGATGTGCCATACGTTTCGCAGTCCTTAAAGAATCGGACTCATGATGCCCCAGAACGCCCAGATAGGCTACTGTGCGTGGAGTCCCGCGGGCGCAATATTTCAGGGATTCCCCGAACAGCTCGTGTGTCGCCGGCTACAGGGTGTTGAGGTATAGTAACCCCCGATGACTGATAAGCCCCAAAAGAAAGCCTTTGGAGATCTCCTGCTCGCGGATGAGTCCCTGCGTCTTATCGTCGTTCTTGTTGAGCCCAAAGATCCCCGAAATATCGGATCGGTCGCACGAGCGATGAGTAATTTGGACGTCGCCGATCTCCGTCTTGTAAAGCCGGAGGAGTTTAACGTCGAAATCGCAAAGGGGGTTTCGTGCTGGGGCGAGGGGATCGTGGCGAATGCTCGACGATTTTCGAACCTCGCGGAGGCGGTCGAGGACGCTCATGAAGTAGTTGGCTTCGCGTCTGATAGTAGTGGTCACCGGATGTCTCAACGACTACTTGAGGAGTGGGTATCTACTCTTGGCGTCGGACGACAAAAAAATGTGGCCCTCGTGTTTGGGTCGGAGGAACAAGGGCTTCGTCGTGAGCATTTTCCGCTCTGTCAAAACCTTATTCGTATTCCATCCTCCAGCGCGAACCCTTCATACAATCTGGCTCAGTCCGTGATTCTTGCCCTTTATGCCATTCGCCGTGCCCCTCAAAGCGCCGTTGGTGACGAATTAAAAGATCTTCCAACCAGTGGCCAGTTATCTCAATTCACGGAGATGGTCCTTCGCGCAGCGAAGGATGTTGGCTTTCTCAATGACAATTCACCCGAGCATATCTCAGATATGCTCGTTAATATTACTCGGCGAGGCCGGATCTCCACGAGGGAGCTGAAGGTGCTTACCGGCCTCTTCGGAATGGTTCATAAGTCGGTAACGAGAAACTCGTAGAAGGAATCTACGTGTGTCGGAGATACACGTGGATTCATCTGGTGAAAACAGGGCGGGGAAGTCCCGCCCTGTGAGTTCGATTTACGAACAGGCTCTTTGCAGAATGCATTACAATTTGTCGCCAGAGTCGTCGTTAGACGGACCTGAGGCTATGATTCCATTAGGGTCGAATGTTCCTTGCCCCGGTTGGACATCCATCGGTGGCGGATGGGGCAATGGAATGGGTGGTGGTGCAAATGGTGAAGTGCCAAGTTCTTGTACGCCACAGTCGTCCACCTTGATATCGTTGATAATCCTATTTGGTAGAGTTCCGTGGCTTGGTCTTTTGAGCGTAACCGTGCAACAGACATAGAACCCCCAGTGCCAACGGCCCGTTGTGTCTTCATCAATGAAATCTGGCGCTGGCATTAGTTGCCCGTCGTTCATACACCAGACTTCTTGATATAGTGGAGTTCCTTTTGGGGCAGCCTGGGCGTCGATTGGGCCAATGCCTACAGTTCCAATGAGGGCGAGAGCGCCTATCAGGGTGCTTAAGCCCGGCCGAGTTTTGTTTTGCAGTTCTCTCGTTTTCAAATGCATCATAACCGTTCTTCTCCCTTTCGTGGATGTAGCACCATTCCTAGAAAGGATATGCCCCCCTATTGCCCCGGCGTGACATAGCCTTTTGACTATTCGATGAAAAACGGGTGACGGAAATGTCTGTCAGTCATGACTGACAGACATTTCCATGCCAAACAATGGGCTGTAAGCTCAGTGAAATTCGTGCATCCGGGACACAAGTAGATTCCTTTCTTGGTCTGCCGCTAGAGCCACCCGCACGGATGAAAAGGTGCCGGAGCGGGAGGTGTGGTCAGGAAGAAAGCCAACCTCCCGTTTTATTTACTTCCATCGCTGCTCGGTCGCTGCTAGCCTCCAGTGGACTATTGGGAAGGATAAAAGATGACAAAATGTACACCAACAAAATTGATGTTCAGTGCATTTTTTGCGGCTGCTATAGGGTGTGGTGGCGGAAGCGATGGATCCTCAGGTGATAATGGGGCTGCCTGTAACTCTATCGGGTACAGCAAGTCGCTGAAGGTGGCCGCGGGTGAGCAGTGCCAGGTGGAAAGCAGTAGCGACACCTCCTCAGTGGTTAAATTGTTTATCTTCAGTGGTGGTAGCTTAGTTGGGTCCTGCACTGGCACCGTGATCTCAGCTACAGCGGTGTTAACAGCGGCGCACTGCTTCCAGGCGCCAGGGGTCGGAGTTGTCATAAGAGCGGTGACGAATGGGACAAAAGTTGACGTTGCCGGGTCTCGAATAGCGATTCATCCGGATTATTTCATCTCCGATGCAGGGATATCCTTCAATGACGTAGCCATAGTTTCTACTTCGTCGCCGCTGCCAGTCCCGGCGATGCCGATACTGCTGTCACGTGCGCCGGAAGTTGGTGAGAAATCGATCGTAGCCGGTTACGGACAAACTAAACACGACGGTCCCGCGGTCGAGGATGTTGTTGCAGGTCGTGCGGTGGTTCGTATCGTCACCGACAATCACGTGCGAATAGACTTTCGGTTGGGGGAGAGTCATCCCTGTCAAGGCGATTCCGGTGGGGCGCTGTTTGTTGAAGACGAGAGTGGTTTAGCGATTGTCGGCGTTGTATCGCAGAGCGATCCAAGCGTGTTAGAGGAGCAGGTGTGCTTGAACGGCGATATGACGCTCTACACAAACACGCAATCGACAGGGGTATACAATTTCATTACCTCGCAGGTCCCCGACGCTGCGGTTAAGTAGGCGGCGGTTACCAAGGCATTGTAAGCGCCGTTTCCCAGGAGGGTATTCGTCCGAGCGTTGACGGCTCCTCTGTTCATAACTTGTGACTTCGGGGCAGGCCGTCACTCACGCGGCGCGTTGAGTTAACGCGCTGCGTGTACATGCTGTTCGCCCTCATTCAGGATAGGGGGGCGAAGCCGATTCAGATCAGATTTCACTTCTTGTCATTGGGTTTGCGTTAGAAGAAGCCATTCCGCTACCTTCCGTGTACACAAATCTGGGAAACGTGGACTGCTAGATGGCCAATCGTTTTCGGATCACATACGGGTAGTTCTACGCTATTGAAGGTTTTTACGGAAAGCTTGGCATTTCTATCCTTGGTCCCACGGTGCGTGAGGCGAGGGATCGAAATCCAAAGCTTTTCAAGCGATGTCGCTTGGCTTGGATGACGATGAAATCGTAGGTCAGGAGATGTTCCAATGACTGCTCAATTGAAAACAGCTGATGGTGCTTCGGAATCCGACGTGATCTCCGTGCGGGACGGAGTGCGGTTTCTGGGGATCTTGGTGGTTGCTTTTTTGATCGTCTTTAAGATCTTGTTAAGCTTTGAGAGGGTCGACCTTCCGCGGGTCGAAGTGGATGATCCTTCCGCCCCTCTGGTGCTCAATGAGTCCACTCGAATGCAGACGAACGACCGTCACAATCCTTTCTTCAATCAGGTTGACTCGTCGTTCGCGCTCAAGATGTGCGATTCGTCGATCAACGATCTTAATGCCAAGAAAGCTGAATTGGAGACGAGAATGCGGAATCTTCCTGAGGGAGATTTGGAAGAATTGGAGTATGAGTTCCAGATCGGGTTTGTCAACGTTGAGCTTAGGAAACGATACGACGCCCTGCTTTCTCAGTATGACTAAGCTAGGGCAAGCGGCGTTTTATGAAGGATTTTGATCTGCGTAGAACTGCCGCCCTTTTGTCACCAAGTTCGCGTAGCCGCTCTTTGGCTCAGTAGGTAAAAGGGGACGCTACCTTTTTACTCCGGAAGTAACCCGGCTAAACAGGACCGGCTTACTGGTATACTCGAACTTCCGACCATATCGACTGGCCTCCCAAATCGTGCCGCTGACGGTTCTGGATAACTCTCCAAGAACCTTAAATGCTGGAGCATTTTGTCATTCAACCTGGGCGACAGCTCTCATCCTGAGAGTTGTCCTGTGCCAGCGGCCAGCAATCCGAAAAAGAGGGAAAGTCATGACTGACAGGAATTTCCCCGATTTGAAAAGAGTGGCCCGGCTATGGCCGAAAGAAACCGGGCTTTGAAGGGAGTTAGTTTGACTAGCCCGCTGCAGACCGATACCATTTTTCCAGGCCTGAACCCATCAGAGGACCGCACTCACAGTGAGTCGGACCAAGGTTATTTTAAGAGGTTTCGGCCATGTTTAGTGTTGATTGCTTCAAGATTCCGGTTTTTCGCTACAACGACTACCAGTTTTTCTTTCGGGGCAAGAACCGAAAGAAATTCAAGACAGCGGTAGCTCCCAACCCCACCTTGGCGTTGGGGCTGCTGCTGGTGATGAACCGGGAGGAGATCTCGGAGCCGGGGTCGGAGCTTCGAAAGCTGCTCGATGCGGCGGCGGAGCTGGATATCCCGGGTCTCAACGCGATCGCGGACGGGATCTGGTCCCGCAGGGAATGGGCTAAGAAGCTCCTTCCCGAGTCGTCCTGGAGCTTCCCTGAGGAGTTCATGGTAAAGCTTGCTCCCTCGGAGGACAGCTTTATCATGAACAACTCCCTCGACACTCTAATCGCCGAAAGCGACCGGAGGAAAGACGAGGGGCGGAAGATGAAGGATAAAGACGATCGAAAAAGTCGCAAGGCCTTGGCGCATTGGAAAAGGCTCGGTTTCCAGGTCTAGCTCTGAGCGAGGCATCCCCTTCTCAGTCGTTGACCTGAATTTTTAGGGCGTGATCACTTCACAACGCACTCAATCGAGCGCGGCCCTCTGATGGGTATAGTTAATCACTGGTCGTTGACCTTAGCCCCACTATCTCTCTGCGATTGCCCGGCGAGGCGTCACGCCACACCCTTTCCTTCCAGGGGGGCTACTTCCCGTAAATTCCCGAGCGCGGCTTCCCGCTTTGTCATCGATGCGGGTGGTAACGCATAGGTGGCGGAGCCTGAAAGTCAGGGATGCCTTGAGCCTTCATGATGTCCTTGATTGAGTGCGCGTCTTGGATGAAGGCGATGAGTGTTAGTGGAACCACCAGATGTTGGAAGGGGGCGGTAACGAGAAACTCATAAAAGATCTTCTTCAATGAGGGGAATCCGACATCTTCGAGCGATGACCTCTAGCCCCTGCCAGGCTGCTACCGAAATAGTCCACGGCGTCAGAAGGAATTAACGGATAGAGATTGCGCCGGTATTCAGAAATAGCCACTATTCGCTCAGTACTTTAGAAACACCGGGAGATAGCATCCCATGACTGATGCTCCAGCCTCTTCTCTATCTGACACACTACAGGCGTTGTTCCATAAGGAGCTCATCCCCACTATCGCCCATGCCGGTTACGAGACTCTGAAGAAGCGATATCTTGAAAATGGGCACAAAGATCGCCTTATTGAATCGTACAGTCGAATCATTCCGAGTCTCGCGAAGACCGACTCGGTTTTACTCATGGGAGCGTCCCCTCTTGAAGGGTTTATCCTCCGCCGCACGGTCCCAGACATATCCCTCAAGATGATAGGCTCGCCGGAAAGCCTGCTGTACAGATCTCGAGACGAGTATGAGTTCTTTCGGCAGCATGATGTTCAGAGAGAAGGGGAGCTTTACTTGGTCGAAAGACATAACATTGAGACCTCGCTCCCCCTTCCTGACGCGTCCTTCGATACGATCGTTTGTCTTGAGGTGCTCGAGCATCTACGGAGGGATCCGCTCTTCACCCTGTGCGAGATGAGAAGGCTCCTCAACACTGGAGGTACCCTCTTCCTCAGTACGCCCAACATCAACTCCGCCCGATCCGTTCGCCGAGCGCTTCAGTGGGAAAACCCCATGTTCTTTCCCTCCTTCGGGCCACCACCGATGGGCATTCTTCATGCGCACGAGTATTCTGTGCGCGAAGTCCTTCTACTCCTTGATAGAGCTGGCTTTACGCCGCGAGAGCTATCTTCGTTTAATCACGTAACGCTAGATTCATTTGACCACGATGCGCGCTATAGATGCGGAGGATCCGTGCCGTTCCCAATCGTCGAGGAGGTAGACGGCTCTTCGGAAGCGCTTTTTGAGAAGCTTAAGGATCACCCGCTCAGAGGAGACTACCTCTTCATACAAGCTGTTGGTGAGCATAGGTATAATCCTGAGCCGATCGATCCGATATACTGCTCACTTGAGTAATCGTCGCCTCATAAAAGGTTCTACGTATCTAGGACGGCGAACCAGCAAGTGCCCGTTGCAACCACACTATGTCGATAGGAAATGAGCTTTCAGAGGGAGCGCTAGCTATATGGTGCGCTGGCGTTGGCACATGATACTGTTTGACAGTCATCAAGGCTCGATATGGACCTATCCGTTATAATCATCACACGCAATGAAGCACCTCGGCTGCGGTTCTGTCTCGCCTCAGTGCAGGCAGCATGCGCTCGCGCCAAGAGTGAGATAGCTGCGGAGCTTGAAGTGATTGTGGTTGATGACGCCTCAATCGATGAAACTGCCCGACTGTGTGCGTCTTTAAGTTCTGCGATAACCATCCGTCACGAGCGGAACGCGCGCTGCGAGGGACGAAGTGCTTCGCGAAATCGAGGGGCTAGAGAGGCCCGCGGGCGAACGATCCTGTTTCTTGACGGCGACACGGTCATAAGTCCTTCCTCAATCGTATCTCATCTCCAGTTTCACGGCGGTACTGAAGGCATCGCGCGGGGAGAGGTTTTTAACCTGCGGCAGGCCCGTTTTCTCCGTGACCCCGAGACGGGTGAGGCCTTCGAAGCATTCTCTACTCATAACGCTCGATCTGACGAGTTGCTCAAGCTCCAGTGGGTGACGGATGCCTTCCACGAGATAGAACGGAGAGCTGAACCCGGAATATATCCAGGAGCCGTTTCGAGACGGCTTGCGGAGCTTGAATTACAGGCTTTGAGGGCTCCTGATCGCACGCACTCGTTATGGATGACCGCTAGTGCCCACAATATCTCCATTCCGAAAGAGGTGTTTCACGATGTAGGCGGTTTTACCGAGAGCCTCACCATGAATGAGCATCGAGAGCTAGCGCTAAAGGCGGATATAAAGCGCGGCTATTTGGTACACCTCCTCGATAACTCTAAAAGTTATCATCTGTGCCATTCCCATTCGTGGCGGGACCCTCTGGAGAACCTCTCCTTGTGGGAGCCTCTCTTTCGGGAATCCTATCCACGCAATGATGTCAGGCTCCTTCCCTTTTTCTGGTTAAGTGTCGCAGAGTCGAAGGAGCTTCCGAGGGACCTCTTCATTCCAACGCTATCCGATTTGCTCGAGCGGGCCCAGGGCGACATTACTCCATATGAGGAATATAGAGCCGTTTCCCCACTCTTTTCATCACAATCACATGCATAAAGACGCCTCCCTAGTTGCCCCTGAAGGCCGCTTCCTGAACAGCTCCTATGAGGCTCTGGTTGACGACTGTGTGTATATGGGATGGCCAGATCAACCCGATCAGGGACGTAGAGTCGTCTCAGAGGTCCTCGCCGAGATAGGGATTACTCGCCACAATGCAGAGCGTCTCGATCTCTACGCGACTTTAAATCGCATCAGGTGCCACAGCTGGACGGGTAATTCCGAGATTTGGAACAGATACGTAGCTATTCGTCGGGCTGAGGTTGTGTCTCACCACAGCCCACGGCAAGTCCAAGTCTCTCTGACTCGAACGATACCAATTACTCCCCACTCTGAGGTGCAGAGACTGCGCCTGCCATTGCCTCTCGTTCACGCCGCTCATCCGAATCCTACGTGGAGAATCGAATCCGTTAGCGGAGAGATTCTTGAGAAGCGCGAATCCTCAGGGGCGCTCGATCTCTCAATTCATCCCAACACTGAGGTCGTACAGGCGAAGATAGTGTATGAGGCTCACGTCACGCCTCAGAAAGAGCCGATTATCGAGGAGCTTCCCACTCCGTCCGATCTTCAGCGCGTAGCGCTGTTCCAATCTCCGCTCGCTTTACATCCCACAAAGATTGCCGATCTTGGTACCCGGTCTCCCATGGAGAGGGTACGCGCGTTGTGGGATATTTTTCACGATCAGCTAGCTTCGGGACACATCTATCATCATGAGCATCTACGGACTGCGACACCCGTAAGCGAGGAAGGCCTACGGTGGTTCGATTGTGTTGTGGGCACGTGGCTTTTTGCTGAGGCGGCGCAATCTCTTGGTATTCCGGCTCGGGTATTTTCCGGGCTGATACTTCAATCGTATGGGCCTTCGCAACACTATTGGTGTGAACTCTTCGTGGATGGTGGATGGCGGCCATTCGATCTGTATGCATGGGATCTTACGAACTCGCGGGATGAGTGGAGAGATTTATTTTTTGGGTCTCTCGAGAGTCGCCTCCGCTTTGAACGCCTTCCTGCGATTCACTCCCGTTTTCTCCCCAATCGCCCATGGTTTATCGAGCGCAGCATGTCGGATGAGGGCGCTGTGTTCACGTATCGCGGCATTGACTCGGCAGAACTTCTAGGAAAGGATGTATGGAGTATGGCGTAACATATCGCTTCGCAAGCATCGCGCGACTGCCTGTCCTACGTATCACGCCCCTATGACATCAACAGAAGTGAACATATATCTATGCAACGTACCGAGTGGTACGCGCATAGCTCAACATCTGGGTTCAAGGTGTTGTGTGCTCCGTTATGACTGGCCCCCGAGTGTGAGCGAGGTCGCTCCGGGTTCTTTAGTTATTGTGCGTCCAGAGCCGCATCATGTGACCGAACCCGGCGGTGAGCACCTCTTTTCGACGTTGGTGGAAGGGTGTGTACATTCTGGCTCGTTTCTCGCACTGTGCACCACGCCGCGACTCACAAGAGAGCAGGGTTTGGCCCGCTCCCTTGCTCGTTGCAACGCATCTTGCATGGAAAGGGCGGCGAGATGGAACCTAGGGCTGATAGATCTAGACCTTATTCTCGCGCACGGAGGGACTGAATATCTCGACGAATCCTCTCTTGAGTTGTCTGACGCCGGGATTCGTGCGGTGGCAGATACTCTGGTGCTCGCGACTCAAGAGTTCTTGGGAAGAATAGCGAAAGATACCTCAACTGTGCTTTAGAGGACCTATGGTGTACCTAGTGACTCTCAAAGAGTCGATTAATACCAGTTCAGAGTTACGAGTTCTTGAGTGGCACGTCACGGAGGGAGGACTGTGTTCGCACGGACAGCTCCTGGTCGAACTAGAATCGTTTAAGGCTGTAATCGAGATCCATGCGGGGCAGGAGGCTTTTCTTAGGCGCATCCTTGTACAGGCTGGAAAGAATCAGGCTCTCGGGAAGCCGATTGCGGTGCTCTCAGATTCTCTCTCAGAGGTGATCCCTCACGACCTCGCCGCCTTGCCAGAGATGAGCGTCGACTATTCCTTCATGTAGAGATTTAAAGCGCGATACTTCTCGCGATGAGCTCTTGGACTGCCCGCACAAACACCCCGTTTCCATGTGCGCCGTCAGGGATATGCTTCACCCCGATGGAGGCACTCAAAGTATCGATATCTACAACAGACAACACCCCTTCATCCTCAAGTTGATAGAGCATATCGTTGAGAACTCGAGCTCGGTGAGAGGATGCTTTGGAAATATTGTGTAACGTGCCTGGTAAAAAAAGTGGAGATCCCCGTTCGAGAGTGATCGTGTTGGTAATTAAGAGTCGGCCCCCCCGTTGAGCCAG
This sequence comes from uncultured delta proteobacterium, assembly GCA_903920005.1. Lineage (GTDB taxonomy): Bacteria > Bdellovibrionota_C > UBA2361 > UBA2361 > OMII01 > OMII01. The sequence goes on from CAIXKI010000156.1 coordinate 17,164, forward strand.
CGCTTTAGATAGCTGTCGATAGGTTTGTGCAAGATCCTCAGGGGCCTGTTCTTTCTGGAGATAGAACTGTTCGTCTAAGATGCGTTTAAAGTCGCTCCCACAGTCCGTGTAAATGTATTTCGGAAACGAAAGTGAAAAAGGCAGAGTCTGGTGCTGATAGGTATCAGCGGTTTCGCTATCGACGGAGAGGAGAACGCATGGGCCTCCTGTAAGGCGCTTAACCCCATCGAGTTGAAGAACGACCGGAGGCTCTTCTAAAGGACTAGGCCCACCAACCGTAGCCAAGAGGAAGGCAAGATGAGCGGCGCTTAAGGCGCGGTCCGATCCCCGCAGATCCCCAAACCAACTCTGAACTATGCTTGAAATCTGTTCGCGCTCGCGTTCATCGCGCGAAAGCCCTTCTAGCATCGTGCGAGCGGTTGGAATGAGCAGCGTTTCGGGAAGATACGTTACGTGAAGGGGCCGAATGCTCTGAGTAAGAAGCTCGTGAAAAGAACGATAGTCTCCCATAATCGCCGGTCGTAACTGACACGTTGTCGCGATGACCAATACGGTTGAAATATCGTGAGGATTCCATGCTCGTACTCTTTCATACCACCCCGGAAGGATGCTTCCTCGAACATCTGAGGTTGGTACCATGCGTCTGCCAGAGCAGAGTATAATTCGACGATCCTCTGGAAGGAGCGGACCTCGATCTAATGCCGACACCGTCATTCGCCCGAGCGGAACAGAGTCGTTCCACCGAATGTTTGACCCTACTGCTAGCCAATCTCTCCAGCCGCCTTCCGAGATATCGCTGTTCCATGAAATTCGTCCAGCGCCAGGCGCGAGGATAACCACGTAGTGCTCGATCTGGTCGAAATACGGCACCGATGCCGTAAAGTCACTGCGCGGATAAACCACCAAGGTGCAGAACGCGATGGGCTCGCCTCTCTCTACGCTATCACCATCTCGTCGAAGGAGCGTAAAGCTCGATCGCTCGACGGCCGTAGCGGACGATTTGAGCGGCGGAAGCGATATTTCAATTTCATTCACGAGCGCTCTAGGCTCCTAATAACTTTTCAGTTCAGGGTGGTATGAACTATCAATTTCAAAGCTGCTTGGATTCCGGGCTCTGTCCAGTTCTCTTTACGTCCACGCAGTTCGGAAATCCATCAATGCTCGAGGAGCACACCGTTCCCGTTGGGCAACATCGTGGAGTTCCGTTTCCTAAGCATAAGGTTCCGCCCGTGTTGATGCACGAGGTTTCGTTTGCGGTGCACGTTTGAATGAGATACCCCAGGATCTCAATCGTAGTTTTACACTGCTCCGTATCGTTAGAGCAGCACATGGTTGCCTCAGAGCGCATGCCAGTGGCGGTCTTGCACGCGGTTTGATTAGGGCCGCAGGCCGAGAAGCTACAGAAAGCGATTCCTCCTCCTTGAGCGCAGGAGGCCTCCGGAGTGGACGGGCAACAGGTTCGATCCCCTTTGCCGGATTTACACTCTTTTCCTTCAGGTTCCGTGCAAGCACCGCTTTTGGGAACGCAACGAGCGACCGGATGCCCCCACGTGGTGAATGTGATGCAGTCCTCTGTCTTAGGGTCGTAACAACATGCTGAGCCACCTCCCTTCGTCGATTGAGAGCAGCTCTTATAAGGAGCGGCGCATGTTGGGGGAGGCGCGCACTCAGGCTTGGCTTTTGCGCTTTTCGCGAGGGGCTTCGGGGCTTGTTTCCCCGCTGTGGGGGCGGCGCATTGTATGGAACAGCTAACGCACGAGCTCCCCATGTTACTGACTCCTGGGTCGCACTCTTCTCCCGCTTGAATGATACCGTCTCCACAAACCGCTGTCGGTGGTGTGGCGGTTGGAGTTACCACAGGTGTTGTTGCTGGTGTTGCCTGAGACGCTGGTTCCCTCACAGAGGAACGCGCCGCCGAACGATTTTTGGCCGTTGTGGGCTTCTCCGCAAACTCAATACTCGCTTTCTCGAGGTCCACAAACGCTTCAGGCGGGCACCGAAGTCTTACAGAAGATAGTGACACCGAGTGATCTATCGTTATCACGATTGGACCGACAGGAAAGTCCGCACCAATTCGGCGAGAGCCTGTTTCGACCATCGTCGAGATCGGAATAGCTGTTTCAAGATCGCTAATCGCGCTTAAGAGTTGGAGCCTTCCTTCAAGAAAGCGATCTCCTTTGGAGAATGGATCGTAGAGCCGAGCCGAGATTGTGCCGGGGTCCTTGTGGTGTGTCGACGACTTCATAGTAATCAACAGAGCGTCGCACCGAGGAACTGAGATCGACCCGTTCAGTATGTTTAAGGGGGAAAGGCCCGGTAACCCATCTCCATCCCATACAACGGTTAGGCGACCCTGAGCACCTTCCGATACCTGCGCCGCAAGGGTGTGATTCGCGATTGAGATCGTTGCGGAGCCGGTGGAGGCCTCCACGAGGGCAGTTACTGTACGGAATCCCCCAAGGGCTTCAACGGCTTTGGTGTTTTGGGTTACCACCCCAGCGGCAGAGGAGGTAACGCGTTGTTCGCTATAGAAGGAATCAACGGAGAGGTCTAAGGCTTTAACTTGTCGTGATGGCGCCAAGAGAAAACAACATGACAGAAGGAACCAAACGAATCGAAGCTCAAGTGACATGAACCATACTCCTAGGCGCCCACTTTTTGAGCCCGAGAGCATTTTACCATGCGTCGATAGCGCTCACGACATATAAATTTCGGTCATGTTCCTGGAGGGCTGCCGGCCCGTCTCGCCGGCTAACCGCAACCCGCGACATCAATGTCATCGAAATATTTGTACCTGCGGCCGGCGAGGCCGCCGGCCCTCCAATTGTTCTCGCGATTATTATGCGAGTTACCATGTCTCGCGACGATCGTCCCTGGAATACCGCCGGCCCTCACATTGATCGACGCTCTCCTGTCCTGACCCAATATCCCTACGCCGCCGCTACGCTTAGCGGCATGTCTCGGTGCGCAAGCAGGTTACGATAGACCTCGATAAGAGCGGCTCGAATTGGAATCGCCTGCTCGGCGAGTCGCCTTTGCTCGCCAATGTACTCTTCTCGCCCCGCCGGAGTTTCAATGCAGATCGGCTCAAACCCTCGATTGCGCAGGTCATACGGGCTTGCTCGCATGTCAATTCGTCGGGCATCGGCCGCCAAAAGAAACGCGTCGGCGATTAATTCACTCGAACACCACGGGGCTATCTTGTGAGCGAATTTATAAAGGTCCATCGTGACGTGAATACAGGCGCGCTGATCGAAATTAACGGTTGTCTCGCGGTCTAAATGATTACGATTCAATGGCACGGCCTCCGGAGTGAAAAACCGAAAGGCATCGTAGTGTGTGCACCGAAGATCGGCGTTTTCAACGATCGTATCTATCTCTTCCCGAGATAGCCGAAGCGGTTCTTTGCTGTGTCTCGGTTGATCGCTTCTATACACCATAGCCCATTCATGAAGACCGAAGCAGCTAAATAGAGGCGGACGCTCGGCTATCCTCGACAGGTATGTATGAGCCCACGAAAGGTATGGAGCGCGGCGCTCTGGAAATGAAGAGAGCGGAATCATAAGACCGTCCGCTACAGGAACGAAATGATCCGGCCAATCTAATTCCTCATGTGAACACGACTGTAGAAGGACACCAGCGCCAGGGCTCCACCGTTTCAGGTGTGAAGGGCGAAACGGGTAGTACTCGAAGAGAAAGTCGTACACTGGATCCGCGATGTCGCGAGATGAGCGATTAACGCGATCGTCCGCCAGGGCAGACACCCGTTCGATGTGAGCGGCCCGACGGGCGCTCCATTCGTGTCGCGAGAGCTTATCGAAATCCGAGAGCATGGCGGACTCGATTAAGGGTTGGATGGGCCAGGGCCTTCGCTTTCTCCGCACCTTTCTTAAGCTCATTCCGAAGAAGCGCTTCGTCCTTGCGGAATTCATTGTAACGATCACGCTTCTCTTTTATGTGCTCGTTTATGACCTGGAAGAGCTCCTCTTTTGCGTGCCCCCAACCTAATCCGCCCTTTTGAAGGCGTCCTGCGAGATCGTCAAACTGAGCTACCGAGCCGAAGTACGTATAGAGATCGCCAACGAGTGATCCTTTGAGGGTTTTAGGCTCTTCAAGGCCGGTAGAATCGGTCTTGATTGACATTATCTTTTTGCGAAGGGTCTTTTCGTCACAGAATAGTGGGACTTCGTTGTTATAAGACTTCGACATCTTCTGTCCGTCTAGGCCAGGAATAATCATGACCCGCTCATCGATTAAAGCCTCCGGAAGTTTAAGGATCTCCCCGTAGAGAGCGTTCAGGGAGCCTGCCATGTCACGAGTGAATTCAATGTGCTGCTTCTGGTCCTTTCCAACAGGAACTACATCTGGCTCATACATAAGGATATCGGCGGCCATAAGGACTGGATACGCGAAGGTCCCGTGGTTTATCTCAAGGCCCTTTGCCAACGAATCCTTGTATGCGTGAGCCTTTTCAAGCAGACCGAGGCCCGTAACGCAACTTAAGTACCACGCGAACTCGGTGACTTCGGTAACGTCTGACTGCCTGAAGAGGGTGTGCTTATCGGTATCGAGCCCAAGAGCCAGCCATGTCGCGACCTGATCGAGGGTCTGAGTCGCGAGCGCGTTTCCGTCACGTTGCGTTGTAAGGGAGTGAAGATCTGCGATGAAGTAGATGCAGTCGTAGGTCTTTGTGAGCTCGAGGGCAGGGAGGAGCGTTCCAAGGTAGTTACCGAGGTGCAGATTCCCAGTGACCTTAAGCCCCGTGAGCGATCGTTTCTTGTTCGTGGTCATGTGATTCACTTCTCCTTACGATATTGAACGAGCTGTCTCGCTGCAGCGGGGTGAAGCCCGCTTGTCTGATATGAATCTCAAGCTCCTCAGGGCTCATCGACCACTTCGTTGCGGTCGGGGCGCCAGCTTGGGATACGACGTTTTCCTCCATCATGGTGCTTCCGATGTCGTCACACCCTGCATGAAGTCCTATCTCCGCGACATCAGGACCACACGTTGGCCAACTTGATTGATGGTGCTTGATGTTGTCTAGGAAGATCCGGCTAAACGCTACATTTTTGAGATACTCAACAGCGCCTGCTCCGTAGTTCGCCGCGTGTCGACTTCGACCCAGAGAGGTGCGCTCATTGAACTGGTGAGTCCATGAGATGAAGAGGTTAAATCCCGGATGACCTGCCGCGAGCGATCTGTCTTGGAGATCTCGAAGTCGTTGAAGGTGATTCACTCGGTGCTGTAATGTCTCTCCGAAACCGATCACCATCGTCGCTGTCGTGACGAGGTCAAGTTTCTGAGCCTCCTCCATCACCTCAATCCACCGACCAGCGGAGATCTTCTTCGGACTGATTCGCTTGCGCACCTCATCGTCTAAGATCTCTCCCCCGCCGCCCGGCAATCCATGAAGTCCGACTGCTTTCAAGTCTCGAAGAACCTCACCAGCGGTGCGCCCAGAGACGAGTGTCATCTGATGTATCTCGGAGGGCGAAAACGCGTTGAGATCGATCGTGAAGGTGGTGTGTAACCAATCGATCATCTCGATGTAGAAGGAGTAGGGAAGCTCGTCGTTATGACCGCCCTGGAGAAGGATGCGAGTCGCCCCAAGTTCCTTCGCCTCAGCGACCTTTTCAGTCATCGTTTCGCGCGAGAGGACGTAGGCCTCAGGGTCTCGGGGATTGTGACGATAGAAAGCGCAGAATGAGCAGTCTGAGTTACAGACGTTCGTGTAGTTGATATTCCGGTCGATCAGGTAGGTAACATTACGCTCCGGATTATTTCGGAAGCGCACTATTTGTGCGAGCGTCGCGAGCTCTGAAAACTCAAATAGTCTCCACATCTCAAGCGCTTCCTCTGCTGAAATGCGCGCCCCGTTCTGAACTTTCTCGGTCAGGTATTGTTTTGTGATCACGCTTAGAACTCCCGTATTTCCCACCCTATTGTTCGGTTAAATTCAAGAAATGTAAAGTGTTGGGATGATTGGGATTTCTCGCAAAGAATACAATAACTTCGATTGCCCCTGGTTGGCGCGCGTGGGACAATTATGGAGAGGTGCGGGGTCGAGGCCGATAGCCTTCCACAATCCATTAAGAGGGACAGGGGGATGGCGCCCAACATTTTGTACTTAGGGATAGACCAGGGGTCGAGCTCAACGAAGGGGGCGCTCCTTGATGACAGCGGCATGGCCCATGCAGAATTTGTTGTGGCGGTTCCTCCTCGGCTCGAGAACGATCGAGAAGTGGAGCAGGATCCGGAAGGTTTGTTATCCTCCGTTGTTGAGGTCTTCCTCAAAGCCAAGCAGTGGGCTCAGCAACACCAGTACGACATTGCGGCTGCTGGAATCGCCGCGCAGCGTTCGGGAGTTCTTGCCTGGAGGGCGCTCGACGGCACCGTTGTTCATCCCATGATCACATGGGCTGATACCCGTACCTATCCGATCATTCAGGATTTAGGAAAAGCTACAGAGCGGATCTCTGAGCTCACCGGCCTACCGACGATTCCAAATTTCGCTGCCGGAAAGATTCACCTCCTGCAGATGCGGCATCTTGAGCCGTCAGTCAAGGTCGGAACGCTTGATAGCTTCATCCTCTATCGCCTTAGCGCTCGAGAGAAATTTGTAACCGAAGATACGATGGCGGCGCGTACCATGCTGTACGGTCTCAAAGACGCCTCTTGGAATGAGCGATTGTGCCGAGATTTTAGAGTTGATCGGAAGCGATTAGCCACAATTGTGCCCTCGTTACATCGTCACGCCGTTTTCGAGGAGATTCCGATTATGGCTCTCCTTGGAGATCAGCAGGCTGCTGTGCTAGGTCACGGCAGACATGAGGGGCACGCGCTCCTCAATCTCGGAACGATTGCGTCGCTGCTAAAAGAGACGGGCGCGCGGGCAATTCAGAAAACAGGACTCATGACGAGCGTGCTCTTGTCACGTGAGCTACCGGATAGCACTGACCGAGCAGCACGGTACCTCATAGAGACAACCTCTCCGATCACAGGAACGGTATCTATGGAGCCGGTGCGTCGCGGATGGTGTAATGACTCGACAACCATAAACTCGATGTGTGAAGAGTCGCAGGCAGCCAATCCAGGAGGCGCTGCGATCGCGTATTTTGTGCACCATCGTCCCCATCCACCATACTTTCCAGTGAGGACACCTAATGTCCTCGTGGCTCGTCCCGAAGCGACGATCGCGGATAAGACACGAGCGATCGTGGAAAACGTCGGGAATCTTATTGTCAGAATGATCGAGGAATTCTCGGAAAAAGGGATTCTTGAGTCTACGTCAGAGATCTTTACGGCCGGTGGCGGGTCCGATCTAGAGTATCTTCTTCGCTATATCTCCGATGTTTCCGGGAGGACCCTCCATCGACTTGCTATGCGCGAGGCGACCGCCCGAGGAGCCGCATTCGCCGCTCGGGCGAGCCTACTTGGGCTTGAAGAACCCTACGGGCCAGCTCTAGAAGAGGTGACAGCAACCTATCACCCAACAAATCCCGATCGGCGCCGACGCTACCTTCAGTGGCAGCGTCTTGAGCAGGATGTGTTGAACAATAGCCTGCCTGCCCACGCCGAGATCGAGGAGTAAATTCACAACCTCAGGCGGGGCGGTATTTCGAATCCTCTTTACCTCTCGAGGACCAATCGTCGCGCCGCCATATTCGAGAATTCTACTTTGCAGCCCCGTTTGCGGCGTGTAGAACGTAATGACATCCTGCATCCAAGGTGATCTATGGAATCGTGGCATTGGTTCGTTATCGGTATTGCGGCGCTTGCCTTCGAAATATTTCTCTCTACGGGATTTTATCTCTTTATTCTCGGTATCGCCGCGCTCGTTGTGGGTATTATCGCCACACTCGGTATAGTTTCGGGCTGGCAGACAGAAGCCATTGTCTTCGTTGTTTCGGCGGTTGTTTTGTGGACCTTCCTTGCCGAAAAGTTGCAAAAGCTAATTCGAAAGGGAGAGCAAGAGGTATCTGGGGTCGTGGGCCAGACGGTCAAGGCCACAGAGACCATCTTGCCCCGACAAAGGGGCGCCGGAGAGTTGTGGGGGTCGACGTGGCGATTGGAGAATATAGGTGAGAGTGAGGTCCCTTCAGGGGCTGAATGCAGCGTCGTTTCAAGTGACGGGATCACCCTTCAGGTAAAACTTAAAAAGTAAGAGGTACGTGCTATGTCAATAGTTCTCGGATTTTTCGTCTTTCTTACCTGCCTCACTATTTACAAGGGCGCGGTCGTCGTTCCGCAGCAGATGCGATACGTCGTTGAACGGCTTGGTAAGTTTCATGCGACACTCGACGCGGGGTTTCACATCCTCATCCCGTACCTAGATACCGTTCGCTACCGCCACTCAACCAAGGAGCATGTGATCGATATTCCTGAGCAGGTATGTATCACAAGTGATAACGTGCAGGTGGCTGTGGATGGAGTCGTATACGTTCGCGTCATTGACGCAAAGGCAGCATCGTACGGCATTGATGACTATCTGTTCGGGCTCACTCAACTTGCCCAGACAACTCTACGCAGTGAGATCGGTAAGATCGAGCTCGATAAGACCTTTGAGGCCAGGGCGCACATTAACTCCAACGTAGTGACAGAAGTAGATAAGGCCGCTGAGTCGTGGGGCGTAAAGGTTCTTCGCTACGAGATCAAGAACATCACACCGCCAAGAGAGGTCATTACGGCGATGGAAAAACAGATGAAAGCAGAGCGTGAAAAGCGCGCGGCGATCCTAGCGTCTGAGGGTCAGCGTGATTCGGCGATCAACTCAGCAGAGGGAGAGAAACAGCGCCAAATCAAGGACTCTGAGGCGAGTATGATGTCTCAGATTAATCGCGCGAAGGGAGAAGCCGAGGCGATCCTTGAGGTTGCTCGTGCTACTGCTGAGGGACTACGCCTCGTTGGGGAGTCTCTTCAATCCAATGGTGGTCAACGAGCTATGGAGTTGCGAATCGCTGAGCAGTACTTACCTCAGTTCGGTCGTATCGCCCAAAAGAGTAGTACGGTAGTTATACCGGCGAATCTTACTGACGTGGGTGGAATTATCGCCATGGCGAAGGGGATACTCCAACCGCAGAGTGGCAACGCGACGGCTACCGAGACTACGAACGGAGCTCCTGGTGGAAACACAAGTCAGTGGTCATAGTCAGTTGTCTCAGTCAGTAGTATTAGTCAGTAATCTCCAAAGAGAGACCTTCCGATGACACACAGTATTATTCACACTCGTTCAGTGCTCTCGACGTTCTCGGAGGCCTCCGCGCCGGGAACGGTAGAGGTGATAGAGTTTTGCCAGGGCGACCGCGTGAAGCGAGGCGTATCAACCGCGCTCAAGTGTCTCGGTGTTACGCTCGTTTGTTTATTCATTCCCGGCGCGCACTTCATTTTGGTGCCCCTCGGGTTACTCCTTACCCCAGTGATTGTGTTCATGGTGGCGAGGATACCGACAAAGATCCTCTCATCAAATGTCTCCTGTCCTAAATGTTGTGTGCCGCTCGCCATTCTCTCGACAAAAGAGAGATATCCACTCTATGAAAACTGCTCCACCTGTCATCGTGAGATCACGATAGTTCCGACATAATATGCTCTCGTGTTCACAGTGAGTTCCTCAGGGACTTAGCTCATTAAAGAGAGCGGTCGTTGGCCGGTACCTCTCTCGAGTCGGGAATATTCTCGTTCTACAAAGGAAGATGGCGGAGCCCCCCAATATTTCTCTCAGAGACCGCGCGGTGAAAATTCGTTCGCCATATGATTTCAAATCATATCAGTAGGTCTAAAAAGTTCAGGCAGTTGCCTACATTCTCGTGTCGTAAATTCCCAGGCCACCTATCAGTGTATATGTTTTTAAAACATCTACATCGAGATTTCTGTTAAGCACTAGCAGTGGCGCAACGTTCGTAACCGGGCGGATTTCCCTAAGCGGGAAGATAATTTTAAATCATATTACACTCTGGTCCGTTTACGCGCTGTCTCTGAGAGAAAAAGCACAGGAAATAGTTATCAGCGGGAGAGGGGGGTCTTCGTTTGGGAGGGGGTTAATTAAATATCGCGATGAGCGCCCCAAACAGGCAGAGTCCCGCAGATACGGCTCTGTGGAGATAGATCTCTTTGTTCCATCCATTCATGAGCACTTCAAGCGCAAAGACAACTGAGATTGTCATTTGAAATACGATGTACGTTGTAGACATCTCTCCGATCGCAAGTGCGTTGATACCAAAGGCGTAGGACGATGCATTCAAGAGCGGCACTGAAAGAATGAGTCCGTTGCTCTTTCGAATAGTTGATGGAATGTCTTTGATGTCTCTCCAGCCGAGGACTGCGTATACAATTCCTGGTAAAATAAAACCGGAGAGGATGATGATTTCTGACGGGGTTGAGGCGGTGAGGTGTTTGGTGATGATCATCGCTGTTGCGATTAAGGCTGCACTCCCTAGTTTGCACATGAATCCGTGAGACGCATTAACGATCGCGCGACGAGCTTCATAGACAATTCCTACCACGATGATGAGCGCTCCAAGGAACTTCAACGCCGAGCACTCCTCGTGGAACATCAGAAATCCTGCCGCCAAGGAGACGATGAACGTGAGGGTGTGGAATATCTCTCCCGCCGAAGCATCGATCTGCTTCATGGCGAGGATGTCGAGGAACGCGGCGAGGGAGAAGAGAGCGCCGGTCGCAAGAAGAAGTGAGATCTGGACCATCGATAGTTGCGAGAGGTCGGGAATGCCAAGGATTGGCAGCAGCACTAAAGCAGCACCGATGTGATAGAGGATGAGAGTTGGCCATGCGCTCTCGCTTGCGACGACGCAGTGCTTGAGCGTAACGCGAAGAAGCGCTGTTGTGAGAACTGACAAAAGCGCAAATAGGAGCCCGTCCATACAACCCTACAACATATAACCTGTCCGGCAGCGGTGATTTGCCGCCGGAAGCTATCCTGTAATCTGGAGGTGTGTGGTGTTTGCTTCATAATATGTCGGAATAGGGCGGTATGAGGCGTGGTTTTGAGGGAATTTCGTAGGGGGTAGGAGGGCTCTCGCAGTGGCGAAAAAAAGGGACGCTACCCTTGTGGAGTTTAAGGGTCTTGTTCTGGCGATGTCAGAAAATTCGGCGACGCTTCGCTACGATTTGATGGGGAATAAGGAGCGGCAGCCAAAGGCGGAGGAGGCTCCGACGGCGCAGGATTAGTTCGAGAAGGGGACGCCGAGTTGATACATACCAATGTGGCGTCTCGTCTCGGAGATAGAAACGCCCCCGTGGCACTCCGGCGGAGAGGTATAAGGGCGGCGCTCCACCTTCCGGAGGGAAAGGTGGGAGCGCCGCCCTCTGCTTCACCCCTTTCGTTATTGCCTGAACCAAAGCGAAAAAAACCTCCTACCCTTTCAAATTAAAATTGAAGAGGATGGGCTCATGATCGAGTTCATCATTATTGTAGGAGCGGGATTCCTCTGCGGCTTCTTTAACACGGTTGCCTCAAGCGGTTCTGCCGTTACGTTACCGCTCCTGGTCTTCCTTGGACTCCCGCCGGCGATGGCCAACGGCACAAACCGTCTCCCAGTCGTGATCGGCTCGGTCATGGCAAGTATCACCTTCATCAGGGCTGGCCTCATCGACCGCGGGCTTGCTTTCAAAATAGTTGCGCCCAGCCTGTTCGGTGGCGTCGTGGGAGCGCTACTTGTTGATTACATCACCCCGAAGCATCTACAGGTTTTGATCGTAGGTGCCGTCGTCATGGCCTTGATTCTCCTCTTCACCAGCATCAAACAAGCTCTGCAGAAAACTTTTGAGGAACCCCACCGGTATCGCTACAGAGATGTCTTCTATCTCCTCCTTATCGGCATCTGGATGGGGCTGATCGTTCTCGACAGCGCTACATATCTGTTGATGTTGTTGGTTTTGTCCATGCGACTCCAGCTTCCCGTCGCCAACGGCTACAAGAATATTGTCATAGCAGTTGTCTCAACAATCTCACTGGTTATTCTGGCGATTGATAGGAGTATCGACTGGAAGACAGGTTCTATTCTCGCCGGAGGCAGTGTAATCGGTGGCTATGTCGGTGCGAAATTTGCGATGCACCCCCTAGCCAAAAAGTGGACGTACCGTTTACTGGTGGTGATTATCATCCTAGAGCTGGGCCATATATTGGTGAGATATGCTACGGGCACGCTGATATCCACAGCGGCGATGAATATGCCAAAGCTCTAGCGGCCCCTCCCACTGGTACACCCTATTTTTCAAAAGCAGGTGAAGTGGTTGATATCGTCGGCTGGCTATACCTATTTCTGATTTGCGTTGCGGCTCTGAAGAGCTCGGGCGATCTCGACCAAGTAGCGTGTGCCAGCGGGAGAGCGGCAATCGGTGAATTTCAAGGAAGAGACTTATAATAACGGGGTCTTGAGAAGCGAAGGCCTTCAAGACTCAAGCGGAACGCCTCAGACCGCAGACTGGGAATTAAAATTATACGCCTCGTACAGAAGTGGGTGTTCCTCTTCTCTCGATAAAAGCGAGCTATCCGCTCGACGAAAGCTGTTCCACTTTTCATCGTGAGACCATGAAAGTGTTGGCGTAAGACTTTGAAGTATCTAACGCCATTTATACGGTGACTCAGCTCATTAAAGAGAGCGGTCTTTCGTCGGTACCTTTCTCGGGGTGGGAATATTCCCGCTCAAAAAAGGAAGATGGAGGAACTATGTTACGTAGCGAGTATCCCTTATTGCCACAAAGTTTTTTAGGAGAGGACGTTGCGCCCCTTTTCAGGTCGTTTCGTCGCGCGGTTGACTCGATGTTGAAAGAGCCATGGGAGCCTACTCCTGTGTGGAGCGCTCCTCGGGAGTTTTATCCGCAAGTATCTGTGTCAGAGGACGATAAGTTGATTCGAGTTCAAGCTGAATTGCCGGGGCTCAAAGAGAGCGATGTGGAGATCGTCTATGAACCCGGGTATCTCACGGTGCGTGGTGAAAAAAAGGAAGAGGAAAAACGCGAATCGGGTACCACGAGGTTCTCTGAGTGTCGTTATGGATCTTTTGAGCGGCGCATTCCACTAAGAAGCGAAGTTCAAGAGGGACAGATTCAGGCCAACTTTGATCGGGGGGTGCTTACCATCTCCCTACCAAAAACGGAGGCGGCTCGTGCGCAAGCTCGACGAATTCCGATCAAGGCAGGCACGTCACCGCAAATTGAGGCGGGATCCGGAAAAACGCGTATTCAACCTAGCTCTGAGGGAGCGCAGCCTGCTCACTAATAACGAGTCCGCGCCGGCGGCGCATGAATATCCGCCGGCGCTTCTTCATTCGTATTCTGAAAACGAAGATGCCATACCTCGAGTAGAGCGTGGGTGAGAGCAAGCATAATCGGCCCGATAATGACCCCCGCCGCGCCAAACGTGAAGAGTCCTCCCAGGAGAAAAAGAAAGATGACAAGGGTATGGAAATGCATCCGTTTCCCCACCATGATCGGATATAGAAGGTTGTCTGAGAGACCTATGACTATCGCCCCCCACACCACGAGCGTTACAGCGGCCTTCCAGTTTCCAGAGCTGGCGAGGATGGCTGCCGCCGGGATCCAAATAATGAACGCACCGAGATAGGGGACTACGGCAAGAACGCCCATGACGATTCCCCAGATAGTTGGCTGTGGAAGGTTAAGGAACCAAAATATGAGCCCCCCAAGAAAACCTTGAAGAACCGCGACCATTAAAATTCCATAGATCGTTGCGTGAAGAGTATCCGCTATCCGCGAAAAGATGGTGTCTAGTTCCTTTCTTGAAAGTGGTAGTACTCGACGAAACTCCTCGAGCAGTCGCGTGCCGTCTCGGAGGAAGAAAAATGTGGTGAAAAACACAAGCGCGAGTCCAATAGCTCCGATGGCCGACGAGCGCAGGAGGTGAGGAAGTGTTTGAGGAATCGATTGCAGTCGCGATAAAATGAACTCTCTGAAGTGAAAGGTTTTATCGAGCCATTCCTCTGCCGCTTTCAGTTGTGGCGGAAGTTTCGGCAGGTTGAGTCCGCCTCCATTTGCGCGCTCGATAAGGATCGATGCGCCTTCGAGGATGGTCGAGATAATGAGGTGAGCCATCCAAAGAAAGGGGCCCATAATGACGGCGATAGTGGTGAGAAGGGTGACTGATGCCGCAAAAGAAGCGTTTTTGAAGGTGTGCAAAAGTCGTTGATACCACGGATATATGGCGACTGAGAGCGCGAGAGACCAAGCGATCACCGCGCTAAACGGGCTTAGAATTACAAGTGAAAGAGTGATGCCACTAATTGTGATGAGGCCTAAAGCGAGCGTTTGAGCGGTCTTCGGGCCATCTACTGGAGTAGTCTCGACCTCGGTGTTCTCATCGTTCAAGGTGTGAAGATCCGAGGAGTAGAAAAGAAAAAAACCCGGCTACCAATAATAGCCGGGTCACGAAGCGCGGAGCTCATTAGAATGTCAGTATCTGTTGCCGCAGTAACGATCACAGATGGTCTGACTCAGGGCATTTACTGCAAGGTGGAGTCGGTTAAGATCCACCGTATTGGTACGCCGAGCTATATTCTTTTGGAATAAAGCAATCTAATCCTCCGCCTTGTAGGGTGAGCTACAAGACAGCAACCCCCGCGTTCTGTACCTACACCTTAACGGTAGTCCAAGAGTATCGCGATGATCCGGGTCACGTAGTAGGCGCTCGGAAGGAATCTAGAAATAACTGATACTTCACTGGCGCCTAATTGAAGTGCTTGAGCCCGAAAGCGATCGCGGTCGTTCCTGGATGTCAGGATCAACATGGAGGTACTTAAAAATATGCACGTGAAAAAATCACCGTATTGATCGCGGCTCATTGGGTTCCTGTTGCTTGTGACCAGGCGTGATGCGTTAGAATTTTATGAGCGTGGAAAATCGTAACAAAATCCTTACCAATCTCTAACGCACCCTAACTATCCATTCTGTGCGTGCCAGGTCATATTCCGGCTATGGGAACGGTTACTGAGGCATCTTTTGATTCGCACTTCCATCAGGACGATCGTAATGGATCTGAAAATCAGCACCTCGCTCAATTGGTGAATTCAATTTCAGAGTTATCCTTACCTCGGTTAGACTTTAATCAGTTGCTCCATGAACAGTTGGAAAAAGCAAAAGAGTTAAAGTCTCGAATTTTGGCTCCCCCAACGTTTGGTGAGCGGTTCTTGAATTTAATAGAGGGTCCATGGGCGCCAGCGGCGCGTGACCTACCCGATCGGCGCGACCTGGCTGTCTCGAGACAGGAACTCACACCATTTCGGAAGCCATGTAGGGATAAATTAGACGTATCAGCTCGAATCGCTGTCAAACAACAGGTAGCCGCTAGCGAGCATAGGTGGCCTCTTACTCGTTGGAGCTCGGTGTATGAGTACGATGTGCCAATTCAAAAGCTTCCAAGGGACCTTCATGGTTTCACCGTTCTTCATCTCTCCGATATTCATTTCTTAAAAGGGTGTGAACGGCCGTGTGAAGAGCTCGCTCAAGTCGCGAAGTTTTTAGAAACTGGTAGAAGAAAGGTCGATTTGATTCTGCTGTCTGGCGATGTGATTACTCGCTCGCCCGAGGACCTCAACAAAGAGGCGTTACGACAGCTCCACCGAATGAGCGATGTCTGTCCCCAATCGTTTATGGTGTATGGAAATCATGACTATCACGGACACATGCCGGCGATTATAAGCAAAAAACTTGAGGAGGTTGGATTTCATGACATTAACAACCACCACATCAAGCTGAAAATTGGGCAAGCCTCACTGAATCTTATAGGGGTGGATGACGCGTATTTTGGAGATCCGACGCCGCCGACAGTCCTCGACAAAGATGGGATTAACATCGTATTGACTCATAATTTGGACGCTATTCGCGGTAATTTTCCCGCCGATGTCGATCTAATTCTCTCGGGACATACTCATTGGGGCGAAGTCAAGATCTTCGACGGCTCAAGTCTCATGCGTATCTGGGGATATTGCGACAATATAAATAGTCACACGAAGCAATGGGATGTCCTCAGTGATCGAACTCTCTCCTTTGTTCATCCCGGATTAGCCCGCTATTACGTTCCATTTAGGGGTCTTCGACATCCGCCGGGTGTCGCGATTCATTCGCTCTATGCAGCCTCTCCAATAACGGAACTCTAAAAGGAGAGAAATGGTTGGGATTCAACAGGTATCTGACACGGTAGCGAACACGGTATTTTCCTGGGTTCATCGTCGCAACTTAATGTACAACACCTGTTGGGAAGACCCCGCAATCGATAGGTTAGCGTTAGAGCTATCAGAAAAGGATCGACTACTCGTAATTAGCAGCGCCGGGTGTAATGCCCTGGACTACCTCCTGGCGGGTTGCGGTGAAGTGCACGCCGTCGACATGAACTTCATTCAAAACGCCTTACTCGAATTAAAGCAGGCCGCAATACTTACTCTGGAGTATCGAGATTTTGAGAAGTTCTTTGGCCACGGGCGACATGAACAAGCGTCATCGGTATATCAGAGATCAATCCGCCCAATGTTAAGTCAAGGCGCTCGCGCATATTGGGATAAATACATTTATTTTTTCAGTGGAACCGGCTGGCGAGATTCTTTCTATTATAGAGGATGTTCGGGGTTTCTCGCGAAGTTCCTCTTAACAAACCTGTTTAGGGTCAAAGCTCTTCAAAAACCTCTTGAAGACCTTGTAAACGCCGACTCTTTAGAGCGCCAGTCCGAGATTTATTACGCTGAGATAAAGCCTCGACTGTGGACTCGATGGATGGAGTGGTTAATCAGCCGGGACCTTACCATGAACCTCATGGGAGTCCCGCGAGCGCAAAAAGAGCAGATGACTCAGCAATATCCGGGCGGTGTACCCAAGTACATTGAGCACAGTCTTGAAGACGTTCTCACGAAACTTCGATTTAGGGATAACTACTTTTATCGGGTATATATTGAGGGTCGTTATCCTCACGATTGTCGACCCGAGTACGTTAAAGAGCACAATTTTGATCGCCTTAGGCAGCGAATCTCGGACCTTCATATACACACCGGAACAGTCGCCAATATCCTTGAAGAAACGGACCTTCGGTTCTCTCGTTTTGTACTGCTTGATCATATGGATTGGATGAGTGTTCATAAACCTCAAGAGCTTGTTCGTGAGTGGAACGCTATACTATTTCAGGCTACCTCGAATGCGCGAGTAATCTATCGGAGTGCAGCGCTGAACGTGACATACCTCGATGATCTGATAGTCAACGTTTCAGGCGCGCGTTGCCCACTTGGGGCTGCGCTGACCCAGCGGCGCGACCTGGCGAACTCGCTTCACCCATCTGATCGTGTACACACCTACGCGAGTTTTTACATAGCGGATTTACCGGAACAATGAGCGCGCGCGCTTTCATAGATGAGTTTAAAACTATAATGCACCTCACTCTTCCTAAACGATATGGCGATAGGCAGAGTGATAGGCTCGACGCTTTCTATGCCGAGCAGAGCTCGTCCTATGATTTATTTCGAGACCGACTCTTGCATGGCCGAGAGCAGTTGATGCGGGCCATTCCGGTGCCAACCGGTGGTAGTCTCGTTGATATGGGTGGAGGTACTGGGCGAAACCTCGAGTGGCTTGGAGAGCGATTAGTCTCTGTCGCCTCTGTGACCGTCGTTGATTTATGCGCGTCACTGCTGCATATCGCGGACCAACGAATTAGGAGTAATGGATGGCAAAACGTAAGAACACGGCTCGCTGATGTAACAACGTACGCTCCGCCTGAAGGCCTTGTTGACGCCGTTACCTTTTCGTACTCACTTACCATGATCCCGAATTGGTTTGATGCCGTCGAGAACGCCTACGCCATCCTGAAGCCAGGTGGTTATATTGGAGTCGTTGATTTCTATGTATCGGACAAATGGCCTAACGAGGGCATGGTCCGGCATTCGGGATTTTACCGGAATTTTTGGCCTGCCTGGTTTGGGTACAGTAACGTCTTTCTCAATCCGGACCACCTCACGTATCTCCGTCGGCTTTTTGAGATGATTAGACTCGATGAAAAGAAGGGCAAAGTGCCCTACCTTCCAGGATTAAAAGCCCCGTTTTACCTCTTTGTCGGGAGAAAGCCTTTCTCGGTTTGAAGAACGAAATGGGGGATGGTTGTTTACCGTTACTCCAGTCGTCCTTAGAACTTTCCAGCAGCCTCATACACACGAGCTGGAGGCACTCGAAGGTTCCACACGATTCCAAACCATGAAAGTACGGTGAGGATATAATGCGAGATGTCGATCTCCCACCAATAGAAACCTTGGCGCTCAGAGCCAGGGTAGTAGTGGTGGTTGTTGTGCCAACCCTCACCGAGAGTAATAAGCGCGAGCAGGAGATTATTCCGGCTGTGATCCGTTGAAGGGAATCGTCGCTTACCAATCAAGTGGGTGAAAGAGTTGATACAGAACGTTCCGTGATACAGAAGCACTGTGCTGATGAAGAAGCCCCACGTCAGCATCTGCAAGCCATTAGTTCCCAGAGTAGGGAACGCATGTTCAAGATAGACACCAAGGAAGAATGTTCCCACTGCAAGGAGGACCGGTGGGACCAAGTTGTACTTCTCGAGCCAACGAAGCTCAGGGAATCGAAGAAGGTCTTTTACCAACTCAAGGCGTGGTTCAACGAATTGAGAGCTTAATACCCATCCGATATGGGCGAAGTAAATCCCTTGCACGATTGGGGAGTGAATATCCTCCTCTGTATCGGAGTGTCGATGATGGTGTCGGTGGTGTGAGGCCCACCAGATTGGGCCCTTTTGAGCCGCGGTGGTTCCGAGTACAGCGAAGAGGAATTGAACTACACGGCTCGTCTCGTACGACCGGTGCGAGAAGTATCTGTGGTAGATGCCCGTAATGGCGAACATACGAATGACGTAGAGACTGAGGCAAACAACCACCGCTACCCAACTTACCCCAACCCACAACGCGAGGAGGCAGGCGAGGTGAACAGACCAGAACACTCCCTGCTTAACGAGATTAATCCACTCAAATTGTTCGTCAGTTGCTACTGCATCGCCGTGGTACATAACCCAAAAGTCCTCTTTCAAAATTCGACAGCGGATCGTTACACGACGGTGAAACTTGAACAAGTCTTGGGGGCTTAAGAGGGTAGGGTTTGGGTGTTTTAAGTGTTGGTTAGTCGGTTCTATTACACATAAATGCCAGTTTCGTCCCAGGTATAATCGTAGAACCTGGTTTACCTAACGAAACCCTTCAATCCCTACCTCTTGAGTCTAGCTGGACCGCCATACCTCCGCAGGCCTCGCATACTACTAACTAGGTATAGGCCCGATCCATGATCTTTGGCGGGTATGCGTGGCGTCGAGGACTCCTCGCTGGGCCGAGGCATCCCGGGAGCTAGATGAAATTAAAGGCGTGAGATCTGCCGCTTTTGCTCAAGCGGTGAAGCATCTGCCCTCCCTGCTGACATGCATCAACACACTGCCAGAGGGAGGAGCTCGATACATATGTCGACGGAGCGAAGCCTAGGCTGCTTTCACCATCTCTAATCGACGAGCACGCATCCAGAGACTTTCCAGGTCGTATATCTCTCGCACTGGCTCGTAGAAAACGTGGACAACCACCTCACCGCAGTCGATGAGTACCCACTGTCCATCCTCGTACCCTTCGACGGAGAGTGGTCGAACGCCCGTGCGAGCGAGCTGTTCCATAACTCTATTGGTGATACCTTGAACTTGTCGGTCTGAGCGACCGCTCACAACTATGAAGAAGTCTGCGACATCCGATATCGAAGCGACATCAAGAACAACGAGGTCCTTCCCTTTTACGTCCTCGCACGCCTGAACTATGCCTTTTGCTACAGCCATTGTTTCGGCGCTGCTCGATCCAATCAAAGCGAGGTTTTCTTTCATAGTGTATTAGGTCCTCCATTAGACAAAGGTAAATAGTAACGTACAAATGAACGAGAAAATGTGCACACGGTCGTGCGGACTTTAATAATTAATTCAATCTGATTTGGGCGCAGAAGATGCCCTGAGGGTGCTGGAAGTATCGAGGTGTGATTGACGTTTGGGACCGTGGGGCCTCCTTACACGATTTATAGCTTTAGTATATCAGGCCATTATCCTAATCACCAAGTACTATTTTTCTGGCCCGATTCAAGAGTTCTAATGTTATGGGTTGGTTAGCGTGGGAGTCGCTCGGTTGGGCGTCGCGACAGGTGCTCGTTATTCGGGCATTCCGGTCACGGGTGGGAAGCTCATTGGCGAGCCCCCCAGAGCGCGATGACCTGATTCAGGTTCTCTGTTTGCTGGATCAGGGGGTGCAAAAGGTTTCTGCCCTCTATAGCGCAAGACTTGGACCTTCTTTGATGTGTTAGAAGACGAGAAGATAAAGCAGTTGGAGCTGTCCGCCCCCTAAAGCGGTCGATACCTTTGCCCGTGTATATGGTGACATTGAAAAAGTGGAGCCGCCCATGGGAGTCGAACCCACGACCCCATCATTACGAATGATGTGCTCTACCAACTGAGCTAGGGCGGCGTCGTTTGCGGACCGATCTTTTATATAGACGCTTGGACGGCATCGATCGATCCGCGAAAAGTGACCATCGCTGGTCACTGTGCCGATTGTATACCTAGTATTAAACACGTTTTCAATTGGCCGTTTGACCCTTCGGATGGGGCACTACGCCCAAAATGAGCGAGTACATACGGCACATGACGAAGATAACGATGTATGGCCCGGTTATTTCGGGAACAATGTCTCCGTCGAGGAAGCACCGTATCGCGCAGGTTGCTAAGCACGCTGAGGCAATGATCTGAGAACAGGCCAGCTTCCTAAGGGGTAGCAGGTTATCTGCAAGTCGATGCGAGGAGGGGATTGATATCGCGAAGCTAAAAATCTGAGGAACTAGTGTTGGGTCGCTGTCCATACCCCGACCCTTCAACACGAAGTGAGAGCCCTTGAAAAGGTGACGTATCTTTAGGATGAGTCGATACTCAAATGGCAGGGTCTCAAGGAACGTAGGGTAAAGGTTTATTCGGATTTTATATCGTCCGATATCGCCGGTTACACGAATCTCGGAGATGTGTGCGAGGGAGACGCTTCCGAATTCGATAATATGCAGAGAGTTTTGAGACACCACGAGAATGGGGCGATGGAGGAAGAATAAGGCGCTGTTTCGAAGTATTTCAGAGGCGCCTCGGCTGGCGAGCAAAATTGCGATGATGAGATGAATGGGCGGTGTGGCCTCTATGTACGAGTAGATGAGGTACGAAAGAGCGATCGCGAGACATCCCTTCAGCGTGCGTAGGACCGCAAATGCGCCGGTTTGAAAAAAGCTCTTTTGAAAGGTGACGTTCTCGGCCGTAAACGGGTGTGTGAAATGAGCGCGGGAGCCCTCCTCCTCATAATCGTCTTCGTCCCAATCGTCGCGATAATCTTGATAGCTGTTTGGTTGTGACGACGGACGAGAGTTCCCGGAGGAGCGCTCTAAAGCTTCCAGAGAGGAGCCTGCCGGAATGTTTTTAAAGATTTTCCGCAGATGACTTACCGCCTCGTTGATCTTACGGGTACTCTCCTCTGCCTTTTGTTTGAGATTTTGATCGGACTGAAAGCGATCCGGGTGCCAGACCCTTACCAGGTCCTTATAGGCCTGGTTAGCGTCCTCAAGGGTCGCTCTGGGGGAGAGCCCTAAAACTCGTAAGCTTTCAGCGGTCGTTGTCATGCTACTCTGGTATTGCCCAGTATTTGTGCGGCGTTACCTCAAATAGCTTCGTTTTACCGAGGGGTGTGAAACCACACAGGTTTGTTTACTTTGTTCTACCATTTAGTGCTCTCTGGTGTGTTTACACCTCACGTGGTACCATGATGTTACATTAAAGCGATACGTAAGGGCATTTTGTGGGAAATGAAATACTTTCTAAGTTGAGACATTCCTATGCGGATGCTGTCTTAAGCGGTAGTTCTGAGGAAGCTTCTCGCATAATCGACCAAGGGCTCGCAGGCGGTGTCATTCCATCGAAGATCTATCTTGAGGTGTTGATGCCCGTGCAGATAGAGCTTGGGGCTAAATGGCATCGGGGCGAGATATCAATTCCGCAGGAGCACATCGCGACGCAAATTACGCTTCGTCAGATGGCACGGCTCAAATCACTCTTAAAGACTCGGCTTCGTTTGGGTCTTAAGGCGGTCGTAAGTTCAGTCGAGGGAGACCAACACTTCATCGGCGCGCAGGCCGTTGCTGATTTTCTTTCCGTTGATGGATGGGAGGTCGATTTCCTCGGCGCGGATGTTCCAACCGACCACCTGGTGCCATACACGAAGGCGCGTCAATCGCACCTTGTGTGTGTATCGGTGTCGCTCACCTCTCTTATTCCCGTAGCCGAGAAGTTGATTCAGGAGCTCAAGAAGATCGATCCAGCCCCAAAGATACTGATTGGTGGAGCCGCGTTTGTGTTGAATCCAGCTCTTGCTGAAAAGGTGGGAGCAGATGCTTATACACCAGATCCGCAGCAGGCCGTTGTCACCGCTCGGCAGGTATGTGGCCTTATGAATGCTGAAAATCAGCTCGGTGTTTTTCTTCGTAAGCTCGGACACTCAGTTCACGAATATCGAAAGATTCGGGGGTTTAGTCAGCAGGAGCTCGCGACTACCTCAGACCTTGATCGCGCCTACATCAGCGCGGTGGAACACGGTAAGCAAAACATCAGCATCGGCGCTATTTCAAAACTCGCGAAGGCGCTCCACGTCTCGATCGAAGAGCTGTTGATAGGGGCGGAGTATTAGCAATGGTTTCGATTCAACGCTTTATCACACTCGGTCGCTGGGAAGGAACTTCTCTCCTTTTGCTGATGGGCGTGGCCATGCCGCTCAAGTATATGTTTGATTACCCAGCGGCTGTGCGCGTTGTTGGTATGGTGCACGGTATACTGTTTCTTGCCTATTGCGCGGCGGCTTTACTTGTCGCTCGTAAAGAACAGTGGGGAATATCGAAGCTTGCGCGCTGTTTAATAGCGTCGTGTCTTCCCTTCGGCACGTTTGTCTTTGAGCGCGAGTTGCGAGCTCAATCTCACATCACTCCTCGGTAGATGGGCCTTTTGAGAAGCGTGGCTAGGGCTTCGTTCCAACCACGGCAGCCGTATGAGGCGCCGGGTGGCCCTCGACCGTCTTGCTCGGATCGCTGGGATCCAGAAAGTCCGCGAGGCTCTCATACGGGGAGAGTGGCGTTCGTCGCTGCTCTGTAGTGCTTAAGGGGCCGAATGTATGAAGCCTAACGTCCTTGAAGCCGACCTGGTGGAATAGGTCCTCCATGGATGAGGGGCTCGGTATCGTCCAAGCGTTACGCATCTTTGCGTACCTATCCGGGGCGATGATTTTTAGTGGCTCTGGTTGATTGACCACAAGGCTCTCAAGGACCACCGTGCCTCCTGGACGCACAGAGTCATAGAGCTGCTTCACCGCGGCGAGGTGGTCGCGTTGGTGATACAGCACTCCCATGCAGAGCACTAGATCGAAGAACTGCGGGAAGGCGGTAAGCGACAAGAGCCCCATGGGCAGGAACGCGGTATTTCGAATTCCCAACAGCTTGTGAAGGAACGCGAACTGTAACCAGCAACGCTCAATTGGATCAAATCCAACCGCGATTTCAGGTTCGAGTTTTGACAGTTTGAAGAGGAAGTAGCCGTTACTACAGCCGACATCCGCGATGCGCATACCCTCGCGTTTTGGGAGAAGCGCAGAGATGCGCGACCATTTCATGAAGGATTGCCACTCGGAATCGATGCAGTACGAACCGATCTGATAAGGTCCTGTGCGCCACGGAAGCAGCGCGCTACAGAGCTGGTCTACATGAGAAAGACCGCATGCTGGGACCGTAATGACATCTCCGGCAGTATCCGCCGGGCCTTGTGGTATATAGAAGCCAATTGAGCGTTGAAGCTCTTTTCGGATCTCATTCCAATGGCGCGAGCCTCGGAGTAAGCGCCACGCTCTCTTTGTTTCTTGAATGACGCTTGCGAGATCGCATTCCCCCTTATACGGATGGAGAGGGTCTATCGTTGACAGAAGTAGAGAAGAGTTCGCCACACAGATCAGGTACCACGGAGCCCGGGTCTAATCTAGTGCGTGCTTGATTCTTATCCTTTGGCTCGTAAGATATATCTATTTGAGTGATCGCATCGGAATATTCACCGAGACAACAGTGCGAGTAACTGTTTAAGTTGGACCATTTCCTATTCCTGAGGAGTTAGGACCCGATGAAGGTATGTGCCAGTGGATGAATCAGGTTGATAATCATGGTGAGAGCCGTCAACGGCATCTCTAAGCCCTCTCTCGCTTCTCCGGTTGTTGTATGCGCTTGTCGGGCAATACCGGCGAGACAATTGCGTTGAGCCAAAACTCCCCGCGGCGACCCAGTGGATGAATGGCTACTTGAGATTGAATATCGAAGCGCATGTACGAAGGGGTTGTACAAGTGTACGGGGGCCACTCAGAGGTGGCGTTTGTGTTTGGGTTGCCCGTATGCGCAAACGCAATCAAGACATCTTGCATAAGGTGAGAGAGTCTTTCTCGCTCTTGGATAACGCTCTCGGATTGAGGTGCTCCGATGAGCGCCTTGCCGCCTGGCGAGTTCCATGTCCCGAGGAAAAAGGTAACGTCGGATGCGTGCAACGCTCCCCGTCGAGGGTCATTGCAGGGGTAATCAAATCGGTACATCCAGCATCGATCGTTGCTCTTCGAAACTCGGTCAGCGAAGATAAGGCTCGGCGCGCCGAACATAGCGTCGCTCAAAAGATGCATTCCCTGAACCCCCGCAGGTTCGTGTCCAAGTTCCTCTTGATAGAGCTTTGCAATCTCCCTCTGAAGGTGCTTAGGGATGAAAGGGCATGTGGTCGCCGCCCACTCGGAGGAGTGGCGGTCCAGCTCTTCATCCCACGTCAGCCACAGTCCGAGCTCGTACTGGGTGAATCCGATGAGGATATCAAATCCATCGGCGGCGCCTTTCGTTGCGGCAATAAAGGGATCCTGTGTGGTAAATGAGGGGTCTATGCGCGGATAGAAGAGTGTATCCATATCGAAAAGGATGTCACTGTTCTGCACCTTCTTTGCGCATCGTGTCATTATCTGCTGAGTGGAGAGTGCCTTGAGTTCGCTAAATGTTGAGATTCCTATCTCCTTAAGAAAAGCTCGGGCGCGGGCCTGCCCCTCTTCGAGTGAGTGCGCGGATCGCTCATGATCGTCACCAAAGCCCGTAACGGAGGCAACGCCGCTCATCATGACGAGGCGCTTAACGCGACCTTTCAGCGCACCGGAAGCTACCATCCAACTGATGTCCATACTTCCAGCCGATTCGCCGACTAGGGTAATATTTTCCGGATCGCCCCCGAAAAACGCGATGTTCTGCCTGACCCAATCAATTGCGCAGAGCTGATCGCGCACGCAATGTGCGTGAGCCCCTTTTGGGGCATCCTCCCCCAATACGGATAGATCGAGAGCGCCGAAAATTCCCAAACGATAATTGAATGAAACGGCGACCACATCACCGCGCTGGACCAGAGAATCCATGTGATAGAGGCTTACGCGACTCGACTCAAGCCAATTGGCCCCGCCATGAATGTACACGACGACAGGGCGTCGTTTCTCGTCAGCGGCGGGGGTGATTACGTTAAGGGTAAGGGAGTCTTCTTCCCCGACAAATAGTGGGTCGACCTCTGGCACTATATCCTGAAACTCAAGCACCTTTGATTCTTTTGGATCGAACACTTGAGCCGACGCTGCGCTAAAGGAGAATGCAACGATTGTTTCAGTCCACGGGGCTTTGGGGATGGGAGGTTGAAAGCGACGCTCTCCAATCGGTGGCTCGGCGTAGGGAATTCCTAAAAATCTGAAAACGTCTCCGTGAACGGATTTGACGCCCTTAATCGGACCGCAATGTGGGTTTACTATCAGTTCTTGTACCATCTAGTTTCCCGCTTCAAGTCGAGGCCTGCCTATCTTAACTCTCTCGCGACGGCGTGCAGAATCACTCTGTCATCTCGGGAAGAGTTAGGCAAAGTTTTCGCTTTATGGCGGCGGAACAAAGCTTGTATTCAAGTTCTGCCTGCCTTAGCATCTTCCTCGCCGACGTGGAGGAAGGTTATAGAGGGTTTTGCTTAGAAAGGCAGAATGATGAATAACGCACGTACAGTTGTTGTGGGGCAGTTTTGCCTCCTGCTTCTTTTAACGGGCTCTTTCTTGGCGGTTGTGGCGTACCTTGGTCGTCCTTCCCTGTGGTCTAAAATGAGACAAGAAGCGCCGCAGAACTACCAGCAACGCATGCAGCTTCAGGCGATATATCTTCGAACCCTTAGCCGTATGTGATGGAGGTGCCGACTCTCAAGGACTCTATCGGTTTTTGAGGCCCCGTCGGCATTTTACTATCTTCAGAAAACTAGTAAAGAATTCACTTTCGCAGGCCGTTGGGCAAAACATCGTACTCCTGGTACAAAAGTGATCGGAAGCCGCGTGCGCTCCAAGTAGTACGGGGATTAGATATGGGCAGTTGGCGACTCCTTGCAGGTGAACTCAGCGCAAGGGCAAAGCTCTCTTTGTTTCTTGAATGACGCTTGCTAGATCGCACTCCCCCTGTAAGGATTGAGGGGCTGTATCGTTGACAAGAGAAGTGGGGGGGGCATCACCCCGATTTGGGACCACGGAGCCCCGGCCTAATCCAGTGCGTGACGAATTCTAATCAGTTGGCTTACAGGAAATCTCTACATGAGCGATCGTATGGGTACATTCACCGAAACAACAGCCAGCGTGACCGTTTCCGTTGAGCCATTTCCTATCCTTGAGGAATCACGACCCGATGAAGGGGTGTTCGTATTCGCCTATTCAGTGCGGATCGAGAACAATTCAAGCGAAACCATTCAATTGGTAGAGCGACATTGGCTTATTGAATCAGCGGGTGAACAGACCGGGGAGGTTTCAGGTCCCGGAGTTGTGGGCTTGCAACCAACACTCTCTCCCGGAGAGCATTTTGAGTACACCAGCAGCACCGTTATTAAGGATCCGGTTGGTTCGATGCGAGGGTCCTACATCTTTAAACGCAAGAGTGGAGGGTTTTTCACGGCCCAGATACCTCGCTTTAAGCTCCTCTATCCATCCTGTTTAAACTAATGAGGCCCTAAACGACCAAAGTATCGTCGAAGAGCAGCCGAAGCATAAAGCCTTCCCTACAAAGATCGGATCTTTAAAGCGCGGGGGAGGGTCTAGCCCTCCATAATGAGTATACGAGTTTTGCGTAGTACGCTCCGGCTGTCCCATCCTCGCAGTGGTCACGCCGTTCACGTGACGTAGAGAAGGCATGATTGGCTTGAAGGAGATGAGCTGAAGGGGCTCGCCCTATGGTTTTATTTCAATGGGGACGGCATCTCCGATACTGAAGAGGTGAAGAAGCTGTCTGATGTCGGAGTGCTGGTCATCGGGACCAAGAGCTCCCACGAAGATCCAAAAAACCAGGAATATCTTCGCTGATAAGGGCTACAAATGAAAGGTCGGCGATAGGGTGATCGAGAGCAGCTCTCAGATCTCTGCGCGCTGTTTCAACGATTCCTAGATCGCCTTCATAAGAAAGTGATTATTATAATGACTACAACCTGGGTGGCTCACTGTGCGCCAATACTAGTGTAGGATTCGGATGTGCCCCACCTTCTTCAATAAGCGGTATGCAGGGCCGGGCTGGAAAGAAAAAAGCACGCACGTACGCCCTGCAAACAATATCAGCCGCGACGCCGGGGGGCGTATATTCACCAACTCAATCGAATGCTTAACCATAATAATCTTACTATGACTGAGGTGTCGGGAACTCCGGATACCAATCTGAAAGATTTTTTACAAAGTCTCCTCAAGAATAACGGGATACCCCTCGAGGTCTCTCACGAGGCGCCGGCGCTTTTGATGAAGAGGAAAGATAAGGATACCGAAGGAGTCAGTCAGTTGGGCTGAGTCCTTGGAGACCTGGTCATAGATCGGGTTGAAAAAGCAACGTCGGGGGTAATCTCACCCCAGGGTTTGGTATTTAGGCTGACACCCACCGGATACTCGATCTCTAAAGATAGTAACTCGCGGAAATCTACGTGCTCATTCTAGGTTACGGCGCTTTTGAGGTAACGGAGTGGGGGTGAAGGAGAGGATGGTGGGACTTAAGAATCAAAAGAAGCCGCGAGAGAGACGAGGGCTCTCTCTCGCGGCAGTCTTGGCGGCAACCTCTAAGTTTTTTTCTTTCGGATCTGATTGAAGGTGGCAATGAGCGCCATTTTCAAATTCAGGCTCACATGTTTGCTTTCGGGTTGAGTAAAATCGACAGGCAGACTTGCCTCTCGCCTGAACTCGACCCATTTCTTCAGGAGCGTGTCGAAGCTCCCCTTACTGGACTTAACAAAGCGCGCAAAGGCGTCTATGAGGTCCTGGTTTGACACATCTAGCCTGACGAAGTTCCCGCTTTCGACGGCGTCCTTCCTCGTTGATGAGTCGTCTTCAACCGCCTCAATGTAGATCTCAGGAATCTCCCGTACCATGGAGAACTCCATTTCATGAAAAACCTTACACTCTTGGTGAAAAACCGTTTCCCACCATCCAGCTCTTCATCGAGGGTATGCGCCGGAGAACTAACAAGCTCTCTCTACGCGGTGAAGAGATGGATGGTGTTTTCAGAGCGGTGCTTTACTTCCTTTTTTTGTTGTAGGCGCAAAGTAACGACACTGAAGAGCGCGACTACTCTTATGGTGCAGATAAAAGAACAACTGCGGGACGGAGAGAAACTACTACATAATCGGTGTCGATGGAATAAATTCAGAGTTAGGCACGGCCTCTCTCGAGCCTCTTCCCACCTACTTAGCTGATCGGCGCTCCTCATTGAATGGAGTCCAGCACGTCCCTAGAGCGTGCTCGAGTCACCTCGGAAGGAGGCGCGTTGACCGCCGTCATCCAGACAAGAGAATGCAGATGGTTAATTGGACGGGGCTTTCGGAAGCACAATGGTTTCGTGTTCGAAGCTACAACTTTGTAAGCGCCTTCTATTTTGGTACGTGTGGATTAGAACTCCTTTCGATACGGAATAGTCCAAAAGGGCCTAGGTAGTTGGGCATCGTTAGCATAAGGTCCCGTGCAGCAGTTCTGACCTCTGGATCAGGATGTGGGCTGACGCTCCAGGGAAGGCAGAAAACCCCAAATGGCCCGAAACTAATAGCAGGAACACCCAACAGGCGCATGATACTAGGGATGGCCATCTTCGCGGCGGCGGGGCTCTCGAGCAGAAGCTCTAAGGTGTTGCGAGCGAGCGAGCTTCTCTTGGGGTTTTTATGTTCGGTATGCAGAAGTCTTTCAGCGAGTCGTCCTATATTTTCTAGCTGACGGGTAGCTTTTCGATCGCCCTTGCGCACTCGTTTAAACACCTCCTCCTTAAGTGCTAATAGATTTTCACCTGATGATAAAGCATGCCCGAGAACGTGTTCACACACATCGAGTAACTCGACATCGTTTGGGCTCGGAGAAGCGCAAAGGTTCCAGAGTAGGGTAATATCTGATTCCCATGGTTGCTGAAGGATCTCTCTCGCTGCAAATGCTAGCTCTTTGCACTCTGTGGGATCCCGTGTGTCAAGCGCTCCGATAACCGCTCTTTGGAGGGATGAAATACACCACTGAAGAAAGTCGCTTTCAAGGTAGACGAAATATTCCGGTATCAGCTCGTAAAGCTGGCATAATCGCGTGTGGTCCCCCGGCTCCGGGAGAGCGATCGAAAGTTTTCGAATCGTCTGCCTGATAAACCCGAATTCCGCTATCGGGTGGCTACGGAGGATCTGTCGCGCGTCGCAAGAGCCAGTATCGAAAGTATCCGCGACCGCGTGACCGAGCAGGAAAAAGTTGAACAAGTCATCTTTACAGTCGATATCCGCGCACAATCTCAAGCTCTCAACGGCCTTATGCACCATAGGGGCTGGCACATGTCCCTGGTTGACTACTCTCATTATGAGATTGGTATCCGGGAGAATTTGTCTGACGTAGAGTGTGGTTAAGACCTCGAGGAGGTTTCCGGCGGTCTGTGCCTGAGTAATATGTGTCGAGCCTATCAGTTCAAGGAAGAAAGGCAGATGCGTGTGCAAAAGTGTGGTTCGCAGCGAGGCCTGCACCTCTTCCAGGAATAGCGGCGCGTTTTGGCTGAATAATTCGTTACGAAGCGTTAGCATGCCTTTTGGAAATTCCGTCTTTCGACAAAAGGTATGAAAGTCAGCCAACGTTCGAGGGGAGTCAAGGAACGAGAATAGGGACTCCTGATATCTTTGAAACTCGTGATATGTTTCGAATCCTCTCTTCTCAACATCACGGACGATGTCTCTATATTCGCCTAAGATATGGAGGAGCGACTGACGCTCCACATCGTCCCCTTTGCGCTCGCACGGTCCGTGTAATTGCTGTAAACGCTCCAGGGCAGTTTGAACCCTGGACGGTACAAACCTAGCTTTGCCGGTTGCCTGAAAGCTCAACTCATCGACAAGTTTCACCAAAGGAGTTGGCGGAACGATGCTCGAAGGGCGTCTATGTGGGTGATGTTCCATCATGGGAGCCGAAACCACCTACTACCGGATAATCTAGCGAAGCTGTGCCCTCGTGGCGGGCCTTATGGCCCGCCGAAACGCACCGCCTCGCCTTGCGACGCATGGTAGCAAAAACGTAAACGTCTTGGGCAATTACTCTAGTTGTGGCGTAGAGTATTCCACCTATAGTAGAATACAGAGGTTGTAAGACTGTGAGATGCCAATGCTAATACCATCCACCGAGCCTTCCCTTGAGCAGATCGTCTTGAGGCTGCTTGCGCGAAAACCACATCTGAGTGCGGAGCGAATTCGAGTTCTCGCGTCGCAGGGGAGGAGCTCCTACAGTCCCGCTGCGGTATACAAGGTTTTGAGCCGGCTCCTCTCAAGTGGCGTTGCTGTAAGGTCGGGATCCCAATACAGCCTTAGCCTGGCATGGGTATTTGAGCTTCTCACCTTTGCTGGCGATATCTCAAAAACCTACTTCTCCGACGAGTATGTAGGAACGCTTCTCCCGGCGATTGATAAAAAGATGACATGGAAGTTTGCAAATTTGGCACGGTGTAACGAATTTTGGAATCAACTTCTGCTGGCGCTTCTCAAGGGAACTCGGGCTGAAAATATCTTTTCATGGGTTCCGTATCCTTGGTTCGCTCTTTTGCAAGACGGCGCAGAGTCGAGGTTACACCAGGCATTTAAGATGAGCGGGCGGACCTTCTACACGAGCTTTGGGCCGAGCGGAGCTCTCGAACCGGTAGTCAAAAAACTCTACAGCCACAAAAACCAGATAATATCCTTCGCAAAAGGGCCGCTCCATGAGCTGAAGAATTCATATATCGACGTCGTAGGCGACTATGTTCTTACAGTGACTCTTGCTCCGGACTCCGCCCGAAGTATAAATGGACTCTTTTCAGAGCTCCGTACCCGACACGCGGTCAATCTTGGCAAACATCTGGCTGTGTTATCTGAGCGGTGCAAGGTTACGGTAACAATTGAATGCAACCAGAAGAAAGCTGCGAAGTTAAGACAGCCGCTGCAAGTATTTTTCGGCTTAGACCAGGGCGACGAGGAATAAGCTCTGTTTGCGCGGTGGCAGACTCCGTTGACGACTGCTCGTAGCAGACGATTGGGTCTAGGGAGTTTGGTGGCCTCCGGGCGAGGCTTTTAAACCACGGCACCGTTCCCAGCGGCTAGACTAGGACGGTGCAAGCACTGACAGATCCTTCCAGGGATGAAAGGAGCACAAGCTCCGCCCCTAGCAGTATGCTTTGAGAATTAGGGCAAAAAGGTCTGAGGCCTATCTGTAATCAATAGGTTGTACAGGGCCGTGGGCTGAACGCGTCGGATTTAGGTCGTTCAGACGAAAAAAGCCGAGCTGATATATTAACTCTTTCGATACTTCTGTCGTCTACCCGAAGAGCAGGTGCTGAGTAAGGAGCGATCCGTTGGGAAACGTCAAAAAGTCGAGCGGAAATCGGATCTCTCAGAGACGCGGGCGCACAATCGCCTCTAGCGCCAGCCTGTCGATCTTTTATCTCCTCCGCCTATTCATAGTCGCCTTTTTGTTAGGGTCACATGACCTCCTTGCTCAATCCGGCGGACCGGGAATTCAGCTTAGCAGTCCAGAGAGTAGTCACGGCGGTGCTCCCCTATGCGATGGGATGCCCGTCGGCTACCAAACAAACCCGCTACCGGCAGCTGGTGTCTGCCTAGACTCTATTAAAGAGTGCGTTCTTAAAGGCGGGCAAGCCTCTTGGCAGACAAAAACCTTCTTCACGGGATTCTCCCGCTCCTGCGTTCCGTCAGCTCAAGTTGACGCCTGCCAGCCATACACATGTGTCGCTGGCGCTGGAAGCTGTTCTCCCAGTGGCACCCCAGTAAAATGTGATCCCTCCGCCGACGGTTGCACGGCCTATGCCTGCGACCCGCAGAAGCCGGGAACTTGCATAATCACCGAGAAAAAAGATCCGAACCAATGCGTGGTCACTTGGCAGGATCAAGAGACGCCGTGTGGTGGCGCTACTATCTACCACAAGGTAGTCACCATTTCAGATCCGTGTTGTAAATATAAGGTTGGATATACCGAGCCGACATCACGAGTCTCTCCGGCTTGTAATCCTACGCCTCAGTGTACTGATGGTGTGTTCGAGGTTGAATTTACGGGGAGCGTAAACAATGGAATCGTACCCGTCGGCGAGGCGTGGGCGATGAAGACCTCGACGGCTAAGGGTAAGGTAACTCTTGCGCATCAAGCTGGTAAGCGCGTTGTCGTCGCTGGTGCTGCGACGCTTGAAGGAAAAGCTACTGGGTCTTTGGGGGGCTGGGGGTATCTCGCCAAACTAGTCGTGTCATGGAGTGGCACCGATAGCCCCTCCGCAACGGTTCAGCTGCGCCGTGATGGGGGAATCTATAGCGACGGCGAAGTGCAGTATGTTTCCATAGCGACACGCGAGGACTCCGCAGGTACCAGTATCGTAACGATCTCGGGCGAAGCGAGAGTGCGGAGCACTACGGGCTGGCACGCTTGGAGCAACTTCTCAGTCACCGCTCAGGTTGAGTGTCGTCCATGTGAACTCTTCGTTGGGGAAGTAAAGGCAGAGGAGATTGCGAAAGATACCGGAGATTTTGGCAAATACTCTTTCGACCGAGTATTTCCCCCGGTTCAGGATGGGGCTCCAAGCTGCCTGGCGCAGTGGCGCGAGAAGATCTCGAAAATGAGCATCAATACGGCCAAGGACCCGACATTCTGGACCGATCAGAAACATTATAGAGACGACTACTGGGCGCTCTGGTTCATAGATGACATGGCAAAGGTTCGTAACGGCGTGTTTTACAATCCAGCAAAGGATTTCTCGCCTGTGTGTAGCGTCCCGTGCACCAAAGCTAATACCCCTATGACCCCAAAGTGCTGGTGTAATAAAGAAGCCGAGGTATGGGCTTATGGAAAGGATTGGAAGGATGTGCCGGCCAAAATCGAGTGCGTCAAACGTGCTCCGGTTGGTGTGCCTGGCTACGTCCATTGGGAGGGGGCATGCATAGACACTAAGATATATTTAGACTCTTCGTGCAATGTAGTGCCAGCGACTGACCTTGCAGGAAAGAAGGTCTGCGGGGGCGCGAAGATCACCTTCTATCCCTCCTCTCCAATATCACTACTATGGAACACTTCGAAGCCCATTACGGCGCATGGATCAGTTGTCAATTTTCCGCTGGATAAGAGTCGGCCCGATAGCTGGTACGTTTGGTACGGCTCAGAGGAGACCCCGCTGCTAGTATACGATCCAGGCCATAGAGGAACGGTCTCGTCGGTCGAGCAGCTTTTCGGCAACTGGACCTTCGGCGGACAGCGCAGCGCTGCTCTATCCCTTGACGCATCGACGGCCCCAAGGCCGTGGCGCGATGGATACGCTGCTCTTGAGACCCTTGATCATAACGGAGATGGCGAGATCTCTGGCGAAGAGCTTGAGCCGCTCGCCCTTTGGTTCGACCGGGGAGCCGATGCGGTGGTGGGAGTAGGGGAGGTGCGTCGGCTGAGTGAAGTGGGGGTCACGCGCCTATTCCTGAGCCCACGTTCGCAAGATGAGATGAGCAGAAATGTGCACGTCAAGCGAGGTTATACGGCGATCTCGAACGGAATAGAGCACGTTGGAGAAACCGTGGACTGGTATAGCCAGGGAGCCCGCACACAGGCGCAGCTGATTGCGCTGCAGCAGTTTGGTGGTGCGCTTAGCGTCAATCGGGGGGAGAGTTCCGAGGCGAAAAGAGCCGGCATTTCATCGCCCTCACCGGCGCCCGTTGGTATAGCCGCTTCTATCTTGCATGATCCTCGCATCAACGGCGCGTGGTACTGGAAAGCAAAAGAGGATCAAGGCAGCTCTCCTCGCGGAATGCTCCTCATAACTGCGCGTCAGGATAGCTCGATCTCGGGGATCTCCGTAACCGAGATTCCAATTCGTGACCCGGCAGGTAAGGTAAGTGTGATCGAGATGATGAAACCGTTCGCCGGAACGATAATCTCTAAAACAGAGGAGCATTACCGCATAACCTTTCAGACGCTAGGGGGAGACCCTCAAGACGAGAGCGCCTCAATCTCGGAGGCGGAGGTGGATCTACAACGAGGCATCCTCTCCGGAAAGACTACTGAGCCTATAGGAGAAGACAAGAGGCTCACCTATCGATGGGCAGCTACACGATGACTCACGGATCCGTTCGGTAGCTTCGCGACATTGGCACTCGTAGTGTTGCGGGGCTTTCCCCGTTCTTCTGGACTGCTCCGGGGGGATACCTCTCGCTGCCGACTACAGTGGGAGAGCTTTATGGGCCGGGGTAAAAAGCACAGGTCCGGTATAGGTGGGTTCTCAGTGCGCGAGGTAAGAACCCTAAGAGGAAATGGAAGTGCTACGCGATGCACCTTTATAATCAGGTTGAATTCGGACGCCGGTTCCTACCCAAATCGCCCGAAGGTGATGAGGTAGGCGCTATCGGAGTCGTACTCACCTGTTGCACCTCAACCCACTGTGTTACCTGTACCCACGTTGTGGTGGGAACAGTTTCAGTTCGGGTGCAGAGCCAAGTTACAAACAGCCCTTGATGAGGCCGTGTAACATTGGCGAGACCCGTGCTGGGTTGATGGATACCCTGCGGAGCGAATCGGTAGACTCGCCCGCCGTGACGGACAAAAAGTTGTCCGCCACTGATCATCGTCTCTGTAGGAACGCCGAGTTCCCAAGAAACTAGCCGGTGTTCGATCAGCTGCCCGCCCTGGTCTACCCAGACCGTCTTGGGGCCCTGCCCCAGATTAACGACGGTCCACTGACCCTTAGGGGCCTCAAAGCTTACACCGGCAAACCCGACAGCCTCCATCCGCAGAGGCGGAAAAGCGGGTTGCTCCTGCCCTGGAGCAATTCCCGCCAAGAGGACTGTCATCAGCATCCCTGCAGCAACGTGTGCTGCAGTGTTCATCGCGATATCTCCTGTGTAACAAAAACCGAAACAACCTCAGTGCGCACTGAGATTCCCAGATGTGCTTGAAGACCTATACCTGGCCTCTGCAGGCTTGTCATATGCTAGCCGCTGTTCTGGCTAGAAGAAGACTGTTAGGCACTGGAGGTCTCTGCTGTAAAAATAAGAGACGAGAGTCTCTCCCGCTCTGCGACGTCGCCTATCTATTTAGTTATAAAAGGCTTTAACGAGGAGTTGTGATGAGGTCCACGGCTTCAGGGTATAGTATTCTACTTAAAGTGGACTGTAGCCATTTGGAGGGATAGGAGCAGCGGAAAAGGCGTCGGTAGGTCGATGTTTTTCGGTCAAGGTAAACTCGGGGAAAGCGCCTGCTGCCGATGAAAAAAATCCCCGCCACGGCTCTCACCGGGGCGGGGATTAGAGGTAACTCGCTCTCGCGAGTTTGACGCGCTTTAGTAGCGGTACTGCTCAGGCTTGAATGGACCTTCCTTCTTCAAGCTAAGGTACTGCGCTTGCTCGTCTGTAAGCTCGGTGAGGTTTACGCCGAGTTTCTTGAGGTGCAAACGAGCTACTTTCTCGTCGAGTATCTTCGGAAGAACGTATACGCCAATTGGGTATTGTCCCTTCTTCGTAAAGAGCTCGATCTGAGCGAGTGTCTGATTCGTGAACGAAGTCGACATTACGAAGCTTGGGTGACCAGTCGCGCATCCAAGGTTCACAAGACGTCCGCGAGCAAGGACAACGATTGCGCGTCCATCCTTGAATACGAACTTATCAACCTGGGGCTTGATGTTCATCTCGGTTGTGTTCTTCTCAAGCCAAGCGATGTCGATCTCGTTATCGAAGTGACCGATGTTGCACACGATAGCCTCGTCCTTCATCAACTTGAAGTGCTTCTCGTTGATGATGTTAACGTTGCCAGTTGCGGTTACGAAGACGTCAGCGACCGGAGCTGCCTGCTCCATCGTAACAACTTGGTAGCCTTCCATAGCAGCTTGAAGAGCGCAGATCGGGTCGATCTCAGTGATGAGAACTCGAGCACCGAGAGTCTTCATTGAGTGAGCCGAACCTTTTCCTACCTCGCCATATCCAGCGACAACGACAACTTTGCCCGCAATCATCACATCAGTTGCGCGCTTGATGCCGTCAGCGAGGGACTCACGACATCCGTACAGGTTGTCGAACTTCGCCTTCGTTACAGAGTCGTTTACGTTGAATGCAGGAACCTTGAGGGTTCCAGCCTTAAGCATCTCGTACAGACGGTGAACGCCGGTTGTTGTCTCTTCTGAGATTCCGATGATGTCCTTAAGGAGCTGTGGATACTTGTTGTGCACAAGCATCGTGAGGTCTCCACCATCGTCGAGGATCATGTTCGGGCCTTGGTTGCCGAAGGTAACTGTCTGCTCAAGGCACCAGTCGTACTCCTCAAGTGTCTCGCCCTTCCAAGCGAATACCGGGATACCTACCGCGGCGATAGCTGCTGCGGCTTGGTCCTGGGTCGAATAGATGTTGCAGCTTGACCAACGAACCTCAGCACCGAGCTCTATGAGGGTCTCGATGAGTACTGCTGTTTGGATCGTCATGTGGAGAGAGCCGGCGATGCGAGCTCCCTTAAGAGGCTTTGATTTGCCGTACTCTTCGCGGAGAGCCATGAGACCTGGCATCTCTTTCTCAGCGATGACGATCTCTTTACGGCCCCAGTCAGCGAGGTTGATGTCGGCAACCTTGTAATCGGTGAAGTCTGCTTTCATAGCTTGTAACATAGGTGGGTTTCTATACGTTTAAGATGCACCTCGCCGGTGAGGTGGCTTTTGACTTCGTGATACTAGACCAGGATATGGCGGCCTACAAGCAAGGTAGGTAGATACTTCCGGCTCGTTGCTGAAATGCCGCAAGGGGCTAATTTTTGGACCGTTTTTGGCTCAGGACGCCGGAATAAGGTTGCGGAGAAAAGGGCCTAAAAGAGAACCTTCGCGAATGCGAAACAAGGGCCGAGAGCGCGTTATGCAATCCCTCGACCCAAGTTATCATCGTCGTTAGGACCCAGTCTTACGTTCGGGCCTGTCTAGGTGTTTCCTTGAAATCTCCTCTCTCATGATCTCGACGATCTTGGGAGCTTCGAATCCGAGTCGAACACCAGTAGGGCCGATGTCGAGAACCGTGACCACCACGTCCTCACCGATGACGATCCGTTGCCCGATCCGACGTGTCAATACCAGCATTATGATGCCTCCTAGGTGCTGGCCGAAAAGAATCCTCACATCCTGGACTACGCTAGTTCAGATAATGTCAAGACTCAGCAGAAAACCTTAGCTTCTTAAAGCCCTTCTCCGCCAAAAGAAGTGAGGACTTAGAATACCCCAAATTCATGAGCTTAAGAAACTTTTGAGGTCTGATTTTTAGCCTTTTGCCAAAGAGCCTCCAGCTGCTCCACTGTGAGAGTATTGAGCGAGGTGTTCGGGTGTTCTTGAGTCGCAATCTGTTCGAGAGCCTTAAAACGCCCTAGGAACTTAGCGTTAGCGGCGACAAGGGCCTCCTCGGCGTTAAATCCCAGGTGGCGACTCTCCTGTGCGAGGGTGAAAAGCAGGTCTCCGAACTCCTCAAATACAAGCTCCTTGTTGAAAGGTTTTCCGCCCCGATTAAGGCCACTTCCTGTTGTATCTGGAAGCTCCAGAAGAAATTCTTGAAGCTCCTCTTGTACCTTCTCGGCCACACCATCGGTCGTTTTCCAGTCGAATCCGACGCGAGCGCAGCGTACCCCGATCTCATGAGATTTATGGAGCGCGGGCATAGACCGAGGAAGTCCATCGAGGAGTCCCTTACCTTTTCCGGGATCTCCAGCGCGCTCCTGATGCTTAATCGTTTCCCAGTTTTTTAGGACCTCTTCCTCGCCGCTTACCTCTACATCGGCGAATACATGGGGATGGCGACGGATTAATTTTGCGGTAATTCCCTCGAGGATCGAGGCGAACGTAAATCGATTCCCCTCTTCGGCGATGCGCGCGTAGAGCGCAACGATCGACAAGAGATCTCCCAGCTCCTCGCACACAGCAACATCACCAGTCCCCACAGCGTCAGAGACTTCGTAGGACTCTTCAATGAGACATGAGCGGAGTGATTCAAAGGTCTGTTTGAGGTCCCAGGGGCATCCACCGCTCGGGCTTCGTAGTTGGGCAATGACATCGAGAAACTTAGAGAGGGCCTCTGCCGCGCTCTGATTGGATGGGCTTTGTGACATGGGCTCACGCTAGCACTTGAGGGTAGGGGCTTCAATCAAAACGTGATGCCGTCCGTCGCTCAAGCGTTTTCAAAGATTCGATAGAGTCGGAGTCGAAAGCGAGCCCACACCCGGGCTTGAGCAAGCGCCACAACATCAACGCGAGCCGCTCCGGCTTTGTTGAGCGCGTGCGCTGCGGCAGCGATCGTGGCTCCGGTGGTAATCACATCTTCAACGAGTAGTATTCGTTTGCCCATAATCGCATGTGGACGGGGGACCACGAAAAAGTGCCGAAGGCCTCGCAAACGCTCTTCGTGAGAGAGGGTCGCTTGGGGAGCTTTCCTCTGGTTGTGCCTGAGCGCAGGAAAAATAGGCGGTGACCCGACACCAGGAGCGAGGGCCTTCGCGATCTCATGGCAGGGATGAAAGAGGCGTTTACGGAGGGTGTGTGGTGATGACGGGATAGGCACGATCAGGTCCCATTGATCATCGTCAAACAGCAGGGGCAGCGCGTCGCGCACAAACGCTCCGCTCATTCGTGTCAGCGTCATACTTGGTTGATACTTCATCGACCGGATGAG
Source organism: uncultured delta proteobacterium (assembly GCA_903920005.1). Taxonomy (GTDB): domain Bacteria; phylum Bdellovibrionota_C; class UBA2361; order UBA2361; family OMII01; genus OMII01. The sequence continues at coordinate 56,453 of CAIXKI010000156.1, forward strand.
ATCTCGCGCGAGCCCTTCGTATTCCCAGAGGTACCTCATTCGAAAGGTTGGCGGTGGCAATGTCAGGCAGGTGTGGCAGGTCGATACAGCCTCGCTCGACGCGAGCAACGCACCGAAGCATCTAAAACATCTGCTAACAAGTTGATTCGGAGCTCTGTCAGGGGTGCATCGAAAGCAGAGGGAACGGCCCCGAAGTGGTCGCGTACAGACGAGACACTCTCGTGGGAAGAGTATCTCAAGGGAGCCGTCCAGCCAGGCGAGAGCTCGCTCCCGCAACCCTACGTCCATCGTGAAGGCTCCTCGTACGCGCCACGGAGTTCATTCCCGTGCTTTCAATGCAACGAGGGCTTGTTCGGCGGATTGATGGGGAAGTTGCGTGGAATTCAACTGGAGGGCCGGCGGCCTCGCCGGCCGCAGGTACGAATGTTTGATGCAATTCAATTGGAGGGGCACCGTCCTCGGTGCCCACGGGTATGAATGTTTGATGTGTTTGATGTCGCGGGTTGCAACAGGGGCACCGAGGCCGGTGCCCCTTCACGATCGTCCGAGGGTTGCAACAAGCCGGCGAGGCCGCCGGCCCTCCAGGCACGATCGTCGCGGGTTCAAACCAATCCCCTAATTACCTCGGGCGCAATTGGAAGGCCGGCGGCCTCAGGCATAAATGTACCGTGGCATGAATTTTGGCGACCATCGGCCCTCCACGCATCTTTACCTACCCGACCACCGAGTGTCCGGGTATCATCTGTAGCAGGGTGGTAACAAATGATTTCCTGTAGAGCATTTCGATAGTTTGACTGCGACTTCATTGGAGCCAACGAAAAAATCCTCAACGTATCTCAGAGAATACGCTTCCGTTTTTTCGTCGTCTCCGCCTTGTTTCGTCACAACTCTCAAAATGCTCACGACGGAACTATTTTTCATCCCCCTGCCAAGGCGTACAAGCGAAAACGATCAATGAAGCTCCGCATACGATCCTATTATTTTAGTTCCGCGCTCCTCCTTGGATTCTCGGCGCTCAGCATCCCAATCCTGGCACTCGTGGTCTGCGTCGCCTACATAAAAAACTCGTCTTCAGCGCGAGAACTTCTCAAAAACGACATTGCCGACTCAGAGCGGATCACTAGTCATTCTATAACAAAACTCTTTACTCAGGCAGGTGCAGCAGCAAAGGGCCTTGCTGAGATCGCCGCGAGCCATCCCAACTTCTTCTCGGAGCCGGAAAGCCAGTCCGTCCTCCACTCGACGCTAGCAGTCGTTAACCATCTAGGAGGCATCTACCTCACCCTTGAAGATGGCTCCGTGCGAGCTGCAACCCGCATCGACAACACACGTAGGTCGGAGCAGCCCGAGATCCCACAAAACGCGCTGTGGCAAACCTATTTCACAGACCCGGTTGTCGAGGGGGCCCCACAGATGCGCCACCAAACCTTCTTCGCGGATTGGCCCACTCCCTTATCCACTCTTACGAGCACATCCCCCTTCGACGCGAGGCTTCACACCAGCTACGTCGAGGCGAAGAAGAGGCATAAGCTTTTCATTTCGGATCCAACCATTAACGCCCTCGGAGGCTCAAGCGTCATCACTCTTGCGGCCCCGATTCTTCAGGGGGAAGAATTCCTCGGCGCGATCTCTGCCAACTTTGCAATTGACGAGGTCTCTAAATTCCTAGCTGACAACAGGGTAAGTCCAAATAGCGTCACTGTAATCATCGATCACGCTAACCAGCTCATCGCACCACCTCTTGTTGGTGAAACCGCTATGGATCCTACCCTGCGAAAGAAATTAGATGGAGTTATACTTCATGCCGAAATCCTCACTCGAGAGGCTCAAGGAAGCTCCGAGAACTCAAGCGAGGGGGCCGTTACCTTCCTCGCGGATATCGATAACGTCGCCAGTTCCGTATCTATCATACGACTTCCAAGCAGCTTAGGACTACGGTGGCGCGCCGTAACCATCGTCCCAGAGGATGATTATATTGGGCCTCTTCGCTCAACGAATACACTCCTTCTTTGGCTTCTCTCCGTTATTCTCCCCCTTGAGTGGCTGATGATACGCTGGCTATCGCAAAAACTATCGCGAGGAATCACCTGTATCTCTTCTGAGTTAGACAGAGTCCGGAAGATGGACTTCAACCCGACATCGCTGTCGCAAAAGGAACACCCTATTCATGAGGTCGCAGAGCTTCACCGTGGCGTGGATCTCCTTGAGAGCGCGCTCCGTTCCTTTGCCCAATACATCCCGATGGGAATCGTTCGCCAGTTGGCCGAGAGCGGGAGGCCTCTTGCTCTCGGCGTTGAACGGCGAGAGCTCTCGGTGATGTTTACCGATCTTGAGAACTTCTCCACACTGGCTGAGAAGCTCCCTCCTGATGAGCTGCTGTCGCTCCTCTCGCAGTTCTTCTCGGCCGCCACAGAGGTTATCGCCGAGGAGCGAGGCACCGTTGATAAATTTATCGGTGATGCCGTGATGGCGTTCTGGGGCGCCCCTATCGAAGTGGGAGAACACGAACTCAGGGCTTGCAGGGCGGCCCTGAGGCTCTCCCATCGAATTCAAGTACTCAACGCACAACGAGCCAAAGAGCGTAGAAGCCCTATTCACATCAGGATTGGATTGAACTCAGCAGAGGTCCTCGTTGGCAATATCGGTTCAACAGAGCGTCTGAGCTACACCGCTATCGGCGATGGAGTCAATGTTGCTTCACGGCTCGAGGGTATTAACAAACAATTCGGAACCATCATCTGCATTAGCGACAGCATCTACGCCCGAGTAGCGGATAAGATCGTAGCCCGCCCCCTCGAAGAGATCTCCGTCAAAGGTCGTCGGGGTTCGTTTATGGTGTATGAACTTTTAGGAGTTCGCGGTAGCGAAGATGTCGAACTCGCCCCACCAAATATACCGGTGAATGCCTAGGAGCAATCTCAGCTCCCTCACCATCCGCTCGCGGCACTATGCGATAGGATCGCATTTCAGGTGTTTTTGAGAACACACCTAGCAACGCATCAAAGTTTGGGAAAACTACCCTTCGTACTCATCTGCTACCTTTTCATATTTGCGGACCACCTCCTTACACTTTATAGTGTTTAATCAATGAAAGAACACCTCATAGCTCTCGGCATCATGACTGGAAACTCCCTCGACGGGGTCGACATCGTCATTACCGATTTTGCTCGCGGTGGAGCTATCATTGATCTGGCTTCCGGATTCACGCCATTTCCTTCCAACCTTGCAGATGGTGTCCGAACGCTCCGAGAACTGCTGCGAATACACAACGGCGACGTCACTAAGGCAGATACCGCCTTCGGCGAAGCTCAGAACGATAGAGCCGCCCTCTCTCGACTTCACTCGGAGTATCTGGAACTGATCGCGCAGGCGTGCAGATCAACAATCGACAGAGCGATTCAAGATGGCATCCTTGCGAATCGAAATCTCATCGATGTCATCGGTTTTCACGGCCAAACGTGCGCTCACCTTCCCCCATCCCTCACAAAGGCGAGTGCTTCATCGTACACAATTCAACTTGGAGATGGTCAAGCGCTCGCCAACATGTTGGGCATTCCTGTCATTTACGATTTCCGTTCAGATGACATCATGCACGGGGGCGAAGGCGCTCCTCTCGCTCCGCTGCACCACCTGCACTTAGCTGAGGTCGCTAAGTCACATGGAGTATTTCCGATCGCGTTCGCAAACGCCGGAAATACGGGGAACCTGAGCATCATTACGAATCGCGTCGGGCACAAGGCGGCCCTAACGCTTGGATGGGACACGGGCCCCTTCAATCACTTCTCTGACATGCTCGCTCGGGAGGAGTGCCACAAGAGTCACGACGTTGATGGGGCAGTAGGAGCGAATGGCACGGTCAACAAAACACTTCTGCAGCTCCTCTTCGAGAAGAGCGCTATTACGAGCGACGGTTCAAACTTTCTGACCAAACAACCACCACGTTCATCCGATCCTCAGTGGTATCGGGCCCTCCCGGAGCTTCTCGGAAAAGCGCCCGTGGACGGAGCGCCCCTCTCTCTTCCCGACCGTATGCGTACGGCGGAGTACTTTGCGGCGTACTGCGTTATGCATTCACTTACACTTGTGCCAGGGGATTGTGAGATTCCCAGCCATTACGGACTGTGCGGAGGCGGATGGAAGAATCCGGTCGTTCTCAGCGCATTCAGGGAGCTTCTGAACCCTACGGCACCTCCTGTTATTCTCGATGCCCACCGGGCCGCATACAAACAACTCCTGATGCGACTGGCCAACAAAACCGTCATGGTGGAGCTTACATCCGCATATGGATTCGACCCGCAGGCGATGGAAGCTCGGATATTTGGAGATGCCGCAGTTCACCGGGTATGGAACCAACCGTTCACACTTCCTCAAACAACGGGCGTGAAAGCCCCGTGCGTATGCGGAGTGGTTAAGTTCCCAAAGGATAGCGAGCCCAAGACTTTCCGTATCGGAGCTATTATGGACGCGGCCGGCACTCTGTACGAGGCAGTCCACGCGCTACCGGCGAAGGACCCGCGCTTTAGTCGAGCACTTCCAGGTTGGCAGTCGGCATAGCATCTAGAAACGCCGGCACCGATGTCGGCACAACGCCTCCACGCAACGCTTGCAACTCTGCCTCACGCTCGAGAATTTCGCGCTCAAGTTCTTTCATTCGGGCACCAGGATCCGGCGTAGCGCTTGCGGCAGGTGGAGCGACTAACGGGCGCTCAGGAACCTTGTCAGGAGAGTTCTCATCATCGAATGTTTCGAGAGCAGACGAAGCAGCCACAGTGCTCACTGGCGTTGAAGTAGCCGCCCCTTCCATTAAGAGATCGACTGTGGGGGTCGAGGCACGCTTGCCGTCCTCCCCAAAGGGGCGGTCGTTCGCGACCAGCTCAACGGGTATCTTGATGGTATCCCCAACACGAAGCTCTCGCTGCAGGACGACGGGATTGTGACGGGCGACCATCTGCTGAGACAGCGTCGTTCCAGTATACCACGTAAGCACCTTCGGAAAGCTCTCATCCTGGGAACGCACCCTGTGAATTAGAAAGGCTCCCTCGCTTTCCGGCGCAGGCGGCGACACGAAGTGTTCAACACACCCCACAAAGGAAATGGCGATAACGGTTAACACGAAGCGCTTCACGGCCCTCCCATGGGTTCGCATGGAACCCCATGGGGAGTATCGACGAGGAGTTATAGAGGGTTTAGGTTAATCAGCACGGGCCTAGACGACTATGCCGCCTACTTACTCAACTCGCTTAATCGACGTTACGAATTCAGAAAACGTCGGTTTAAGATGTTGCTCGACCTTCATCTCTATAGGATCACCCGCCTTGAAGTCCTTTAAGGACACTCCCTCACCAACATAAAAAGGCATCGTCATCGCCATCATTCCGGTAATCGTGCCGGTGTCATCGCGGTAGTCGGGGATCGGCTGGTGCTTCACTAGGATCTCATTCGCCGCGCGTCCATCACCTGGGAGGCCTTTAATAATTCCCTTCACGGTAAAAACATAGGCGTCATCGGCATACGCCATAGTTACGGTCGCTATACATGAAAGAACGACTGCCGAAACACGAAGATACCATTTCATACGCTATTCTCCTCCCCCACGAAGTTCCCAAATCTTCATACCAATAAACATTGAATACATAGCACTCACTGGGATACCGAGCGCTATTAGGAAGAACAGCGTCACGTCGAGCTTATTCTTTACGGTCTGAATTGAGGCGAACAGACCCGAGGAGAGGATGATCGCCATTACGAGAATCGTCGCGATAATCACGAACGAACGGCGATAGAACAGATAGAGGACTGTGAGCAACGCGGCAAACCCAACCGTGACCTGCCCCATCATTGGGATGCAGAAAAACGTCGTGAAGAAGAAAGGCGCCGTGATGCACGACACGAGCGCCGTACCCAAGACCTCTTTGACCGTTACACGAGGAGGGGGTCTTCTCATGCTCGGAGCATGAAACTTTTCAAATTGATCGAGCGTAATTTTCGCCATCGGTGCCGTTAGTGCCATGTGACAACCTCCACATACGAGTAAGGAAAAGTCTACTGCAGAGGCCCCGGGACCTCAATGTGTAGCGAGAAAAGAACCTCAACTATCTAAAAGCACACGGACAGCCCTGGCGCTCCGCACCATTCGGGCTTGAAAACTAGGTGTCTTGTCCCTCTTGCGGGATAATTTTTAAGAGCACGCTATCAACACTACCTCGAGAGGTCTTGAGCACCTTAAATGAATATTGCCCGTCCCGACACGATTGCCCAACCTCAGGAATGCCACCAAAGAGCACGTTTAGAAGTCCAGCCACTGTCGAATACTCCGCCGATTCGGGAAGGGCTACTGGAAGATGGGAGTTTACATCAAGGACCGACGCGTGCGCGTTGACGATATAGTCACCCTCTTTTCGCTTCTCTACAACGGGGCGCTCATCATCGTACTCATCCTGAATCTCCCCTACGAGCTCCTCGACGATATCCTCAAGGGTCACTAAGCCAGACGCGACTCCAAATTCATCCACCACGATCGCCATGTGGTTTCGCTTGACTTGGAGCTCTCGCAAGAGGGAGCCAATCTTCTTGGTCTCAGGGACAAATATAGCCGGCCTCATGATGTCAGCTATCTTCGTCGGCTGCTTATCTAACATCCGCCGAAGGAGCTCCTTGGCGTGCACAATTCCGACGACCATATCCTTAGAGCCAGAATAGACAGGTATGCGCGAATACCCTTCCTTGGAAACCGTCTCTAAAGCTTGCTCAAGGGACATATCAACATCTATCCCCGCCATCTGAGGACGAGGAACCATGATCTGACGAACAAGCCGCTCATCGAACTTAAAAACTTTTTCGATCAGTTCGTGCTCGGTCTTTTGAATGGCTCCGACCTCTCCACTCCGAGCACTTTCAGCGAGCAGGAGACGCAACTCCTCTTCCGTATGCGTTTCCGTTTCCGATTCTACTTTGATACCGAACGGCGCGAGGATTAACCACGTGCCGCCATTGACGATCGACACAAGCGGCGCGGTAATCACGGCAAAGATCCGAAGAGGAATCGCGCACGCGTACGTGAACTCTTGCGGATAGTAAATGGCGGCGTACTTGGGAACGGCTTCACCAAAGATAAGGTGCAACACCGTGACGATAACAAAGCCGACAGGGAGGGCGATCTTATGGGCAAGGTCTTCGGAGATAGGAAGAGCCAGTGTCGAGGCTCCATGAACTAATATCTCGGCGATAACAGGCTCTCCGATCCAACCAAGCGCGAGGCTTGCGAGGGTGATACCAATCTGAGCTGCGGAGAGATATTTATCGAGCTTGTCGAGAACTTGTTGAGCGGATTGGGCGATGGTGCTTCCGGAGGCGACATCGGTCTCAACCGCAGAGTAGCGCACTTTAATGATGGCAAACTCAGCTGCCACAAAGAACGCATTCAAAGCTATTAAAAGAACCAACAAGGCGACGCCGAGAACCATACTGTCGGGAGACTATAGCGTATTTGAGAATTCTTACTACTGGGAAGCTTGAGAACGGCGCCGAAACCGGCCTAACCGTCCGAAAACTCTGATAGCGCTCACCAAACGGGGCCTTTCTTGATCGCCCCTGTCAGCCTAGCGGTCCAAGACTGTAATGGCCCGAGTTCTTAACCGATTCCGAGAACTTCACCGACCTCTTGAAGAGCGATTAGCTGCTCTCTCCAATATCTTTCTGTGCCGTAGTCGACGAATATCAGCTTGAAAGCCGGGTCCTCAAACCGTTTTGCTATCCAGGTGGTGAAGTGAATCATGCGGAGCGCCCGAAGCGGCTCAATAAGCCGCAACGAAGTTCTATCGAACGGGCGCATCATCTCGTATCCCTCAAGGAATTGGTCACGCCTGCGAACCGCGTCCTCGTCTCGACCGGGGGTCAGCAGCCAAAGGTCCTGTACGCACGGTCCCTCGAGGCTGTCGTCAAAGTCGACGATAAAGCAGCCCTGCCCGTGCCAAAGGATATTTCCAATATGACAATCGCCGTGGATACGCTGCGTAGCGACCTCCTTAAACCACGGCTCACTCGCGCGAAGGATTCGCTCCGCAACGTTGCAGTAATGAGCTTCGACAGAAGCGGGAAGGAGTTTGTTCTCTCTTAGAAAGGTCAGATTGGAGAATCCGTAACTTTCAGGGGTAAGTTTGATGCGGTGGTTGAAGCGCGAGGAGACTCCGACTCCGTGCATACGCGCAATTAATCGTCCGATCTGCCGCAACTCGCTGTCGGACATCTCATCAAGGATGCGCCCCCCAACCTTCGGGAATATAGCGTACCAGATACCGGCCCCAGGAACCTCCGCTATCGTCTCACCATTCGGAAACGGAAGTGGCGTCACGACGGGGATCTCGGCGGCCTTGCAATCAGCGAGGAACTGGTGCTCCTCCTGGATCTGCTCCTTGGACCATCGACCGGGTCGATAGAATTTCACCACTCGAAAGGCATCCCATCGACCTGCGCCCTCGGGGAGATCGATATCGAGTTCAGCCTCGTACACCCGATTCTCAAGGCTGTTCAGCGCCAACACCCTTCCGGTACATCGAATACCGAGCGCCTCTACGGCGTCGAGCACCCGTTCGGGGGTTAATTCAAAGAAGAACTTGGTTGAAGATACGGGCTGAGCGGTCATGGGTAGCAAGGAGGTTACCGCCTTTGCGGTAAAAAGAGAACCGGCCCCCTTCTATCGCAAACGTCGAACCCCTCGTATCGCCAAAAGTATGAAGATAGGCCCCCCTAGAACTGATGTGAAAAC
>CAIXKI010000157.1 GCA_903920005.1 uncultured delta proteobacterium
CCTTTGGGCTCGATGGGCTAAACTTCGTGATGGGCTTTACCGCGGGGCTCTTGGTCTCGTTAATCAAAGATGGGGCCACAAGAAGGAGCAAGGTCCGAGCACTATTCCAATGTGTGGTCGTGGCGTGCGTCTTTTGGCTCTATCCACAGCAGCAAGTGATCGCGGACTCTGCGTCAGCCGGCACATCGCTTCGGTTCGCGGTAGTCTCTGGAAACCTTGATACAGTTCGCGATGAATCCACTCACGAGGAGCTCCTCCAGGAGCTCAGCACCGCGGCCGCCGCTGTTCCACCAGTCGATGTGATCTTGCTACCAGAGGAGTTCGGCCTTACCTCTCTATTTTGGAGTACTATAGACTACGAAGATTTTAAGCGGCGGTATATCGGAGATCGGGAGCTCCTGATCATGAACTCCCGAAACAATCTCTTCCCAGAAGACGAGCGCAATGAGAATCCCGAGGCAAAGAAATTAGTGTATGACTCAACGCGAACGGGAGAGATTGCTCGATACATCAAGCAGATGTTAATGCCGCTCGGGGAGTACGCGCCCGCCTTCACCGATACGTTCTTCTCGATAATCCCTGACCAACAACTCCATACCTATCTCGGGGATGTCACGATTATCGACCGTGAGCACACGAACCAACTCTCGCTCGGGGAGTATCGAGGGATTCGGATTGGGGGACTCCTGTGCTCCGATCTCTTCTCCCCATATCTGTATCGCTCTCTCGTGAAGGAACATGGCGCGCAGGTGCTCGTGAACCTCGCGAACCATTTCTGGTTTCATGGCTCCCGCACGCTGTACTGGAAGATGGTTCAGATGGCGCGAGTGCACGCTGTGTGGAATCGGCGCTCACTGCTCATCGCGAATAACATCTCCCCCTCTCTCATCATCGGACCCCGCGGTAACACGATCGCTGAATCCACATGGGGAGGGCGCGGAGTGATGTATGTCACCCTGGGATTCTAGCCCTCTGCGGCGATTGCGCACCCCTACCCCAACGCATAACACGAACAGATTGACGCCCGACCAACGTTGCACCATCCAAGATCGAGCCGCTCGTCTCCTAGCCAATCTGGATCCCCGACCCGCATATACAGCTCTCGTGACCGCAGGCATACGGCTCTACCTGAAGCCTAACTTGAAGCCCTATCCGCCCTCTTACTGGCCTCTTACTGGTACAACCTACTTTATCAAAGCCGCCCAACCTCTTCAGAACCGCCACGCAAATCAGAAATAGTTTCAGCCACCCCGTGATATCAACTACTTCACCTGCTTTTGAAAAGTAGGATGTACCAGGGGGAGGGAGCATCTAAAGTGTGTGGGCAGAATCGCCACGAACCGGAGTAATCCGATCTTCAACACAATTCTCTCTCAGCGAGTTAAGAAACTTAGCATAACAATCGACAACCGGGGGCGGCGGATCTCCCTTTAACTGGGTCCAATCTGCTGTCCATACATCATGTGCCCAGATCCTTGCCTTAGAGTGAAGGGCGACGAGAAGTGCTGAGCATCCCAAATAGGAACCGACTTCAACGTATCGGGCCCCTTCGGATAGCTGAGCGGCGAACTCTATAAGCGTTCGAGCATCGACATTATTGAGGGGTCCCGGCACACCGTTTACATACGTCTAGGCTATACCATTGACTACATCGTACCGAAGCTCCGGAGCCATCGCACATACCCAAAAGCAGGACTACTTGCGCCCCTGCGCCTCATTGCAAAGGTCAGTGAGCAGCATCACCACCACAGCATTGAAATCCTTCTGGTGCTTGAACGTCGGGCCAAGGAGAGCCTTTATGACAGGGAATATGATCTTTTTTACGGCAACGATCACCGGACCGATAACTTTACGGTGGGAAGTTGGCTGCGCGGGCCGCACATCGATCGAATAGATCTGGCAAAGACGGCGAAGAAGCTCCATACGTTCAGGAGATGTGGCGAATCCGCTCTTCGCAACAGAGTACGACATCTTCTGGACGAACATCTGATCACTCTCAGTGAATGCCCCCTCACGACGAAGAGCCGCGACCTTCTCGGAAAGGATGCCGGCAAGCTCGCTATTCGCCTCGCCACACACCGTTAACCACTCACCGATAGAAGCCTGAGATTTCACTGAATTCATGGGCAAACCGTATCACAGGAAGCGGTGGCGATGAAGCTCCACAAATCTGAGACGGTAAAACTCATCCCTTTTCGTGATATATCCGCTATCTAGCTCAGCCATAGCCGAGAGAAGCACTGCCGCACCCTGAACGAATCTAGGCCCTGGCCTATAGAGATTGACGCCGTCCGCGAAGACAACCGCCCCCCGTTTTACGGCAGGAATATCCTCCCATTGAGGTACCATCTGGAGCTCTTTGAAGGTCTTGACGCTCTGCTCAACGGTAGCCCCCTCAGGAGCGACCACAATAATGTCGGGGCGAAAGGAGAGGATCTCCTCCCATGTCGTAGGACTGTGAGGCTCACCGGCCTCATCGAATTGAGGCTTTCCGGAAAAGAGCTTCACAACATCCGGAATCCACAAACCCGCGATAGTGAGAGGCGCAACCGACGAGAGTACGGTCACCTTCTTGTTCTTCATGCGATCGTAGAAGTTACTCCCCCAGTCCATGAGCTGAGCCTTAATACGACTCGCGATATCGTACCCCTCCCGAACCCGTCCGAGCGCGGAGCCAACAACACCGCACCCCTCAAGCATCTGCTCGAAAGTTGTGATGGTGACCGAACACACGGTAACCTTGCGACCAAGCAATGCTCTAAGCGCAACCTCCGCCGAACGACTAAAACTCTCTGGATTCTCATGTGCACATGAGGTGAGGATAAAATCGGGCTGCGCGCTTTTCAGCGCCTCAAGGTTGACCGGTAACAAGGAGAGAGCTTTGAGAAGCGTCTCAACATCAGCATTCGGGGCTTTTATCGGAGCCGCCGACGTCACAACGATCAACGAGGCATCCCCGCTCTTCGGGTCGCACAGGTGAGAAACACCAACAATACTCCCCCCAACCCCGAGCGAGTAGGCGATATCAGTAAGGTAAGGCTGTAGGGAAACTATCCGCATCTCTTGCGACACTCCACGAGGAGGCAGTTACGCCCCTAAGACCGATCAACAAAACGGTATTACCATTCTACTCGCCTTTTGGGGGTTGAAGAAACCACTCTTTTTTAGAGAGCAAGTTCGGCAACAAAGCCCTCTACCCCGCGAGGATCCAGCGTTATTTGTATTGACGACAGCGCGATGGAGGGGTGACTGTAATGGGGTACGATGTAAGGCGTTATCGCCATCCGGTCATCATGAAAGAGACTTCATCAAACGCGCTGTTCGGGCGCCTCACCTCTTCCCGCTGGGCCCTCACCGCCGCTTTTTTAGGCGGTGTGTGTATGGCCCTTGCCTGCTCTCCACAAAAAACGAGCCTCGACACCCTACGAAATCAGGGATTACTTCCGATCAGCGCCGAGAATCCGTTCATGGGCGCCAACGTGCTGCTCGGAAAGGAGATGGAGCAGAGCATGTACCTCTATAATTTCGTCAAGGATAGAGGGGCTCCGCAGGCGATCGAGATTACCGGGGAAGACTCCGAGAGTATGCAAGCTCACTTCTTCTACGCCCCAAGCAAGGAGGAGTATATAGCTAAGCCCGCACCGAGGCGTGCAGGCTCTAACGACAACCGGTACGAGTGGATCATAATCGGCCCTTTCAGTGTCGATCGCGAGCACTACCGTGAGCTTGAGCAGTATTCAAATTCAGGCGGAGCGTTCGAGATATTCGGGCGAAGAGAATTCTTTGGAAACAAGCCGGTGAATGTAAGGGACGACACGATGCTCCCGGTATTTATACCAACACCAAAGCCAACGAAAGCATCGGTACCTCACAAGAGAAACGCTACTGCGGCACCAAAGTCAAATACCGGGGTGACGCCAGCAGCGACAATCTCAGGTCCACCAAATTTCGATCAACAAGCACTTGCGGAAGCTAAAGAGAAAGCCGCGAAAAATAAAGAAGGGGATGTGTCGCACACCCAACCAGGATCAAAAGCTATAGCCCCAAAGGCGGCGACCGCTACTCCTAAAAAATAAAGGAAGCGCTGAGGCTAGCGACACGGCATGGGGCATGGCTGCTGACCGCAGATACAACTACTTCGTGGAATGCAATTAAACGGGCACCGAAGCCGGTACCCCTCCACCATCGCTAGAGGGATGTGGCGAGCCGGCGAGGCCGCCAGCCCTCCAGGTACAAATGAAGCGAGTTCGTGCGGGTCGCAGACTTATCGCGGGAACGATTGGAGAGCCGGCGGTTCGCCGAGGCGGAGGCTAGCCGGCTTGCTACGCACACCCGGTCCATTCCACGAGAAAATCCGCAGCACCGCCACGGCACGATCGATAGCAAATGCAACCGATAAAAAGATTGGAGAAGAGAAGAGTATCTGAAAAGAATGGTGCCCAGGAGAGGACTTGAACCTCTACGACATTTCTGCCACCAGCCCCTTAAACTGGCGTGTCTACCATTCCACCACCTGGGCGTATGATCAAATATTTCGAAGGCTTCCGAAGACCGCTTTCCGAAACGTGCCGGAGAGAATTACTTCGGAACTGCGGCGCCGTCAACTGGCGCAGACTGAGTTTTTTGCTCAGTAGTCTTTTGCTCAGTCGCGGGAGCCGCCGCATCTTTCGCTGGAGCCACGTCGCCACCGCCCAAAACAGAGCCTGACATCGCATCTCCACGAGCACCGATCCGTCCGCCATCTTCAATGGCGAGCTTCACGAGGCCGACGGAGGTTAGCATAAACATAACCGCAATAAAAGTCGTAGCACGCACGAGGAGCGATGACGCGCCCCCTACGCCGAAGACGGTATTAGCTCCACCAGCACCCATAATCGCGCCAGCATCTGCTCCCTTACCCTGCTGAAGAAGCACTAAAACCACCAGGGTGACCGCTAATAAGACATGAACGGAGAGGACAAACGTGTACATGGCACTCCTTTATAGGACCAGAAACGACGACTTACGCTACCACCAGATGGGGTTCCAATCCAGACCCTTGAGCACCCTCCCAGGCCACCCTTGAGACCTAAAAACCCCTAATTTACTATTTTAAGAGCCGGCTCCGCCCGCTTCTTAGCGTCTAGGATTGAGATAACTCTCTCCGCAAGACCGTGGAAAATAGACGCGATATCCCCTTCTCCGGCAGCGATTGGAGTCCCAGCGTCCCCGCCCTCACGTATAGCCGGATCGATAGGAAGCTGCGCCAAAAGCGGCACTCCGAACTCCTTGGCGGTCCTCTCGCCACCACCACTACCGAATATCGGCATCACCGAACCGTCCGGCATTGGAAGCCCCGACATATTCTCGACGATACCGAGCACATCGACGTTTACCTTCTTAAGCATATTGATCGATTTACGTACGTCAGCGAGCGCGACCTCCTGAGGCGTCGTTACGACGACAGCACCAGCCAGCTTTACCATCTGAGAGAGTGATAACTGCGCGTCACCTGTGCCGGGAGGCATGTCGATTATCATGTAATCGATAGCGCCCCAGCTCACATCCTCAAACATCTGATGGAGCGCTTTGTTGAACATTGGGCCACGCCAGATAACAGCATCATCAGGATGACGAAGAAAAAAACCAAGCGAGATGTATTTAATACCGAATTTTGCCGGAGGGATGAGCTTCTCTTCGTGGTCCGGAATAACCTGACCACCGCCGAGAAGCGTTGGAATACTTGGACCGTAGAAGTCGCTATCGATCAAACCAACCTTAGCGCCGGTGCGCGCGAGCGCTACCGCGAGGTTCACCGCTACGGTCGATTTACCAACCCCACCCTTTCCTGAGATTACTGGAACGATCTGACCAACTGATATCATATCTAAACACCTATACCCTGAACAACTACATCCTCTTGCTCGTCGCTATATCCCTCGTATCCAGGAATAACGGGCTGAACCCAATCCTCTCCGTGATGGGCGCGCATCGCCTCGCGCTCAAGAAGGGACTTCGGAATTAACGAGTCAACGGATTCCCACGGAAGAAGTTCGTCGAATCTTATCCTGCGCGAGACATAAAAATCTACAGGAGGAACGCCCTCAAGGAGGGGTTTATCAGTTCGCTTCATGAGCCACTTCCACGCCTCTCCCCGGCGCTCCATCTCGAGCAGTAGCTGCCCGACCCTCCGATCACCACGAGAGAGGAGCCCCTGGAAATAACTCTCCTTCGGGGGCTCAAATCGAAATTCTAGATTGTGAATCTTTAGGACTTGCTTTCTCAGGCGCTCGATTTTCTTGTCCAGCACCTTTGGATCAAGCATCGGCTCCCATTGAAAGGGCGTCGACGCCTTCGGAATAAACGGATTCACCGAGAGTGACACCCATGCCATCTTTCCGGTCGGTCGAGAGATCTCAGTCACCGCGTCGCGAACCGCTATCGCGAGTTTCGCAATGGCGTCGATATCTTCATCCATTTCAGTCGGAAGACCGACGATAAAGTAGAGCTTGAACCCACGAATACCCGCCTCGGCAAGCTCGGTCGCAGCCTTGACGACCTGCTCGTTGACCACCCGTTTTCCCGCGGCTCGTCGGAGCCTATCACTCCCCGCCTCAGGCGCGAGCGCGACCGTCTTGTATTCACTTTCAGAGATACTCGCCGCAAGCGCGCGAGTAACCTTCTGAGACATGATCGAACTGAGCGATGCGCGACCACCTTTATCAGCTACCGTTTGCGCGAGCTTCGAGATCGCTTTGTGTGAAGAGACGGAGGCACCTACAAAACCAATCGCGTTACTATTCTCCAACCCCACTTGGACGGTGTCCTGAAGCGTCTCCTCATTGCGCTTTCGAATCGGGCGATAGATGTATCCTGCCACGCAAAAGCGACACCCCATTTCGCATCCTCGCCCTGTTTCAGTGAGGAACATATCCTTAAACTCCGTCTCGGGAGTCATGATACGGGTGTGCGTTTTGAATTTTGATAGATCTTTTACAAACCGGCGACGAGGACGAGTCGGAACGGTATCGGGGGCCTCGTAACGCGCCATCGTTCCGTCCTCATTGTAATGAGGCTGGTAAAATCGAGGGACGTACACGCCCTCAATCTGGGCGAGCGCCTTCAAGGTATCCTCCCGCGACCACCCCTCTTGCTGCGCCTTATGGTATACTTCCATAAACTCTGGAAGAAGCTCCTCAGCTTCCCCAACGACGATCGCGTCAAGAAAATCAGCTATTGGCTCCGGATTTAGGGTTACCGCGGTTCCACCAGCAATAAGGAGCGGGAACGAAAACTTCGCCTCCCGCGCAGCGGCGTCACGCTCCTGCCACGAACCGAAAAGCATCCCTTGATTGCTGAGAATTTTAAGGAGGTGCGTATAATCAGTTTCAAAAGAGAGGCTAAATCCAAGAATATCGCAGTCTCCAAGGAGACGATTGTTCTCGAAAGAACGCCACTTTGAAGCCTTTACCTTTTCCGAGTCGAACTCGTCAGGAAGAAATCCGCGCTCAACTTGAACTCGCGTATCGCGGGCGAGGATATCGTACACGGCTTGGAATCCAAGATTCGACATCGCGACCCAATATTGATTGGGGTAGGTCAAATGAAAACGTACATCTCCGCCGCTGTTATTGTACGGCTCAACGTAGCGCTCGAGCGCCTTAAGGTCTTTCGGAGTCGGATTCTTGAGTTTCTGCCTTTGAGTTCCCACTTATTTTCCCTGCTTTGGGGCGTTGCTCGCCAGTTTTGGTCGCCGAGTAACGTTCCTGTATTTCGTAAGGTTCAGATCCGCCGCGCGCACATGTAAGGCAGAGGACACCTCTCTACTGGTGGTTGCTTTCGGCTGGAGAGTGTAACTGTACGCGTCGCGCTTCACGACACTGCCCCGCTCATCACGTTGCAGGACTTCCACATCCACCGCGTACGTTTCCGTGCTTGAATTGTTCACTACCTTCATCATCCATGTATCGTTATCGACACGCGAGACGGAACCAGTAATCGGCGAAACCTCCCGACCGGATGGATCCACAACACCGAACGGCTCGGGCACCGCATTAGAAACCTGCCCGGTCATTCTGGTACTTGAGAGGCTTCCCGATTTCGGAAGATCTTTATCCTTCCGGACCTCAGCGGACACACAAGTGCTCCACGCGAGAACAAAAGCTGAGAGTGCTATGTGTTTCAATTGCATACGATCCCTGTTAAGCCTTTTTAGCCCTCGCCAACCACTTGAAATGTGAGGTATGAAAACGCCAGATTTTACCAATTTCGACAACCCTTCACAACGTAGGGAGCCTTGATGAGTATATTCATCGCCTTAGTGGCCTGCCCATCCCAAGAAGTGGCCTCATCTCTCGCAAAAACGCTTGTGGACAAGCAGCTTGCCGCTTGCGTACAGATAC
Source organism: uncultured delta proteobacterium (assembly GCA_903920005.1). Classification (GTDB taxonomy): domain Bacteria; phylum Bdellovibrionota_C; class UBA2361; order UBA2361; family OMII01; genus OMII01. The sequence continues at coordinate 8,382 of CAIXKI010000157.1, forward strand.
TCCCCGAGATGGAATCGGTGTATCGCTGGAAGGGCGAAGTGTGTATCGATCGTGAGTTTCTGCTCGTTATCAAGAGCGCTGAGCACCTTAAAGATCAGGTTCGTCAGTGCGTGGAGGCCAACCATCCTTACGAGACCCCTGAGTTCATCGTCCTATCACCGACGGACGCCTCAGACAGATACGCTCAGTGGTTAAGAGCAAATGTGCTCCCTGAGGTGCCGTAGAATCCCCGTGGGCACCGGCCCGTCTCGCCGGAGGCTAGCCGAGGCGGAGCCTCGGTGCCCGCTTGGGTCAAGAAAATGTATAGAAACTACGGCCGACCAGCACCCCCGCCAAGCGGGCCAACGCGGCCTCCGCCCTCTCGCCCATCGATGATAATACCAAGACCACCACCATTCGTTCCGTTACCAAAGATCTGTTGAGGGGTCGGCATCGGATTAACCGGTACCGGACCGGCGCTCGACCATACGCGCATCTTCTGTCCGGTTTCGGTTACTATCTCCTCACCAGGAAGAACGGCGGGGAGCCTTGGGTCGTTTTGCCGGGTCGTCGGTTTTGAGTCTTGATCGTCATCAGCTACCTGATCCGCCAGAGCAGTGTACGAAACAGCAAAGACCGCGAATACGACGAAACCGATAAAAAACCTTGCTGCGTTCATAAACCCCCCAGAGGCTGTGATAAAACGATATGGTCAGTGTAACGTCTGTTACACTAAGATGCACCAAGAATGAAAGAAGGCGGCTCCGTTACAGTTCTGATATCCGGTAGGGGTTCAAACCTTAACGCATTGATTCGACACCAGTCAGGGTATCGAATCGGTCACGTGATAAGCGATAAACCAGACGCCGGAGGGCTCCTACTGGCGCAGGAGGCGGGTATCGCGACAACCGTTGTGCCCCGGGCCTCCTTTACAAGCTTAGCCACCTTTAAAGCGGGGGTACTGAAAGCCGTTCTTGAGAGCAACCCGGACCTCGTGGCACTCGCCGGATGCATGGTCGTCCTCCAACCTGAATTTATACAAGCCTTCTCAGGCAGACTGATTAATATTCACCCATCTCTCCTTCCTCTCTTCCCAGGGCTCCACACACACGAGCGAGCCCTCGAAGCGGGGGTTTCTACACACGGATGTACCGTGCACTACGTAGACGCGGGGGTTGATACCGGCCCCCTCATCGCGCAAGCAGTTGTTTCAGTACTTCCGCAGGACTCACCAGAGACGTTGAGCGCCCGGGTGCTTACGAGCGAGCACTCTCTCTACCCATGGATCGTTCAACGGGTGATGAGCAAAGATATAACACTTGAGGGGCGAACCGTTCGATACTCTCCGCTCGCTTCTCAAGAGGCACGCGAACACGGATTTTCACTTCACCTAACAGGAGAAACACCATGACAAAAAACACCATCACGTACGCAGGTCACTCCGCAGTGTTTGTGCACATGGGGGAGACGATCCTAGCTATAGACCCGTGGCTACGGGGAAATCCACTGTGCCCAGCAGCGCTTCAGAGCCCAAAAAAGATCGATATAATCGTACTCTCTCACGGTCACTCGGATCATGCTGGCGATGTCATTCGCGTTCAAAAAGATACGGGCGCTCTCGTGGCGGCGACCTACGAGCTGGCGATGATCTTAATCGCCGAGGGGATTCCCGCGGATAAAGTCGTTCCGATGAACAAAGGCGGCTCCGTTGAATTGCACGGAATAGAGGTTTGCCTCACCAACGCGTTTCACTCAAGCTCGTACGACACGCCCAATGGAACCGTTTACGCGGGCGAGGCGTGCGGAGTTATCCTTCGTGGCAAAGGCTCGACTATTTATCACGCAGGCGACACGTCCCTCTTCTCAGATCTTTCCCTCATCGGAGACACCTTTAAGCCGGACGTAGCCCTCCTCCCGATCGGCGATCGATTCACGATGGGGCCGGTGGAGGCCGCGCAAGCCGCCGCATGGGTTAAGTGCAAAATAGCGGTGCCGATACACTACAAAACCTTCGAACTCCTAACCGGAACGTACGAAGAGTTTGAGACGGCGTGCAAGAAGCAGGGCGTGGCAGCTAAAGAGATCGCCCCGGGCGAATCAATGGCGTGCTAATCTCCTAAAGACGCAAGCGCCTCATCGCGTGAAGGGCCGCGACACCACGCTCCCGCTATCACAGCGACCCCTAAGGTCAGCGCGGCACACTACCCTTCTCAAATCTAGAGACGCGGGCTGTAAGCCCGCGCCCCCAAACTTCATCAGTTGCGCATCATGCCTATTGCGGCGGTGGCACAACCTGCTGCTGCATTGGTTTTTCACTAACGGGGGACTGACTCGCAAGCGGCACAACGCGCCCGCGAGCGATAAAGTATACGAGAGCGATTACAGCCAGAATAGCCAACGCGCCGATCACGGCGTTGACCGTCGGCCTCTCAGATGTTGTTCCAGCGGGTGTTACTGTTGCCATAAACTCCTCCATATAAGGGTTTCGTTAATGGTAAGGACCCTCTCCTGTCGGTAGGTATGAGCGAGATTCGATCCCACCTCGACCTCATCCGCCACAAAGGAAACACCTTCTCACCCGGCAGCACTCATAGTACAACCATGCCACGTGCCACCTAACGTGGCACATCAGGAGCCTTTTATGACCACCCACTCAATACTCTTTAGCTCATACTCCCTCGGCTCTCTCTCGCTCAAGAACAGAATTATCATGGCCCCCATGACACGAAACCGGGCGGACCCAGCGGGAAATCCTCAGCCAATCATGGCAACCTACTACGCACAACGAGCATCCGCTGGCCTTATCATCTCGGAAGCCACGCAGGTATGTCCTGAAGGGCGCGGGTATCCCTGCACCCCTGGAATCTATACGCCTGAGCACGTGAATGGCTGGAAGCAGATTACCAGCGCGGTGCACAAGGCAGGCGGCCTCATTTTCCTTCAACTATGGCACTGCGGTCGCATCTCTCACTCATCCTATCAACCAAACGGCGGATCGCCCCCTGCCCCATCCGCCATCGAGCCACGCAAAGGCGAGGTGATGACGTATCAGGGCCCGAAGCCTTTCGAGACGCCGCGCGCGCTTGAGACGAGCGAGATCCCCACGATAGTCGCGCACTATCGGAACGCCGCTAAACGGGCTATCGAAGCGGGTTTCGATGGCGTGGAGGTGCACGGGGCAAACGGATACCTTATAGACCAGTTTCTCAGAAACGGAAGCAATACCCGTACGGATAACTACGGCGGCACAGTTGAAAACCGGGCACGATTCCTCTTGGAGGTGGTCGACGCGGTCATTGGAGAAGTCGGCCCTGACCGTGTGAGCGTGCGACTCTCACCTAACGGGACATTCAACGACATGAGCGACTCCGATCCGGTCGCAACGTACTCATACGCCATAGCCGAACTCTCGAAGCGAAAGATCGCGTTTCTGCACTTCATCGAAAAGATGATGGGCGACCCGGCCGTTCATGTCACCGTGGCTCAAGCTCGCTCATGGTTCAAAGGAACCCTTGCGGTCAACGGTGGATTCACGAAAGAACGGGGAGAGGAAGTTGTCAGTGAAGGCTTAGCGGACCTGGTCGCTATCGGCGTTCCCTTCATCTCGAATCCGGATCTCGTCGAGCGGTTCAAAAGGGAGGCCCCCCTGAATCAGCCAGACATGGGAACCTTCTACGGAGGAAACGAAAAAGGGTATACGGATTATCCGACACTATAAAATGGAATCGATCCGCGGGAATACCAGCCCCGCGGATCTATTCCGCATCATCGCTACCGCTTGATCGGATCGTTACCTAGAAGCGACGATATCTTTGCCATAATTTCCGGAGTCAATTTCGGAACGACCGCGGAGGCTCCAAGATTCTCCTTCAACTGGGCAAGCTTGCTAGCCCCGAGTATAACCGTGCTCACATTGCTATTCTTCAAACACCATGCGATGGCGAGCTGTCCACACGAACAATCAAGCGATTCCGCGATTGCATGAAGCTTCGGGACGGTCTCTTCTCGATCCTTTTGACTCCAGCGCCCCTCAAGCCACTCGTACCCCGGCAGCGTTGCCCGAGACCCGACCGGAGTTCCCTTCGTATACTTGCCGGTCAAAAGACCAGAGGCGAGTGGGCTCCATGTCGTGAGCCCCAAACCAAGCTCTTGATACAAACGACCGAACTCCCGCTCAACTTTATCACGACAAAGCATATTGTACTGAGGTTGCTCCATCTGCGGTTTGTGGAGGTTATAACGCTCCGCTATCTGATAGGCCTGCATAATCTGTTCGGCGCTCCACTCGGAGGTGCCCCAGTAGAGCACCTTACCCTGAGTCACCATGTCACTCATGGCGCGCACCGTCTCCTCCATCGGAGTATTCGCGTCCGCACGGTGACAATACGCCAGGTCAACGTGATCGAGCTGGAGCCGTTTCAACGATCCATCGATCGCCTGCATGAGGTACTTCCTATTAAGGGTATTCTTCTCATTCGGTCCCTCGTGAAGCCCCCAATAAAACTTGGTCGAAACAACATATGACGATCGACGCCATCCAACCTTCTTGAGCACACGACCCATGATCGCCTCGGACTCGCCACCTGCGTACGCCTCGGCGTTGTCAAAAAAATTCACTCCTGAATCGTAGGCGAATTTCATGAGCTCTATTGCCGCTGAGTCATCAACCTGAGCTTGAAAGGTTACCCACGAGCCGAACGAAAGCTCACTTACCTTTAGACCCGAGGAACCTAAACGACGATACTCCATACCTACTCCTACGTTGTCACGGGTTGGCCCGTTAGGGCCCTTATCCCGCGTTCATACAAACTTCGAACATCAACCCTAATCCGTCGCTCGAGAGCTGAGCGGCGAAAATCATCGATAATATCGACGATATCGTGATCGACAAACATCGCTCCGCCTGTGTCGATGAACACCCTCGAGCCGTCCGGGATGCGCGCCAACGCGCGCTTAAGTGGGAGCTTTTGTAAGAAGGTTACATCCTTCGCGAAACGGACATAATAATCAGCCCCCTCATGAATCATAGTGAACGCAGAGTGGTGATTCATCCGAACCACGACAGCAAGTCCAACGACCGTACCGAAAGCGACTCCAGTGAGGAGATCGAACATCACGCATCCAATAGCGGTAATGACAAACGGGAGAAACTGCCCCATCCCGCTGCGGTAAACCTCTCTCACGAGTTGAAGGCTTGCGAGTCTGTATCCAACCACCAAGAGAATAGCCGCTAAAATAGCGAGCGGAATCGCGTTGATGATAAATGGAACGAAAACAATACTAATAACTAACAAGATGCCGTGGAAGAAACACGCCATCCGTGTAACCGCCCCCGCATAAATATTCGTTGAACCACGCACAATGACCGACGTCATCGGCAATCCACCAAAAAATCCACTGACAATGTTTCCAATCCCCTGAGCCACGAGCTCTCTATCGGGATCTGCGACACGTCGAAGGGGATCGATCTTCTCGACCGCCTCCAACGAGAGTAGCGTTTGAATGCTACCCATCAATGCCAACACCACCGCCGTCGTCCACACAGCCTTGTTTGAAAGGAACTGGAGATCCTCTAGTGGCGCGGAGCCAAACAGTTCACTCACATCTCTCATTTTCGGAAGTTGCACTAACAACCCACTCTCGGGCGTGAGCGCATAGCCAGGGGCAACTGCACTAAGAAGAGCATTTAGCGCAACCCCGACAACAACAGCCGCAACTGGAGCTGGAACTTTACGCCAGAAACCTCCGGCAAGTCGCCCCATCCGATCCCATAGCACAAGAACGAGAACACCCAGCCCAAAAAGGAGCGTTGTTACAAAATTCACTTTAGGAAGAGACCCGAAGAATGTGGCGCCATCCGCCTGGGTACACATCGGCGAAAGGAAGCACAACAACCCCTCATCAGCAATCATACGGTCTGTAACACCGAGCGCGTGCGGAACCTGCTTGAACATGATGATAAGTCCAATTCCAGCGACCATTCCTTTTATGACGCTCATCGGAAACAGCGCCTCAAGAAATCCTGCTTTGAGAAGTCCCAGCGCTATCTGGATAACACCACTTAAAACAACAGCAACCAGAAAACCTTCCCAGCTTCCGATCGCTTTCTGACCCGCAATAACGGTTACCGCAAGACCCGCAGCGGGACCGCTGACGCTTATCTGACTCCCCGACGTGAACGACACCACCAGACCCGCGACAACCGCGGCGATAATACCGGATATAAGGGGAGCTTCTGACCCGAGCGCTATGCCCATACTAAGAGGAAGGGCTACGAGGAACACGACCAATCCAGCGCCGAAATCTTGGCGGAGGTAAGAGGTGTTTATGAGTCGATCTTCCATTAGAGCTCCTTGAATACAGGAAATCTTCCACGAAAGATCTCGAGAGACAACCTTTAGTTTATGGATGCGAGGCAATGTTCTCGATTAGGGACGAGAGAGAAGCACCACCGCCATGGCAACAATCCCCTCCTCTCGTCCCACAAAACCAAGCTTCTCAGTGGTTGTTGCCTTGATTGTAATTCGAGCTGAATCGCACCCTAGCACCTCCGCGATCCGCGTCTGCATCTGGGTAACATAGGGCTTTATCCGAGGGGCTTCAGCCAGAAGAGAGATATCCGCGTTGTTGAGCGTCCATCCCTCTTTCGAGGCCAGATCCCATACCCGCTTAAGGAGCACGCAACTATCCGCGTCCTTAAATGCGCTGTCGGTGTCAGGAAAGAGATATCCGATATCGCGCTGTCCCGAAGCGCCAAGAATAGCGTCCATCAAAGCGTGAATAAGCACATCGGCGTCAGAGTGGCCAAGAAGGCCTACACTGTGGGGAATCTCAACTCCTCCGAGAACACAGCGACGTCCCTCCGCGAATCGGTGAATATCAACCCCCTGTCCTATTCGAATATCCATATCCTTACTCCTCATCAAGTATACGCTTCGCCACCTCAAGATCTGACGGGTGCGTTACCTTGATATTTAAACGGTCGCCCTCGACCACTGAGACCGGTCGAATTCGAGCGACGATACTAGCGTCATCGAGACCGACAAAACCATCGACCTGCGCCGCGTAGTGCGCTGAGCGAAGATCCTCAAACAAGAAACCCTGCGGAGTTTGAACGGCCCAGACCGCGTCACGATCAACCGTTCCAACGATCTCACGACCGGATACACGAGCCAGCGAGTCGGGAACCGGAACCGCGGCAGTCACCGCCCCATCGCGCTGCACCCCTTCAAGCACTCGCGAAATAACATCAGGGGTGATACATCGCCGCGCGGCATCGTGCACCAAAACACAGACTCCCTCGCGATTATCACCCGCAAGGTCAATTAACGCCCCGAGGGCCTCAACTCCGAGACGAACAGATTCTTGACGCGTCGATCCGCCCTCGGCAATGACGACCTTAGAGAACCCGGCAAGCTCCATCTCGCAGCGCTCTCGCCACTCGCTAGGAACACACACGAGAATACGATCGCACCGAGGGTCCGCGTGAAAAACGGATACAGTCCCTTTTAGGATTGAATCGCCTTGAGGAATGAGGGGCAACAGAACTTTCGGTACCTCAGCGCCCATCCGGCTGCCACTCCCGGCGGCTGGAATGATCGCTGAGTACCGCATCGGTTACACGAAGAGAGACTTGAGCTCGCCGGCAACCTTATCGTGCGGCCGAGCCTTAGCGATAGCGATCTCCGACACAAGGAGCGCCTCAGCCATATCGAGCATCTTCTTCTCCCCGAACGAGAGCTCTTTATCAGCGCTCAGGACCGAGAGGTCCCGAAGCACTATCGCAATCTCAAACACAGAGCCGGTCTTAATCTTCTGAGAATACTCTCGGAAACGACGATTCCATGTCTGAGTATCGATCTTAAAATTTCTGTCGCGAAGGATGTCGTATACGGTCTCAATGGCTTTCTTATCAACGATACGACGGAGTCCAACCGCGGAAGCTTGGCTAACTGGAACCATTACCTTCATTCCGCTGTCGAGGATCTTGATGTTGTAGATGTGGTGTTCCTGTCCACCGACAACCGTTGTGCGAACGCCCTCAATCTCTCCAACGCCATGCCCCGGATATACGATCTTATCACCCAACTTGAACGAAACAGATTCAGCAGGCTTCGTAGACTGCATCTCCATCATCTTCTCAACACTCTGACGCACGGCCAATATCGGCTTAGCCGCAGGTTGATCTGAACCAAACTTACCGGCGATAACCTTTCCCACGGTAGGGCTGCTCGAAGGGCCCCCATCAGAGCGGGTAATTTTGGAAACTGGAATCTTACTACCGGTCTTTGCCACAAGCTTAAGATTGGCGCGCTGATTTTTCATTTTCACTGCGGCAGCACTCTTCACAAGAGTTGATTTTGAAATGCGTTCA
>CAIXKI010000158.1 GCA_903920005.1 uncultured delta proteobacterium
AGCATACTCACTACTGGCCAATCCCTCTAGTACCTCGTTCAATAAGTTCGTCCGCTAACCTACGAGCACCTCCCCCGCCGCCCATTCGGTGTCACGCGAAATAAGTTATCAGACCAAATACTAGTGGAGAACCCCCACCAGCTTGGGTTCTCCTTCATACCGGTCGCCTTGATCGCGCTGTTTTTTGGACCGGCCGCCTATGAGGGAATAGAACACCGGCACCGCAAAGAGGGTAAACACCGTCCCGATAACCATTCCCGTCACCAACATAATACCTATGCTGTTTCGAGCGGAGCCTCCGGCTCCAGAGGCGATAACAAGCGGAAAGTGCCCAACAACGGTCGCCACGGACGTCATCAGGATCGGTCTAAGACGGGTTGTAGCGGCCTCAACAACAGCCTCGAACTTGTCAACGCCCCTCTCCTGCAACCGATTCGCGAACTCAACGATTAGAATTCCGTTCTTCGCTACAAGCCCCACGAGGGTCACCAACCCAACCTGCGAGTAGATATTTAATGAGGTGAATCCCAGGAAAACGAATAGAAGGGCCCCAGCGAGCGCAAGCGGAACAGACCCTGCCAAAATAATAAGTGGGTCAACGAAGCTTTCGAATTGCGCAGCGAGAACTAGGAAGATAACGATGAGTGCGAGCACGAGTGTGCCGGTCATGCTCTGCCCCTCTTTTCTGAGCTGACGAGACTCTCCTGCGTAATCCATAACGTAACCAGCAGGTAAGATCTCTTTTGCTTTCGCCTCAAGAACCGCGAGTCCGTCGTTAATACTGACACCGGGGACGATAGCGCCCTGAATCTTTGCGGAGTTGAGCTGCTGAAACCGATTAAGCTGCCTTGGTTTTACAGTGTCCTTAATCTGAGCGACGGTTCCGAGTGGAATTAAGGTGTCCTGGGGGCCGCGTATGTGTAGCTCAAGGAGCTGTTCCGGATTCAACCGGTCACTACGCCGAACCTGCGGGATAACCTTATAGCTTCGACCAAGAATGGAGAATCGGTTAACGTAATTTCCGCCGAGGAATACCGACAGATCTTGCCCGATACCCGCAAGCGAGAGGCCCATCGCGTTGGCTTTATCTCGGTCGATATCTATCTCGCTTTGAGAGATATCAAATTTAAGGTCGGTATCAGCGAACATGAACTTACCACTCTGAAATGCCGCACCTACCAACTGATTCGCGTACGATACTATCTCTTTGTGCTCAGCGGTCGAAGAGATAATAAACTCGACGGGGAAGTCACTTCCTCCTGGAAGTGGCGGCGGAGAGGTTACGATTACCCGAACCCCTGGGACGGTAGAAACCTTTTCCCACAACTCTGGTTCTATCTCGTGGACCGTACGAGAGCGCTCGCTCCACGCTTTTGTCACGAGACCTGAGAATCCGAATCCGGGGCTCGTCAACTGAAACGCTCCCCGATACTCAGGGAACGATTTATAGATGTCATGCACCTGCCCCGTGGAGAGCTGCATCTGTTCGATCGTGGCGTTAGGAGCTCCCTGAACTATACCAAAGAGCACTCCTTGATCCTCACGAGGCGCCAACTCCTTAATCGCGAACATATAGAAGGGTATGATGAGCACCGACAACCAGGCAGACGCGACAACAACGGCAGGACGATATCGCAAGACTGCTCGCAACATCTTCTCATACCGCTCGCGAACCCGATCGAGAAGACTATCAACTCTGTGTTTGAAGGAGTGCTCTTGCTCCGCTTTGCGCACGAGCTTAGACGCCATCATCGGCGAAAGTGTTAAGGCAACGATTCCTGAAAATAAAACGGCACCAGCGAGCGTGAAGGCGAATTCTTTAAAAAGCGCTCCCGTGAGCCCTCCTTGAATACCTATCGGCGCGTATACCGCCGCAAGCGTTATCGTCATCGCCACCGTTGGCCCAAATAGCTCTCGTGCGGCTCGTATCGCCGCGGGAATAGGATCCATTCCTTCGTTAATGTGACGCTCGACGTTTTCAAGCATCACAATCGCGTCATCAACCACCAATCCAACCGCCAGCACAACAGCCAACAGCGTGAGAAGATTTACGGTAAAACCGCAGCACAGCATGATTATCGCGGCGCCAACGAGCGAGAGCGGGATAGCGACTACCGGGACAAGAACCGCTCGAAGCGACCCAATAAAGAGGAAGATGACGGCGACAACGATAAGAATCGTCTCGCTCAACGTGAAGAGCACCTCTTTGATGGAGTCTCGGATATACTTCGTCGCGTCATACGGAATAGCGAGCGTCGCGCCTGACGGAAGGTTCGCCTCGATCTGAGGCAACACATCACGCACCCGCTGTACGACGTCAAGAGAGTTCGCGTTTGGAAGAACCCACACGCCCATAAAGATGGCAGCCTCTCCATTGAATCGAACGTCCTCGTCATAATTTTCAGCGCCCAGAGAGACTTCAGCGATCTCCTCGAGGCGAATAATTCGATTCTTCTCCTCTCGCACAACTAACTCTTTAAACTCCTCTGGAGTTTTTAGGTCCGTGTTCGCGATTAAGCTCACCGAGATCATGGAGCCCTTCGTATTGCCAACCGCGGAGAGAAAGTTGTTGCGTGAGAGAGCCTGCCGAACATCGGTCGCGCTGATGCCAAGCGCCGCCATACGGTCTGGATTTAACCAGATGCGCATCGCGAATACGCGCGCCCCAAGTATGTCTGCTTTTTGCACACCGGATACCGCCGTAATCTGCGGTTGTACGACCCGGGTGAGGTAATCGGTAATTTGATTGGGCGTCATGTCTTTGGCGGCGAAGCCGAGATACATAGACGCGAATCGATTGTCGCTGCTCTCTACGTTGATAACGGGAACTTCAGCCTCAGGAGGGAGATCGTTTCGAACCTGCGCGACCTTCGATTGGATCTGTGTGAGAGCGGCGTTGACGTCATAATTTAAACGAAGATGGACCGTAATCTCACTGATGCCCTGCTTACTGGAAGATTCGATATAATCGATTCCATCCGCGCTCGCTATTACTCGCTCAAGAGGAGTAGAGATATACCCTCGAACGAGATCGGCTGGAGCTCCTACGTACGCTGTTTTCACGGTTACCGACGCGGAGTCGCTGCGAGGGTACTGTCGTACGTTAAGCTTAGTTATCGCCGTATATCCGGCGATGAAAATAAGGAGATTCAAACAGATGGCGAGGACAGGCCGCTTAATGAAGAGATCGGTAAACTTCATGAGGATTCCTTATGAGTTGTTCACCGATGGATTTACGGACGCTGGGGGCGCCCCCTTCTCCTGAATACTTATCCTTGAGCCTGGCCGTAACTTAAATGCTCCAGAGGTGACAACCTCGTCCCCCTCCTGAACACCTTTTAGCACCGCTACAAGGTCCCCGCGCGCACGTCCAAGTTGAACGATCTGCTGCCTCACGGTGGGAGTATCGTTCCCCTCGGCGTCTTTTTTATGCTCAACGATGTAGACAGAGTTTCCGTATGTAGCATACGTCACACCACTAGAGGGGAGCGTGAGCACCTCTTTTGTCGCTCCATATTCCAGGGAGACCGATCCGAACATCCCCGGAAGGAGCTCCTCTTGAGAATTTGAAACCGTTGCCTGAACAGAGATAGTTCGGGTCACCTCGTCGATATTTGGATTGATTGCGGTAATCGCTCCCGAGAATGTCTTTCCCGGAAACGCGTCTACCGAGATCGCGACTACGTCCTGAGTTGAGAGCATTGGCGCGAGCTGTTGAGGAACGGAAAAATTAAAGTAGATAGGATCAACTGAGTAGAGCGGAACAAGTGGAGACCCGGCCGTAGCGAAGCTCCCAACATTCACAGTTCTAATACCCGCTCGGCCGTCAAAAGGAGCGACGACTGTCTTTCGCTCAATCGCGGCTTTTATTGATTGAACCTCCGATTCCCCCTGACGAACTCTTGACTGGGCATCCTCTAAATTTGAGAGAGACATCGCGCTCTGGCCTTTAAGCTTCTGTGCTCGCTCAAGGGTCTGTTTCGCGTATTCGAGTCGAGCAAGCGCTCCCTTAAGATTTGCCGTCTCAACTGAGCTATCGATCTCAATAAGGACATCACCAGCTTTTACCTTCGATCCGGAGTCAAACCGTACGGCAACGATATTGCCTGATTCTTTGGCGCTTAACGTCGCGCCCCGTATCGAAACAAATGAGCCAACAGTTCCAAAGGTCTCTCGCCACTGAGCGCGCGACGCGCGAATCGTCGTAACCGCCTCAGGAGGGAGCTGGAAGTTGGCGTGCGCAGCTATCGCCATAGCGATCTGGATCGCTTTAACACCTCCAAGAACGATCGTGATAACAAACATCACTAAAAGCGTGCGTGATATCTGTTTCTTCATAACGTTCCTCTCGCTCCAATAAATCGCTGCACTTGTTGTAGCCCCTCGGTGGCAAATTGTACACGAAGCGCGTTGCGCTTACCCATCAAGCTTCTTTGAAATAGGTATGTGTCAACAGCCCCCCTACTCTTTGCGTAAGCACGCATGAGAGCAAGGCCGCGGCCTTCGCAGGGCGATGAAAGCTGCTCCTTGCCACGCACTCGATACGTTAGGCTCCACCGTAACCACCGTGCTCAGAAAACATACGAATAGAACATCGCTTGGTCAGAAAATGTGCCAGTGCCCCCTCGCTCCCCCTCAATAATCCCGCACTTTTGACAGTGCGGACCATTTTCCGAACCCTTTTCCCAACAATTCGCATTTATTCGAGTATAGAAATATACTAGAATATAGAGAGGGGTAATAAGTGTCCTATGAAAACACTGGAATTATATAGTGATTATAACGAGTTGAGCAATCTTTCACCAGAGCAGCCCTGCCGCACGCGCACCCTTTCTAAGGGTATTAATGATCTTATAACCGAAGGGATCGTGTGGAATGGGAATTACCGGGCTGTGGATAACTTGTGGGAAAGTTGTTCGAAGCCAGTGGAATCTCTCCAATTTAACGTTCCAGAGATCGATAACGCCCTCCCTCAGGGCGGGCTCCAGTGCGGCGCTATCCATGAGTTCTACTACCAAGATCCAACAGGAAACGTTCCTTCAACGATAGCGTTGCCGACGCTCCTTGCCCGCAGCGCTATCGACGCATACTACGCCTCACCTGCGAGCGCCTGGGACCGCACCAACTCAGGAGCGCCCCCCTTCTTTATCGCCTGGATCGGTCGACGCTCGTGGCCAACTCCCTTCGCCATTCCTCAACACCTCCTCTCGTCTTGCCTCTTTATCGATCCTCCAGACGAAAAGCTCACCCTATGGGCGATAGAGACCGCTCTTCGATCGCCACTTATTAAACTTGTGATAGCAGAGTGCCCCCGCATCCCCCTCATTACAACGAGGCGCTTCTCCCTCTGCGCCAAAGCAAGTGGAACAACCGCTCTCCTCCTTCGGGCGCCACAAGATCTTCACATGCCGAGTAGTAGCGCTACAAAATGGAGCCTCGCGCCACTCACCTCATCACACCTCTTTCCGCTCTGGAGCCTTACACTCGAACGAAGTAAAGGCGGAGCGCTCCCCAATTCATCATGGACGATCACTTTAGAGAGCAGTTATGAAGAGAGAGAGACGGTATCTCTGCGCGTACTTCCCCGAATGGTCGACACAGATTACGAAGAGAAGTTTAAAGCTCAGAGGTTTGGATAAACCACCATCGGTACTTCTCACGAGCACCGTTGCGCAACACCTGGTTGTGTCTCGTTGTTGCCCATCCGCAGCGTGTGCGGGCGTACGTCTCGGAATGGCGCTTCCGCTTGCCCTCGCGTTCTCTCCTGGCGCGTACGTCGAAAACTTTGATCCAATTCGGGATTGCCGCGCGCTCTATAAACTCGCGGTAAAGTGCTTGCGGTTCTCCCCCTTTGTGGGACTCGACAACGAACTCTTTGTAGGACGCTCTCAGGGAACTCTTGAAGAGACGCGCCCGCTTCACTACGGAATCACTATCGATCTTACGGGCACCGATAGACTTCACGGCGACATAGACGCGTTTGCGGCTCATATCCAGGATTTTTTTAAAGGAACCGCGGCTATTGCCATAGCACCAACGATCGGAGCCGCGTGGGCCCTCTCTCGCTTTTCTGTATCAGGAGCGCCCCGAACGCTTCTCACTCGGATCGATGTTGAATCAGCGCTCTCACCACTTCCTGTTACGGCTTTAAGAATCCCGGAAAACGCGTCCGCGCTCCTCAAGGATGTTGGAATAACGCGCATCGGTGACCTTGCGCGCCTACCTCGGTATACGATTGCTCAACGTTTCGGAAAATTTGTCACCTACCGACTGGAGCAGGCCTTTGGCGACCTAGAAGAGCGCTTGCACACCGTTGAAGAAACGAAGAGATACAATACCTCTCGAATCTTTGAACCTCCCCTCACAAGCCGCAAAAGTATCGTCATAGCGATTAACGCGCTCTTTAAGGCCGTGCTTCAGCAGCTTAAAAGCAATAAACGCTGCGCCAAGTATTTTCATCTGGCGCTTTACGATACTCAAAAATCCGTTATCTGCAGGGAATTTCCTCTCGCCTCAGCAACCGATGACGTAACACACCTCTCCACGATTATAGAACCGATTATCGACGGTATGCATTTTTCAGGAGAGCTTCGCGAAATAGCGATTACCGCTCGTCAGATTGAGGCGAGTCGCTCAGAACAGACTCGGCTCTCACCATCACTCCATAAAGATGCCCCGGACTCTCGAGAGAAAAAGGAGCTTTTAAATACCTTTAGCGTTCGAATCGGCAAGGAGCGCCTCCTCTTCGCGAAGCTTAATCAGTCGTACATTCCCGAGCGATCGTTCTCTTATCACAACGCACCCGATACGATCACTAGCCATTCAGTTCATGAGTTGATTCCGCACTACACCCTTCATGAACGCCCATCATATCTCCTTCCAACACCAGAGAAGATTCACACGATCTCGATGCTCCCCGATAAGCCCCCCTCGTTTATTCAGTGGAGGGGGAAAAAACTAAAAGTAGTAACTGGTATCGGCCCCGAGCGGATTGCGCCGGAATGGTGGGGCTCAAGCCTCGCGCAGGAAGAGGGTGTCACCCGCGACTATTTTAAAGTTCAAGATGAGTGTGGTCGGTGGCTCTGGGTGTACCGAGACCAAACCACCCAGTTGTGGTTCCTCCATGGAATGTGGGTATGACTCCTTTATTCTCTTCATGAAAAACAAGATCGCGTACTCAGAACTCCAGCTCGCGACGAACTTTTCGTTCCTTAGGGGCGCAAGTCATCCCCATGAATACGCGTGGAAAGCGGCAGAGCTTGGATATAAAGCTTTTGGAATTACCGACTACAACTCTCTCGCCGGTGTTGTGAGAGGGCATACCGCCGCTCAAGAAGCCGGGGTCCCCTTTCTCGTAGGGTGCCGCATTGAGATCGATTTTCAAGGGATCGTGAAACACGAACTCGCGCATAGGAGCCCCGACTATCATCGTACCTCCATTCTCGTCTATCCAAAGGATAGAGCAGCATATGGAACGCTCTGCCAGCTCCTTACCTACGGTCGAAGGGATGTCTCCAAAAACGAGTTTTTCTTAAACTTACGTGATTTTCTTCCCGTTCAGAATCAATTCGCGACGATCCTCATTCCCCCATTCTTTCAAACGCTCTTTCATCATCTCGCGCCTCTCCCAGACTCCGTCGAGGAAACGACACGATCGACTCTCTTTTTTAAACTGTGCGAGATAGTCCGAGATACCTGTACAGACCCAACTCTTCTGTCGCTCGCTATCACCTACAACTATGGGCCCCTAAACCCTCACCTCGTGCAAAAGGCACTCGCTATCGCGCAAACTTTAAACATCGCGCCCGTAGCGACCAACGACGTGCACTACCATGTTCCTGAGAGAAAGCCTCTTCAGGACGCACTTACCTGCATCCGAGAGAAATGCACCCTTCACCAGGCGGGCTTTCGGCTTTTCCAGAATGGAGAGCGATATTGCAAGACTCCTGAGGAGATGGCGCGCCTCTTTCGAGATATTCCTCACGCTATCGCCAGAACCCAAGTGATTACCGAGATAGCATCCGGGTTCTCACTCTCTCAGCTCAGATATACCTATCCCAACGAGATATGCCCTAATCAACTCTCACCCCTTGAATATTTAAAGCAAGAGGTGCGCCGCGGAGCAGAGGAACGTTATCCACAGGGTATTCCACACCATGTGAATAACACGATTGAGGAAGAGCTTACGCTGATTCATGAGCTTGAGTACGAGAAGTACTTTCTCACGTGCTATGACATCGTCACCTTCGCTCGCAGTCGGGGCATACTCTGCCAAGGACGGGGTGCCGCGGCCAATTCTGTGGTGTGCTTCTGTCTCGGCATTACCTCCGTGGATCCGAATAAGATCGACCTTCTGTTTGCCCGCTTTATTAGTAAAGAGCGCCGAGAGCCTCCGGACATCGATATCGACTTTGAGCATGAGCGGCGAGAAGAGGTTATTCAGTATATCTACGCAAAATACGGGCGCACCCGAGCGGCTATCGCCTCTGAGGTAATTACCTACCGGGCTCGGAGCGCCGTTCGAGAGATTGGCAAGGTAGCTGGTCTATCTCTTCAGATAGTAGATACGCTCGCTAAGGGCGTTCATCGGTGGACGCAGTGCTCGATTACCGCTGAGATGCTCCGTGAGCTGGGGCTCAACCCGTTTGACGCTACGATTCAAAACGTTCTCATCCTCTCAAACGAACTCGTCGGATTCCCGCGGCACCTCTCCCAACACGTGGGTGGATTCGTGATCTCTGATACCCCCCTCTGCGAGATAGTTCCGATCATCAATGCCGGTATGGAGCACCGCACTATCATCGAATGGGACAAAAACGATATCGAGGAGCTTGGAATGTTAAAGATTGATATCCTCGCCCTCGGGATGCTCACCTGCATCCGAAAGGCGCTCGATAGTATCAACGCCCGTCGTGACATTCCCTTAGAGCTTCACACAATCCCTTCTGAGGATCCAAAAGTCTACGAGATGGTAGGCCGCTCAGATACTGTTGGTGTATTTCAGATCGAATCACGCGCACAGATGTCGATGTTACCGAGACTTAAGCCCCGATGCTTTTACGACCTCGTCATCGAGGTCGCTATCGTTCGGCCTGGACCGATTCAGGGAAACATGGTGCATCCGTATTTACGAAGACGAAACGGTCTTGAAAAGCCGTATTACCCTGACGCGCGCGTTGAGCGCATCTTAGGAAAAACGCTCGGAGTGCCTATCTTCCAAGAACAAGCGATGCGACTTGCGATCACTCTAGCGAACTTTACACCCGGAGAGGCAGAGCAACTCCGTCGCGCGATGGCAGCCTGGAAGAGCCACAAGGGGGTCATCGAGACCTTTAAAGAGAAGATCGTTAAAGGGATGATCGCGAACGGATACTCCATCGAATTCGCGGAGACGTGCTTAAATCAGATTAAGGGCTTTAGTGAGTATGGATTCCCTGAATCGCACGCGGCGTCCTTCGCGCACCTTGTGTATGCTTCGGCATGGATTAAGCGCCACTATCCTGCCGAGTTCGCGTGCGCGCTGCTCAATAGCCAGCCGATGGGATTCTATCAACCGTCCCAAATCGTACAAGACGCCGAACGACACGGTGTAATCGTTGAAAGGATCGACGCGAACAAGAGCGGATGGGACTGCTCAATATGTTATGACTCTTCGGGAAAAGGGGTATTACGCCTAGGACTCCGCCTCATATCTGGACTACGACGAGATCATGCGGAGGCGATCGAGAAATCAGTACAACTCGAAGGTGAATTTGATTCAATCGATTCTCTCTGGGCACGAAATACATCGGTAACAAAATCAACCCTACGAACCTTAGCGAACGCTGATGTCTTTGACTCCGTAGCGCTCTCTCGTAGACCCGCGCATTGGAACATTCATGCGCTCGCGAGTAAGCCCGCACCTCTTGACGCGCTGTTCACCAAAAGATCCCATGGCCACGAAGTGAGACTTCCTCAATCGAACACGCAACGGGATATGTTTCAGGATTACGCGACGACAGGACTATCTCTACGAGCTCATCCCCTTGAATTTCTGCGAGAGCACCTCTCTACACGCGGAGCGCGAACCGCGGAGGCACTTTCAGTCACGAACGGGCTGAAGATCGGCGCTCGAATAGCGACCGCAGGACTCGCTATTACCCGGCAGCGACCCGGCACCGCAAAGGGCGTCGTCTTTATTACTCTAGAGGATGAAACAGGCACGATAAATTTAATTATCCGCCCCACTCTTTTTGAAACCTACAGCTCCATCATCATGCGAAGCTCAATTCTCTATACCGAAGGAAAGCTCGAACGGATAGGCGAGGTTATCTATCTGGATGTCGAGCGACTAGAATCGCTCGATGGGAAGCTACAAGAACGGCCCAGGTCAGCCGAGCCTTACTCCTGCTAGGCAGAGTGGTCAGAAAGATTTCTTGGGCACTCACGCCGAATAGTTAGAACTACGCAGCAAAATAACTTAAGAAACCTATCGATAGTTACAATTAGAGGGCGCGCCTACGTACCATTAAGAAAAGAGAATACCTGGTCGAGCTCCGCTCGAGAAGCGAGTCGATTTTTCTCCGAAAACCCGTATCCGAATTCGAGCTTGCCCTCAATAATCGCGGCAAACGCGCTATCGGCGAAGTCGGCAAGAGGCGCGCCATCATCGTGCAAGCCCACTCCTCCAAGATCCGTATTCACTTTAGGCGGAATAATCTCCACTACTCTAATGCCCGTCTCTCGGAGCTGGTGACGAAGACTTAGGGTAAACGAGTGGAGGGCCGCCTTGGTCGCGCAATACGTCGACATAAACGCTAGTGGTGAAAAAGCGAGTCCCGACGATACGTTCATAATTGCGGCTTCTGGCTTCTTCAAGAAGTGTTGCACAAATAACATCGAAAGGTGCATCGGCGCTTCTACATTAGTAGCCAATTCCCGACGGTGATCCTCCCACTCTTGGGGCTGAGTCAGTGGGGCGGGACGGTTCTGAATCCCGGCGTTGTTTATAAGAACGGAGACCTCCGGAAATAACTCCACAACCCGTTGATACAGAGATACCCGTTCACGCTCATTGGAAACGTCACACTGGAGTACCTCCAGATGTGGGGACAACTCCCTAGCCTGGGCAAGCTTATCCTCCCGCCTGCCACAGATAATGACTCTATTGTTTGCCTCAACAAAGCGAGTTGCGAGGGCGTAGCCGATACCCGTAGCGCCACCGGTGATGAGGATCGTTTTCTGTTTATAATTCATCATTCTGGCCGGACGCATATATGCTGACGTAAACAACCGACCTCCGACCCTTACTCCCTAACGGATACATAGGGGGACGATGCAGCTCTCATGACATGGCTCTCACCAGATTACGCTATTTACATTCACACCGACCCGCAACTGAAAAACTCATTTGTACAGGGGCGTCGCCGTGATATCCCGTTCCGTCAGAAAGTGGAGCCCGAGCGCTGCCCGTCAACGAGAAATTGCCGCCGCTTGAGGTTCCTTTAAGGTCCGATACGATCACCTTTCCCATCCCGCCAATCACCAACCTCGGGGTTCCGCCCTCTGCCCAGGAAAAAAGCACCGACTTGCCTTGATAACTCCAGCCACACAAGCTCCCACTAGCCGTTGCATCTTGATCTGTAAATGTAACGCTCTTGAGCGATTGAACTACTCCACCCTGGCATACGACCGTCGCCAACGCCGAACCGTTCATCGCTTTCAATGCCCATGGCTTATCATTCCCCTGTGGACAATTTGGTCCATGGGACGTTTTTCCGATCGTACCGATCGTAAGATTAACGGGCTCTACAGGAATCACTTTTACGCACATCTCAATGGGAATAACGGTCGGGCACTCGGGAGGCTTGGCACCGCATCCAGCGGCGGCAGCCAAAATTGTATCGCACCCGAAGCAATCGATACCGCACACTTTCGTGTCGCACCGAGTAGAGCCGCTTCCTAAACTACTCCCCTCCGGAGATTGCATGCACGGCGTCTGAGCGTGCGCAGCTCCACTCGCTGCTACGAACGAGGCGATTGCGACCAGAAAAGAAATAACGACACAAGCAAATCGATCCATCGCGGGATCTCCCTTAAGAGCATTGCCTATAAGCGGCCTGGGCTCTTTTTCTATTTTGTCTTGATCCATATCTCACCACCTAATTTTAATAAGCCTACTATCCGCCGCTAGTCACCATCTCGTGGAATACGAGACTCTCACACCATCCTTACATTGACCGAGCTATCAGCTATCTGCCCTCGCGATTAACCGCCGTAGAACTCTCCATCCTACAATCGAAACACCTCCCGAAAGCGCGCCTCGAACGGTTCAAGCGATACCTTCTCTCTATAGAGCTCAACATTCTGTCTCTGAGTGTAGAGCAACCGACTAGACTCAAGGTCTTGAAGTTCTCTCATATAGTCACTCGAGGCGTTAATAAAGGCTTCAGAATTAAGCTTACCTAGACTTCCGCCGTCGTAGATCGGAATCGTTCCCGCGATCCATGATTGAAACGCTTTTTCCGTTATGTATCCTGGGGTCTTACTATTCTCCAGGCAGATCATGTAGCGGTACTGGGCTATCCAATGAAGATACTCGAACCCACGAGGAGCAAGATACCCAACGTTATTCAGTTCAAGCCCAGCCGAGTCTACGGCCTTCCATCCGTGAATACGGTGAAAGACCTCTTCTCGCGTTTTCTTCATCTCTCCGAAGTATTTATTCGACGTCACAAAACAACAAAACTTCTCGCGAGGAGCCTTAAGAAACTCGGCCCTCAGTCCGTAGAGTTCATCCACGGAGCAATCGTAGTAGACACTTTCAAAGGGATAGGGGATGAAGTGCCTGACGTTCCCCAAC
Organism: uncultured delta proteobacterium; assembly: GCA_903920005.1. Lineage (GTDB taxonomy): Bacteria > Bdellovibrionota_C > UBA2361 > UBA2361 > OMII01 > OMII01. The sequence continues at coordinate 12,842 of CAIXKI010000158.1, forward strand.
TGAAGCGGCGGTGGCAGGATACCAAAGACTGCATGGTATCGACTCAAATCGTGGTGTGGTTTAAACACGTCCCAATTCTCATTAGAAATAAGAACCACAGGGATATCTTTCGGAAAGTCATGAGCGCGCCAGACGCTCGCAATGATAAAATCGGGCGCTTCGTTCTGCCGTACGACCGCAACACTGCCTTCTTGCAGAAATCTACGAAAAAGATTGCCCGTCCATCGAATGAACTCAGTATCGAACTCCTCCATGTAGGCGAATCTAATCATTGCTCTTGCGCCTATCGAACATCCATAAAGAGAAAGTCGTGCTCGGAAAAGGTCTCAACAAAACGATAGCCATGAAACTCCAGGTACTCTGTCATTCGGGGGAGCGACCGACACTCTACAAGGAGGTATTTAAACCTAAATTGGCTATGGTTAACTCCCTCAAGAACATGAAGCTCGACCCCTTCCACGTCGAGCGAGAAAAAATCAACGCTAGACGGTGCTCCTGCCTGAATGAGTATATCGTTTAGTGTTCGAGCCTCGGCACCATAGACGAACACCTCCTCGTGGGGCGGTAAGTATTGCTTGCCGAACTCAACGTGCTTCTGCAGGTCTGGGACGTCAGTGCCGGGCAGATCCGCAACCGACATCAAGTTCGAATAGATCATCGGCACAAATCGCTCCGTATACCCAAAGGGCACACAGGCCGCACAAAATACTTTTGACTGCGGGGCTCGATTCGCCCGACACTTAAAGAAATTGGCGTGAGACGGTTCCACCAGAACACCCCGCCATCCTCGATACTTCTCATAGTAAAGCGTGTTCGACTGCGCGACTCCGTCGTTAGCGCCTATCTCAATGAAATATCCGTTGTCGTAATTAAGGTACCGCTCCATCTTTTGATCAAGGCCGTTGAGTCCATAAAAATAGCGCTCTCCGCTCATAATTCTTCTCCCTTCTACCCTATAGGCCGCCAGTAATCGGCGAATCGGCTTGTATTCGCTTCACGATGTTTTGAAACATTCCTTCGAGCGTGAAATACGACTCGTATACTCGCCGCCCGTTCTCGACGAGTCGGTTGTACTCTCCTTCGCTGATGCCAGCCAAAAGGTCGTAGAGACCAGAGATCTGCCCAGGCTTTACCAAAATAGAGAAGTCACTCCACGTGAGTTCATCGGTCCACGGAAGGTAGTGCTCATCAGAGATATAGACGGGGACTGAGCCGAGCTGAAGAATCTCGTAGAGTCTGAAGCTGCTTTTGCCGTAGCCGCGAGGCGCTAAGCCGAACTTACTTGAGCAAGTCGTCTCCACGAAGTTTACTACTTTTTGCATTGAAACGTTGACCGACCACGGTAACGCCGAGAGCTCGACGTCCGGCTTTCCCTCAAGAGACGCGCACATCTCTTTGCGAATGGGGTGCGTGTCGACGGAGCCTACAAAAGAGGCGAGTAATATCTTCTTAGAGTGAGGCACCAGCTCCTCAGGAATGGGACTGCATATGAGAGGTATCGGAATAATGTTGCCCTTGGTTCGGTTTCCACCTGCTGAGAAAATGATCGTATCCTCTGGCATCTCCTCAAAAGGACCATCATCAAATTGAGAAACCGTGAAGTACTTCCCTGAAGGGTTAAGCGTTTTATTCAGGTCCTCTTGTACGCTATGGTACGGTTTCCCCGCGAACATACAGTTACAGAACACGTTCGTCCAAAAGACATCGATATAATTCCGAGTCGCAGAGATTTGTTCTGCGTTCCAACGGTGAAAGAAGAACTCCTCCAGAAAATATCCACGGTGATAAGGTGGATAGGTTGGAGATTCCATCTTCGGCCGCAATAAATCATTCTGCATGAGAACCATGCGCGCTTCCTCCCATCAAATCCTCGGTACGTGCTCCCGTAGCTATATCGACCGTTTAAAGGGGCGCCATAAGACGCTTCCGTAAAACACCGACCCAAAACCGAACCACTCGATACCATTACGTAAAACATCCCTACATCCAGACAGGTGCTTAAGACCGGTTTAGTTACGATCCTATCTGGCCGATATTTCACCCATGATGACAGACTCCTACCCTATGAGCGACGAAGAGACCCTCCGACACTACCGCGTCCGTTGTAGCTGGCCGAACCTCTACTACGGAGTGGTCGCGCAGTTGTGCGATCAGATACGGGCGAAGCGATTTCTTGAGATAGGTGTTGCCTACGGCTATCACGCGCTCGACATGCTTACCCGCCTGCCCGATACGGTCTATTACGGGGTTGACCCGTATCTGGCTGGCTACGACCCAAACGACGGGTTCGCGGTTGATGCTCAAAAACTCTTTGCGGAAACGAGTCCTCAAAAAGGTATGGATCGTCTGCACTCCGCTGTGCAAGCAACCCTCTCACCATATAGTGAACGAGCAAAGCTAATACGAAAGAAAAGTGTCGAGGCGGCTACAGAGTTTCCCGCCCATTTTTTCGATACCATCTTTATCGATGGAGACCACACCTATGAAGGTGTGCTCGCTGATCTTCACGCCTGGTGGGGGAAACTTCGTGTCGGCGGAATCTACTGCGGGGATGACTATACGTTACCAGCTGTACAGCGTGCCGTTCAGGAGTTTGCGAAAGAGGTCGCTCATGAGCTCCACCTAGTAGCAAAACCGGATACGCAGTATCCGATTTGGGTTATCACGAAAAAATAACACCCGCGGCCGGCGGCCTGCCTCGCCGGATAGCCGCGACCAGCGAAATCAACGAAATCGATATATTCGTAGCACCGGTTCTCCAAAGATCTCCACGCTACCTCACAAAAAAAGGGGGGCATCCATCATTGGAAAGCCCCCCCCCACGTTCTACATCGCAACCTTCATCGTTGCCTGAGTACCAGCATACTCCTTCCACATTGTGGCGAATCTGCCGTTCTCGGTAAGAAGCCCTGCCAACGCTCCTCGTTCCACCACCCGCCCTTTCTCCATAACGATTATCTCGTCAAAGAGGGGCAGGAGATTGAACTTATGCGTTGTTGCAATCACCACCTCTCGCGAGAAGTGTCGTAACAACGCCTCGTAGATCCTCCTCTCCTTCACGACATCAACACCACTGGTCGATTCGTCAAGAAGAACGATCTCCGACTCGCCGTCAAAGGCAAAGAAGACTCCGCGAGCAAGAGCAAGACGTTGCTTCTCACCCCCACTCAATGAGACCCCTTTCTCCGCGATGTTTGTCTCGAGACCTTTTGGCAATCTAGCCAAAACGTCTGCGAAACCAGCCATCTCAATCGCGGCCATGACCTTCTCCCTGGGTGCCTCAATGCCCATGGTAACGTTCTTCAGGATCGTGTCGGCAAAAACCTCCGGATCTTGAGGAACGAGTGTCGTTCCATGAGCCACGGCGATAAGCCCAGACTCGATTACAGCGCCATCACACACTACGGACCCAACCGTAGCCGGATTGAGCCCTCGAAGTAGCGAAAGAAGGGTAGACTTGCCGCTACCACTACTTCCAACCACCGCGTAGCTTCTTCCGCGACGAATGGTCAGATCGACTCCAAAGACACCCGCAGCCTGGTCAGAGTCACCGGCGTGACTAAAGGTTATTCCTGTTAGTTGAAGCTCGCTCCAACCAGCGGGAAGATTTTCCGAATACGTGCGCCCAACGAGCTCATCGTAATCACCCTCAATCTTCTCGACGGCCCGAAGTCTTGTAGCCTTAACCACGAGGTCTCCCCATCGCCACGTAAGCTCAAAAAACGAGTTACCTATTGAGGTCAGATACTCGTTAAGGGCAAACAAGATACCAAGCTCTATCTTCTTACCTGACCGCATCGTGCCATACACGAAAGCAAATAGGGTAAGCGCCCGAGCAACATCCACGAGAAAGTTCGCTGTGAACCACTTCGCCTCCTGAAGGACACTCACTCTCTCGGTGATTGGCCTCAATCTCTGCTGTTGGCTCGCAACCTCCTCAACCACTCGGTCCTCGAGCCTTAGGCTGACAACCGTTCGGATGTTTGTAAGGTAATCCTGAACCTTGGACGCTACCTTATTAAGCACCTTGTTTCCCTCTTCGTAGAGCGGAACAAGGTGCCGGTCAAAGACCATAACAACAACCACGACCAACCCCGCGTTCACGACGATGATCGCTCCTGCTTTAGGCATAAAAACAGACATCATCACGACCGCACCAATAAACCGCGCGAAGATCTGAAGAACCAAGGTTGCCGTGTCCGTAAAGTCAGCGAGCGCTGACGCGGCTCTCGAAACCTGGTCTATCGTTTCACCGCTGTGGTGACCTTGATGCCAACTCAGTGGTAGACGGGTCGTTTTTGCAAGAAGGTCTAACTGGATATTCCTTCTCACCGTAAACGCCGAGATCATCTCCGTGACCCTTCCGGGCCCATGAAATAGCCATCCAACGATTCCCAAACCAACGGTGAGCACAAGCAACATCGCGCACCTAGAAACATCGCCCGATTCAGCCGCATCCTGCGCGGCCTGAATAAACCTAGCCAAAACAAGAGGGATGGACAGCCAAGCGGCCATCGCCCCCACCGACATCACCATTGAGGCGAGGATCGCTGTTCTTCTACCCTTACCGAATGCCCACATACGACCAGCAAGGTAGCAGATGGGATTTGTTTTCAACTTCTCAAACATTGCAAACCTCCTCTAAAAAGAACCGCGCATGTCAAACCGAAGAAACACGAATACCGTTCCGGCGACGTACCGGTTTACGGACTCGAATTAACGACCCCCGGCAAATCGGAAATTTGCGTGGGTCATTGCAACGCTGGGGGAGAACTCAAGAAACGTGATGTGCAACCGTCGAACGACCTGTTCGGGTTATCCACCTTTTTTTGTTTTTCGAAACTTTTCACCAGCTCTAGGACAGGCTGGCGTCTTCAAGGCCAACCTACCGATTCTGAGATCGTCGCACGCCAAGCTGTAATCGCCCGTCCTGCGCTTCTCTGATGTATGTTGCCTTAAAGTTACTCATGCATAGCACCTCTACGATGTATGCCTTTACGTTAAAGCAAGGAGATTCCTTAGTCAAAAACAAACCGGTGCTAGGATTCAGAAAAGATTGCACGTCGTCCTCTCATGGTATCTACGACCTATCTTCCAAATCGGGCGATAAGCTGCTGCTCAAGCGCTGAAGGAAGTCCTCCAAAAGATCCATTCGACATGACTACGATAAGATCGTTCGTCCCGACTTCTTTGAGCAGAAACCCCTCAATTGCTTTTGCGTCTTGAAGTGTATGCGCTACCACGCCGGTCTTGGAGATCTCCGTGGCGAGCGAGCCCACATCCATCAACTCTTGGTTCGCGTCGATCGAGCGTGACTCGACATTACACAACACCGCATAATCAGCGCTCTGAAACGCATTGACGTATGCTTCTTGGAACACTTTACGACGACTCGTATTCGACCGAGGCTCAAACACACCCCAAATCTTTTTCGACGGAAAGGCCTCTCGAAGTCCACTCAACGTCTCGTGTACGGCTGTCGGGTGGTGGGCGAAATCTTCGATGAGGGTGACGCCTCCCTTATCGAATCGCACTTCCTGCCTCCGCTTCACGGATTTAAAGGAAGCCACGGCGAGGACAGCGTCTTCGCGGGAGAACCCCGCCCGAAGCATGATAAGAAGTGTCACGAGAGCGTTCTTAGCGTTGTATACCCCGGACTGAGGTAGCGAGAATTCAAGTGTGCCGATCTCTTTGCCGACCACCGTAACAAACTGGGTAAGCCCCTCCTGCCGACGAGACTTTATATAAACATCAGCTTCTGTGGTGCACCCAAAGGTAATTATCGGGGCTTTGATTGAATCACGCATCTCCTCTACAAGGGTTTGGACGTGAACGTAATCGACGCAACAGAGCGCGACACCTGAGGCGGGGAGCCCGTGTAAGAGCTCACGAAACTCCTTAACGATACTCTCTACGTTCGGATAGATATCAGCATGGTCGTATTCAATGGCGTTAATAACGCAGGTATCGGGCTTGTAAAATGAGAACTTCGGCACCTTTGCGAAGAAGGCGCTATCGTACTCATCACCCTCAACGACGCTCCACTTGCCCTCGCCTCTGTGGAGGCTCATCGGTAAGTCCTGCGCGATTCCTCCGACGAAGTAACTCGGGTCCGCGCCAAGTTTTAAAAAAGCTGAGGCGATCATCGCCGTTGTTGTTGATTTTCCGTGCGTACCCGTAACTACAATAGAGTGTTTTCCAGAGATTATTAATTCGTGAAGCACCTGCGGAAAACATGTGTATGAAAGCTGCCGCTGCTCAACGGCGAGAACCTCAACATTCTCGTAACTAACCGCGTTTCCGATAATTACGAGGTCTACCACGGGTGGTATATTCTCAGCGCTGTAGCCTTTAAAAAGCGTCACCGAGGAGTTCCTTAAATAGCTCCCCATCGGTTCGTAGAAATCTTTATCACTCCCGGAAACGAGATAGCCCTGTTTCGAGAGCTCCACCGCAAGCTGAGCCATCGCCACACCAGCTACACCGATCACGTGAATACGTCCGCCTTTGGGAACCGACCTAAGCGATACGGCGTTAGAGATTGAGAAGTCACTTTTTACCATAGCTATCTCGACACACGTCCAACTTGGCTGTCGGCCCTATATGTATGCTACTGAAGCACCTTAAGGAGCTTCTTCTTCCACTCACGCGGCCCAACTTCGTGAACGGAGACGCCGTGCGCATCAACCGCCACCGTCACGGGCATATCCTTGACCTCGAACTCGTAGATGGCTTCCATGCCAAGATCCGCAAAGGCGACAACGCGGGAACCTGTTATCGCCTTCGATACAAGGTACGCCGCTCCACCGACGGCCATGAGGTACACGGCTTTGTATTTCTTGATTAGCTCAACTGTCTCGGGCCCTCGCTCTGCTTTGCCGATCATACCGAGCAGGCCCGTCTTAGAGAGCATGAGCTCCGTATATTTATCCATCCGCGTGGCGGTCGTAGGACCAGCGGGCCCTACAACTTCTGCGCCTACAGGATCTACAGGACCAACGTAGTAGATAAATCGATTATTAAAGTCGACTCCTTCAGGCAGCTTCTCACCCTTAGTAAGAATATCCGAGATACGTTTATGGGCGGCGTCTCTTCCCGTCAGTATTTTGCCCGACAGAAGCACCGTCTCTCCTGGCTTAAGCATTGAGATCTCCTCACGAGTAACTTTTGAGAGATCAAGTCGACGAGCTCCACTTGAGATGTCGTACGCTATCGATGGCCACTCACTCAGCGCTGGCGGCGTCAGCTTTGCGGGTCCGGAACCATCAAGCTCGAAATGAATGTGCCGGGTAGCAGCACAATTCGGGATCATCGCTACCGGAAGAGATGCCGCGTGCGTTGGATACTCAAGCACCTTCACATCAAGCACGGTGGCAAGCCCACCCAAACCCTGAGCGCCGATTCCGAGCTGGTTTACCTTTTCAAATATCTCAAGGCGCAACTCCTCCGCGCGGGTCTTTGCCCCGCGAGCTTTCAATTCATGAATATCAACTGGAGCCATCAGCGATTCTTTCGCGAGAACCATCGCTTTTTCGGCGGATCCACCGATGCCGATCCCTAATACTCCAGGTGGGCACCATCCAGCCCCCATGTGCGGCACGGTCTCAAGCACCCACTCCACGATGTCGTCATTCGGGTTGAGCATCTCAAGCTTCGCTTTATTTTCTGACCCTCCACCTTTTGCGGCCACAGAAACTTCAATCGTATCTCCCGCGACAAACTCTACATGCAAAATGCCCGGTGTATTATCGCGCGTGTTTTTTCTCTTTCCAGCGGGGTCACTTACGATTGAAGCACGTAGAGGATTGGTCTGATTCTGATAGGCCCTCCGAATCCCTTCATCAAACAGCTCTTGAAGGGGTCTCTTTGAATCGATTCGAGCCTCCGCCCCTATCTTAACAAACCCAACTACGATTCCAGTATCTTGGCAGAGTGGCCGGTGTCCTTCAGCCGACATACGGGAGTTTATAAGGATCTGAGCGATCGCGTCTTTAGCGCTCTTTGAAGGCTCGGCGAGGTACGCCCTATGCATCGCCTGAATGAAATCGAGAGGATGGTAGTACGAGATAAATTGCAGTGCGTCAGCAACGCTAGAGATAAAGTCTTCTTCTTTGATGAGATTCATAAAGGTCCTTGCTGGGAGCGCGCCCTGAAGAGGGCATATTCGCTAACGTGCATGTACGCTCACAGTATATCCTAGGGTTGAGCTTCGCCGCACCACTTCATAGCCCTATCTCTGGGTGAATAAATCGGACTAATCGTCCCCTAGCATCTATCATGAGTTACTCCGGATGTTGGCGAGAGATGATGTTACTCTTGGAGCGTACATGCGATTCTTCCACTCTATACATGTGCGCCTGTCTTCGAAGACTCAGTCGCTCTGAACATCGAGATCGCCCCTCAATAAAAGGTATTGTTTTCAGCATATTAGCCGCCCCTTCGGGCGCAATCTTCTCGTTCATACGCAAGAACACACCGAGGAACGGCCACAGGTCGCAAGACTTCGAGAGAGCGTCCGTTTGTAAGTTGTCGGAGCTCGAAGGCGCCTAGAAGAGTGGCACCCTAACCGGACTCTGGAAATATTCCAATGCGTCCCTTCGGCGAGTGTCCTACGCCGCGTTCTTTCTATCTTTTTACAGTGATTTTTCCCTTCTCAACCTTGATGTCACAAAACTCTTATCAGGCTGCGCGGCGAAACCTTGTCAAAGCGCTCTGTGCGAGCGAGGCTGAGATCGCTCATTGACCCTGAGCGAAGTTATCTTTGCCTCACTATCCTCCCTACGCTATCTTCGCCCCATGAACACCCTCATCGGAATCGTCTCTGATACCCACGAAGATGTGCGAATGATCACGAAGGCCGTGGCGCTCTTTAAAGCCCGCGCTCCTGCCATGGTTATTCACTGCGGCGACATCATCTCTCCCCCTGTTCTGGAACGCTTTACAGGCCTCCCGCTTCGTCTCGTATTCGGCAATAACGATGGTGAGCGATCGGGCCTCAAAAAGAAGTGCCGCGAGCTCGGCTTTGCGGAGATAGACGACACTTTAACGTTTGAGTTTGCGGGAAAGAAATTCTTTGTAAACCACGGAACGAGCGCAAGGGTCGTCGAAGAAGCGGCGGCCTCCCAAGAGTATGATTACGTGCTGCACGGCCACACCCACGAGATGAGAAACGAAAGTGTTGGCCGAACGCGAATTATCAACCCCGGAGCTCTGTTCTCAGCGGAAAGTTATTCGATAGCGTTCCTTGCCCCTGAAACCGGCGAGGTCGAGTTTGTGGAGATCCCCGGGTAGAAACGCAAATCGGCGGTAGATCCTTCGCTGGACCTACCGCCGACAGAGAGACTCCGCTCTCCTTGTGACCTATTAGTGGTGTGCGCTCTTTACTGCCTGCGGAGCAGCAACCTTCGCCTGCTCAGCGCCGAACGGTAGCGGACGATCACGGAAGGGATCGTCCGTGAAGATTCCGCCAATCATTATCGCCAGGAGGATGAAGGGGATAAGGATATAAACCCAAAGGATCTTGTTCTCATACATTCCATGCATGAACACGAGAATAACAAGGGTCGCCTTTACGGACGCGATAACAAGCGCTCCGACGATGTTCCACTTGCCCAAATCAACCTGAGCAGCGGCTACCGTGATTACCGTCAACACGAGGAGCGCTACGAGGATCTTAGCGAAAGTCTTTTCGGAGACGACGTGCCCAACTTCATCGTGACCGTGCGAATGAGAGTGTGAATGTGACATGACCTAAAGCTCCGAAACTATCCAACCAGATAAAGAAGTGGGAAGAGGTAGATCCAGATGAGATCCACCAAGTGCCAATAAAGCGCTCCAAGCTCAACCGGAGTAAAATACTTTCCGGAGAAGCGGTTGTTCATAGCCGGACGAATTCCGTACCAGTACATCACGAACATCCCGATGATGACGTGAAGGGCATGGAGTGCGGTCATGCAGAAGTAAAGACCGAGGAAGTTCTTGTACTCGTAGAAGTTAGAGTTCCACACGAAAGGGAACATGCCGTGGTGAGCCTTATCCGTGTACTCAGCCGTCTTCACTACAAGGAACAAAAGGCCACAGATCAGACTGATGCCAAAGTTTCTTACAACACCCTTATTGTCTCCCTTCTGAGCTTTGGTCACCGCAACGGCAGCCGTGTAGCTTGAAAAAAGAAGTATCACCGTGTTGAGAGCTCCAGCCTTTACATTAAGGTGATGGCTCGCCGCATGAAACTCCGCGAGGTGGTAGTAACGCATGACAGCAAAGCTACAAAACATCACCGCAAAGAGCAGTATTTCGGTTGCGAGGAACAACCACATGCCGAGCTTGGCTGCTCCGTACGCCGTGACGCTATCCATGTGGTGGATATGTGGCGGCTCTCCTGGCGGCACGTTGTGATCAACTATCGCTGCGTTACTCATAACATCCTTGTCGATTAAACAACCTTTAACTAATTAATGCCCACCGCCAGGGACCGGCGTACCGTAATTGTACGGATCCTCTGTCACCACTGGAATCTCATCAAAATTCTCGTGGATAGGTGGCGAAGCAGTCTGCCACTCAAGGCTCTTTGAGTTATACGGATTGCGAGGCGCCTTGACCTTACCCCAGAGGGCAGTGCCCAAGAGATTCAAGAGCGCGAACGTATAGCCGAAGCCGTTCAGGTACGCACCAATCGTTGAGATCGTGTGAAGCGTCTGATACTGCGGTGGATAATCGTAGTAACGCCGAGGCATACCATCCATTCCAAGAACGAACTGCGGAATGAAGGTAAGATTGAATCCGATGAAGAGCGCAGCAAACGCGCACTTCGATACGGTCTCGTTGTACATCTTGCCGGTCATCTTCGGGAACCACATGTGAAGCGCAGCAATCAGACCGATTACCGCTCCTCCCTGAATGGTGTAGTGGAAGTGCGCAACCACGAAATATGTATCGTGGTAGTACACGTCAACGCCGAGCATCGCGAGGTAGATTCCCGTGGTGCCCGCGACCATGAAGAGGAAGACAAACGCCATCGCGTACAACATCGGGGTCTTAAACGAGATGGAGCCCTTGTACATCGTGCTCACCCAGTTAAACACCTTAATAGCTGTGGGGACCGCCACAAGGAACGTAATGATCGAGAAGAACTTCGCGGAGAAGTCCGAGATTCCCGCTACGAACATATGATGGGCCCAAACGATGAAGCCTACCGCCGCGATAGCCATCGACGAGAGAACTACAAGCTTGTATCCGAACAGCGGCTTACGAGAGAACACCGGGATAATCTCTCCAACAACTCCGAACGCTGGTAGTACCATGATGTACACCACCGGGTGAGAGTAGAACCAGAAAAGGTGCTCCATGAGCACGGGATCTCCTCCCTTTGTTGGATCAAAGATTCCGGCGCCGAAGGTCCGCTCAGCGATAACCAACAGCAGTGTCATTCCCACCACAGGCGTGGCGACTGTTTGAATAACCGCTGTTGCGTAAGAAGCCCAGATGAACACCGGTAACCGCATCCAGGTCAGTCCCGGAGCGCGTAGCTGGTGAATCGTCACGATAAAGTTCAATCCAGTAAGGATAGAGGAGAAGCCGAGAATAAACGCGGCGAAAACCATCGTGCTTACAGACGTATTTGTGGTCGTACTGTATGGAGCATAGAAGGTCCATCCCGTATCAACTGGATCGAGCATCGCATACGCTCCGATAAGAGCGCCGAATACGTAAAGGTACCAGCTGAAGAGGTTAAGACGAGGGAACGCTACATCCTTGGCTCCGATCATGAGCGGGATGAGGAAGTTTCCAAGCGTCGCCGGGATGCCTGGTACCACAAAAAGGAAGATCATGAACACACCGTGCATCGTAAAGAGCACGTTGTACGTATGAGGATCCTTAATAATCGTTGGTCCCGCGAACATCAACTCCGTTCGCATAAGGAGCGCCGCAATACCTCCTCCAATGAAGAAAATCATGATGGAGAAAAGGTAAAGGAAGCAAATTCGCTTATGGTCGGTGGAACTTAACCACGACCAAATACCGGTCTTCCAGTTGAGGTAGTTAACCTCTTCGTTTACTGCTGTTGATGCGTGAGCTGACATACCTACTACCTCTTATTTGAGTGTCTTCAAGTACTCAATAATATCTGCGACGTTCTCGTCTGTGAGCTTGCCCTCGTACATAGCGGGCATCACAGGTCCGTAACCTTCAACGATCTTAGCTTGCGGCTTGTATATCGATTCCTTGATATAGGCTTCGTCAACAAGGATCTCAGAGCCATCGGACAACTTCTCTTTGCGTCCGTAGAGCCCCTTGAACGAAGGGCCAACCATCTTGGATCCGTCGATGCTGTGGCATGTAGCGCACAGGTTGCCGGAATCCTTGACGAGAGCCTCTCCGCGCTGAGCTGGACTCATTCCCGCTGTGGACGCGGCGCTCTTCTTAGGAGCAGCCGGAGCGAGCTCCACCTTGGTCGTTCCATCGATCGTCTTCATGAACTCGATGAGTCCCGTGATGTCGTCGTCTGAGAGCTGACCTTGATAGCTCGGCATTCCCATTGGGGGATATCCCGCTACAGCTTTTGCTTGTGGGTAGAGAATCGATTCCTTTATGTAATTCTCATCAGCCTTGTAAGTTGTTCCATCAGCAAGCTTTCCTTCCTTACCGAATATCTTCAGCCATGATGGACCAACTCGTGGGGTACCATCCAAGCTGTGGCAGGTCACGCACTGCTTGGAAACGTAGAGCTCTTTTCCGCGGTCCGATGGCTTGAGAGAAGCCAGCTTGCGAGCTTCGCTATCGTCAGCGAGCCAACGCTCGAACTCTGCGCGCGGAAGAACCTTCAGGCGAGTCTGCATCCGAGAGTGCTCATTTCCACAATACTCAGTACAGAAAACCTGAAAGTCGCCGGTCTTGATCGGGCGGAACCACTCGTGGGTATATCGCCCTGGAATAACGTCCATCTTCGTTCGCATGACCGGAACAAAGAACGAATGAAGAGTATCTTTTGAAGTCATAACGAGCTTCACGGGCTCATCAACTGGAACAACCAGCTCGCCGGTTGTCTTCTTGCCGTTCTTGTATGTGAAATCCCAAGCCCACTTTCGTCCGGTGACGTTCACCTCCATTGCGCCCGCTGGCGGGGTACGGAGGTCAACAAAGGCATCGTATCCAAGCCAAGCAACCCATATACACACAAGGGTTGGAAACACGGTCCAAATGATCTCAAGGGTGTTATTTCCCTCGATCTTCGGCGTCTCATGGTCCTGTCCATCACGCTGACGGTAGATAACCGCGAAGTACAACATTACTCCCACGATCGCCACCGTACAGATCACCGATATAATGGTGACTATGTCGTGTGCGAAATCGACTTTGTAGGCAAAGTCAGATCCTTGCTCTCCCAACAATCCCAACATAACTGTCTCTACCGTTACTCCTAAAATTCAATTCGCCGAGCAATTCCCTTAGGAAATCGCTCCTCTACGCTTACGACCGAAGAAGAAATACACTGCGCCTAAGCCGACCAGGGTAAGAACACCGCCAACTCGTATGAGCCCAACAACTGCCCACGTATATCTACCTTTCAGAGAATCAAATCGGAAGCAGTAGAGCAGAAAATGATCCATCGCCGACCCGATTCCTCCTTTCGAGGCTTCAATCAGCGACAGGCGCACGTCCCACGGCGGGAACATGATTCCGGTGAAATATTGCGAGATATCACCCGCCGAGGTCAATATCATAACCGCTGCTGAATGCGCGAAATCCTCTCCATCTCTCATGAATTTAAATCCCAGCTCGGTCATCAGCGCTTTCACGCTCTCTGGAGATCCTACCAGATAGTGTATTCCTTCTACCCCACTCTTCGCTTCCCCCTCGAGTCGCGAGTTGAACTTATCCATCACCTTGCGAGCATCCTGAGGGGTCTCGCTCGGATCAAACCCAACAACCAATACGGTAAAATCCTTGGATGGCTTAAGGTGAAGTTCGTTTAAAAGATCGTACACCCCGTTCAAGAGGAGCCCGCAGAGCCTCGGACACTTGTAGTATACGGGCGCGATGAGAATAGGCTTGCCAGGGACCGCAAAGGCGCCGAGCCTCTTGGTAACCCCATTAACATCGGTAAACTCTCGATTTAAATCAACTTTTGTCCCAAGCTGGGTGAAGATACCAACCTCTTTATCAAGAACCTCTTCCGGCTTTTCAACGGCGAGGGCTCTGGACATGGCAACAAATAAGGTCGCTAGAACCAAAACTGTCCTTATATATGCTGCCATTGCAGACGGTATTGTACGGCAAGCCTTCATAGAGATCTGGATAATCGGTGAAATGTCGGATCTTTTCAACTTGAACGCTACCATCCTGCCACGAACACCCGTTAGCATCAAGAAGCGAACGTTTGACATACATAACATTATTTAGTAGCGTTTGGCTTATAGTTGAGTAAAGTCTTCAAGTATTAGATCGGGCCCAACATTAGCTAGTGGGTCCTTCGGCAGGGGATACACGATGGATATCTGGAAGAAGTTTGAAGAGAACAACATAACTCACAGCGCAGCGCACCACCTACTCGCGATTCTTGAGCTGAAGGAGAAGCGTGGATATGCCCGAGTCACTGACGTTGCTCGAGAGTTAAACATCACCACGGGCAGCGCTTCCATCAATCTTAAATCTCTTAAAGCTAAGAATCTCATCGTTGAGGACGATAACAAGTTTCTTGCATTGTCCGACGAGGGAGAGGCTGTCGCCCGCGCGGTGCTCATGCGCAAAAACATCCTCTACAGCTTCCTCGCCAACATCCTTAAAGTTAAACCGGAGCAAGCTGAGATCGACTCTTGCAAAACGGAGCACCTTATCAGCGCAGAGACCGCTAAGAAGCTACAAGAGTTCATGGAGCGCTACGAAGAAACGAAGGGCGCGTAGATCAATGCTCCCGTAGCAACTCACTGCTCGTTTACCTATCCCACAGTAAGAGGAAAAATCATGAAAGCTCAGCTTAAAGAAGCACTTAAAGTCGCAATGAAAGCTCAGGACAAGCTCCGCCTTGAGACAATTCGCTCCGCCCTTTCAGAGATTCAATACGAGGAGATGCAAAAATCAGTAAACGAACTCGGAGCTACCGAGAGTCTCCAGGTTGTTCAGCGTGAGGTTAAAAAGCGCCAAGAAGCAATCCAATTCGAAGAGCAAGCTGGTCGTGCTGAAGCTAAAGAGAAGCTCGTGAAGGAGATCGCTATCCTTGAGGAGTTCCTTCCAAGACAGATTTCGAGCGATGACCTTGAGAAGATCATCGTAACGCTCAAAGAGCAGACCCCTGGGCTCTCCCTCAACGTTGTAATGAAACACCTGAAAGACAGCTACGCTGGGCAATACGATGGAAAGAGCGCTAGCGAGATCGCCAAGAGAGTTCTGGGATAACAGCCTGTGACCGAGCGCTCTTTCATTTGGGAGAGTCCCCTGCCCCATTCCGCTGCTGACGTTTTCGCATGGCATACTCGCCCGGGAGCCTTCGAGAGACTCAATCCTCCGTGGCGCCCCGTATCGATCTCGTCAACTGACGCATCAATTAAAGATGGCGCGACGATAACTATTAAACTTCCGATTATTGGGCCTATCGGAATCCCGTGGACTCTCAAGCACACCGACTACCGGGAGAACGAGCAGTTCTGTGACAAACAGATATCTGGCCCCTTCCGCTCTTGGAAACACACCCACCGCTTCATACCAAGTAACAACTCATCGTGCGTCATGCGCGATGAGATCTCGTACGCTCTTCCTCTCCTCTCCGATGTTGTCGATCCGTTCGTGAGAACGGAGCTTACTCGGCTCTTTTCTTTCCGTCACACGCTCCTCGCCTCCGACTTGGCTCTGCACGCTCGCTTTGCAAGCGCGTCTCGAAAAACGGTTCTCATCAGCGGGTCCTCGGGCTTTATTGGCTCCGCACTCACAGCCTTTCTAGAAACGGCTGGGCATTCAGTTGTTCGTCTCGTCCGCAGAGCACCCCAAGGCGCTCATGAGCGTACATGGAACCCCGCGCGCGGAGAGCTCTCACCGAGCGTATTTGAAGGCATCGACGCCGTTATTCACCTCGGAGGCGAGAACCTCTTAGCGAGGCGATGGACTCCAGAGTTCAAAGACGAGATCTTGAGAAGTCGCGTTCAAAGCACGGAGCTTTTGTGCAAAACGATCTCCGCCCTAGCGAAAAAACCTGAGGTCGTAATAACAGCGTCGGCCACCGGATTGTACGGAGACACCAAGACTGAACAGGTCGACGAGGAGAGCCCGGCCGGGACGGACTTCCTGGCGAACACATGTCGCGCTTGGGAGGATGCTTCGACAAAAACGCTGGCGAATGCCTGCAGACTTGTACATCTTCGGATCGGCACGGTGCTCAATCCTCGGGGTGGCGCTCTTGGAAAGATGCTCCTTCCCTTTAAACTCGGAGTCGGCGGAGCCCTCGGTAGTGGAAAGCAGTACCTAAGCTGGATATCTCTTCAGGATCTTCTAGGACTCTTTGAGTATGCATTGATGACTCCAACGCTTGAGGGAGCCTGTAACGCGACAACGCCCCATCCGATTACGAACAACGAGTTTTCGAAAGCCTTGGGAGCAGCGCTGCGCCGTCCGGCGATCATCCCTACCCCCGCACCCGTTCTTACGTTGGTTTTCGGGGAAGTAGCGGACGCCCTCCTCCTTTCAAGTAGTCGGGTCGTCTCGTCTGTCTTAGAGAAGCGCGGCTACGTATTCACAAATCCAACCATCGAATCCGCGCTGGCTTTTGAACTTGGGTTATTCTCTTAAAGAGACGGTAACGAAGACGGATGGCCCCCGCATCTCCATCGTGACGCTTTTTGACTCGGAAAGCTTCATATTCATCGCGTGACCAGAGCTTCGATATTTTTTTTGAAGTAGCTCACGATATGCGGTTAAAAATTGCCTCGCGTCTTCTACGGTATCCCACTCGCTGAGCCAAACAACTTCGGAGCCGCCATCTTTCTCGCGAACCACAACAACCCGGTCACCTCGCCATCCCCGAGACGCTTCAGACACCACGCGAGAGTCAGAAAGCTCCGTTCCTAAAACTGTCGCAATACCTAACTCTCCGAGAGTCTCACTATAGACACCCTTACAAACGTCGCGACCATTAAGGACCTCCGCCTCTGTTGGAATGTCAAAAGGGGCAGTCCCTTTCATAAACTCATCAGGATGCAAGATCTCTCTCGTAGACCTTGGGGCCTTCTGAAAGAGCCTCTCGCGGGCTTTTTGACCACCTTTTTTTTGAACCGCCCTAACAAACCTCAAGCCCTCTTCGTAGGGGAAAAGCAAAAGCTCCTGAAGAGCGTCGGGGAGAGCCGGCTGGTCCTTTTGAATCTCCGAATCCTCTATGGCATTTGGCGCCACCCTACCGGCGTCCCTATCTGATCGAAGCGCCTCCTGCATCACCAGGTTAGCATCGCCCTCAGCAACAGCAGCATGCGCGAGCGACTCATCTCCGTTCTCCATCCTCGGATCTAAGAATCGATTAAGGTCGTAGTACTGATCCTGAAGCGCGTGGGTTAATTCATGAACCGCGACAACTCGCTGCAGGGGGCGCGGAATTGATTGAACAACCACAAAGTGTTTCTTATCAGGATCGTAGTATCCCCCTATCTGCCCCACGTACGCCTGGATTATTCCGTTTTGATACTCATAGTCGTCGGGTATCAATCCGACCGCCCGAAAGACTAACTCCTCCATCGCCAGCTTATGCGGAGGGTACTTTTTTCCGATCAGCTCTCTTAAGAATCGCTCCACGTCCTCTCGTGAGCGAACGAGGCAAGGTACCTCGCCTTTAGAGGGGAGTCCTCGGATACGACTTGCCTCCTTGAGCGCCTCTTGCGCGGTCGAGCAGGGGGACTCTTCCCCGTGGGCCGAATCGACCATGAGACCACATAGGCATAGCGCCCCCAAGACAATCGCTGTGTTGCGTATGTGCGTCCAACTTTCCTTTGTTCTCGCCCGAAATACCGGCATAAATACGTGCTACTCGTTGCTCCCGTTAAGTACCCACGATAGATTCGTTATATGTCGTCCCGTTCGCACCTTATTATAAAAAACGCGAGAGAGAACAACCTCAAGGAGGTTACGCTTGAGATCGAACACGACACCTTCGTTGGAATAACAGGCCTCTCGGGTTCCGGGAAATCATCCCTGGCGTTTGATACCATATACGCCGAAGGTCAGCGACGATATATCGAGACCTTCTCCCCCTACACTCGGCAATTCTTCGATAAGGTTAAACGTCCAAAAGTAGACACCTTTGAGAACGTGCGCCCAGCCATCGCCATTCAACAGCGGACACGAATCGTTAACTCCCGCTCAACGGTCGGGTCTATGACCGACATTAACGATTTTCTTAAAATAGTCTGGAGCAATGTCGCCACTCCGGTATGCCCGACCTGTGGGCTAGAGCTACAACGATGGGACGCGTCAAAACTCGCCGAACGACTACAGTCATGGAGCTCCGTAAAGAGTGATGCCACTTTCCTTATCGGCGTCGCGGTTCAAAACGAGAAAGAGGTTCTTGAGCGCTTACAGATGCTCGGCTACTCACGATACTTTGACAAGAAAAATGGCGCCCTCGAAGACCTCGAAGAGAAGCCTCCTCTTAAGAAGAACAAGCAGGCCTCTATTATAATCGACCGAATCGCACCAAGCTCATTCTCACTCGTGCGCGTTAGAGAGTCTCTTGAACAGGCGTTCTCACTCGGCGGAGGAGCCGTTGAGATACTTGAAGTTCGGAAACGAAAAAGCCGCCCATGGCTACGAATACCCGTCACGGGCACCACCCAACCACCGCACGAGGGGTTTGAGGCCCATCTCTTCAAGAATACGTTTCATTGCGGAGATGGCGAGATCTCAATCGAGCGACCCCGACCATCCCTCTTCTCCTACAATCATCCAATAGGCGCGTGTCCCGAGTGTAACGGCTTTGGAAAAGTGCTCGTTATCGACCCGCACAAGTGTGTACCTGATCACAGCAAAACTATCGCCAATCATGCCGTAGACTGCTGGCGTGGAAACGCTGCGTCAGGTGAGTTTAAGCGACTCCTCGCCTTTTGTAAGGAGCAAGGAATCTCGACAACATCTCCATGGGCGTCGCTGACATCGGAGCAACAGGACCTTATCTTTAGCCACAAGTCTCGCGGCTATGTTGGCATCACTCCGTGGTTCAAATGGCTTGAGACCAAGAAATACAAGATGCACGTCCGCGTATTCCTCTCGCGCTACAGAGGACAGAACGATTGCGCCTCGTGCGGAGGGTCGCGACTTCGGTCTGACGCGCTGGCCTACAAGATAGATGGAAAAACCATCTCAGAGATCTCGTCTATGCCCCTAAAGGAGCTTGCGACATGGTTTAATGACCTTCAGCGATCACTCCGTGAAAGCGATCGTCTTCCACGGCAGCTTGCCGAAGTTTTTAAAAATATCTTAAGCCGTCTTACATACTTGGTGTCGCTCGGACTCCCCTATCTCTCCCTCGATAGACAATCTCGGACCCTCTCGGGTGGCGAGACCCAACGAGTGAACCTAGTCTCCGCGGTAGGAAGCAACCTCATATCTACGCACTTTGTTCTCGATGAGCCTTCGGTAGGATTACACGCTCGAGATACGGAGGAGCTGATAAAGGCGCTGCGAGACCTCACCGATCGCGGTAACTCCCTTACGGTCGTAGAGCACGATCCTGACTGCCTTCAAGCGGCGGACACAATTCTTGAACTTGGGCCTGAGGCGGGAGAGCGGGGAGGAAATATAACCTACTACGGTCCGGTAGACTCATGGCACGGTCTCGGAATGCGCCCGTTCAGAGCCGCTGACAACGAGCCCTCTTTCGCCAAAAAGATCTCCATTACAAACGCTCGAAATAGAAACCTTAAATCAATATCGGTTGATATCCCTCTCGAATCGTTTGTATGCCTCACGGGCGTGTCTGGTAGCGGAAAGAGCTCGCTCCTCACGGAGGTGATTCAAAATGCGTATCAACTTCATACAGGTGTCGTGCCTGGCGAGAATACGCTCGACGCTAAGGTCACGGGCTTTGAGCACGTTCGGCAGGTGCTCCTGATCGACCAAACCCCTCTCTCAAAAACTCCCCGCGCTAATATCGCTACCTATACGAAGATGTGGGACCGCGTTCGGGACCTGTTAGCGAAAACAGAAGACGCCGAAGAGCGAGGACTCTCCAAGTCGTCTTTCTCCTTCAATGTGCGGGGAGGGCGCTGCCCAACCTGCGAAGGCGCCGGATTTATCCGAGAAGACATGCAGTTCTTAAGCGATGTTTTCATCGAGTGTGAGTCGTGTCTCGGTATGCGGTTTCAAGCGACGGTTCTTGAATGTCGACTCAACGGGAAAAATGTCCACGAGATCCTCTCGATGACCGTTGATGCCGCTGCGGAACTCTTTGAAAAGGACCTCTTGATTGGAAGCGTCTGTCGCGTCCTCTCTCAACTCGGATTAGGCCATATAACCCTTGGCCATCCGCTCAGCGATCTCTCTGGAGGAGAGGCGCAAAGACTTAAACTTGTCCCGCACATTATGGAGGGCGCTCGGGGCACCTCGCTCTTCCTCTTTGACGAGCCAACGACGGGGCTTCACGTTCGAGATATCGAGCGGCTCATTGAGCTCTTCTGCTACCTTCGGGAACAGGGGCACTCGATTTTGTGCGTAGAGCATAACCTTCGACTCGTTGCATCCGCCGATTGGATCATAGATCTCGGACCAGAAGGAGGCGACGGAGGGGGAGAGATCGTTAAAGTGGGCACCCCCACTCACTTCGTCGCGTCCCCGATCGGTTCTAATGGTCGCGAAAGTCTTACGGCACGATATCTTAAACAATTCGTAGACCAATATACCCAACGTTCAAAACCTCCGCGCGCGTCAGGTACCGCGAGAAAGAAGAAGCGAGTGCGCGAGATCGCCACCTCTATCCGTATTCAGGGAGCCAAGGAACACAACCTCAAAAATATAAACCTTGAGATTCCACTCAACACGCTCATCACCCTCACCGGAGTTTCCGGATCTGGAAAATCGACGATCGCAAAAGATATCCTCTACGCTGAGGGACAACGCCGATATCTCGACTGCCTCTCACCGTATGCTCGTCAATTCATCAAGGAGCTTAAGAAGCCTCACATTGATGACATTTCAAACGTTCAACCCACTATCTGTGTCTACCAACACACCTTTCAGCCATCGGCGCTCTCGACCGTGTCAACGATGAGCGAGGTGTACAACTTTCTTCGCCTACTTTTTGCTAAAGTAGGCATTCAGTACTGCCCAGATCACCCGACCGAATCTATCTCTCCCCTCTCCGCTGAGCAGATCGCCGCATATATTAAAGAGCATTACTCCGGGTCGATTAGACTTCTTGCTCCAGTTATCAACAACAAGAAGGGACACCACCGCTCCGTCTTCCAGAGAGCGATTGATACCGAGGTGTCAGAGGTGCGGGTTGACGGAGTTCTCGTGCCCCCCTCTCAATTCATCGAGAAGGGATTAGCGAAAACCAAGATTCACTCAATTGAGTTCTGCACAGCGCGCTTCTCGGTTAAAAATATGCCTACAGACCTCATCACAGAAGGGGTCGGGCAGGCCCTCAGTATCGGCGGCGGTACCGTTATCGTGGTCACACCCTCCGGAGAGCGAGTATTCAGCTCCGAACGCACCTGTCGCGTATGTCAGCGTGGGTTTTTCAAACCAGATCCAGAGGACCTCTCCTTTAATTCTCGCCGGGGTAGATGCTCTAAATGTGACGGGTACGGCACCGTTCGAGAGAAAGTATGCCCATCGTGCAACGGCACCCGCATTAACGAAATCGGACGCAACATCCGCCTTCTCGACAAAAACATCCACGAACTTACGGCCCTTTCAGCTCAAGAGCTGCAGAAAAGCCTCTCTAAATTAAGCCGTAACGCCACAATAGAAGCGATCGCCGATCCGATTATTCGAGAACTTGAAGGAAAATTAGCGACGTTAATCCATCTCGGGCTTGAGCATATCGCCCTTAACCGTGAGTGCGCGACCCTCTCGAATGGAGAGCTTCAGCGCCTACGACTTGGAACCGCGATCGGATCGCCTCTCTGTGGAGTGACGTACATCTTCGACGAGCCGAGCGCTGGCCTGCACCCAGCGGACAACAAGCGTCTTTTAGGAAAGCTGATTGAACTAAAAAATCGGGGCAATACCGTTATTCAGATCGAGCATGAGATAGATAATATCCAAGCGGCCGAACAGATCATAGACGTTGGTCCAGGCGCTGGCACGAACGGCGGCGAGATCGTATTTCAAGGCGCGGTTGAAGACGCGATTACCGCTCCTCGCTCTGTTACCGGCATCGCCCTTGCTCGCTCACTCACGATTCGAGAAACTCCCCGTAAAACGGCCCACAATCTCACCATCTCGAAGGCGAACAAGAATAACCTCAAAGACTTCTCGGCTTTAATTCCGCTTCAAAGCTTCGTCACAATCGCTGGAGTATCAGGAGCGGGCAAGAGCTCCCTTATTCACGGAATCGTTGGCGACGCTCTGGCGAGTGGATCAGACTCAAAGGGCGCGTTTCGCGGTAAGTGGGGCGCTGTGGCGACATCGCTCGACGTAGAGCGATTCCTCATGGTCGATCAACAACCGATCGGGAAGACCTCTCGCTCCACCCCGGCTTCGTACCTCGGAATCTGGGACGAAATTCGTAAGGTGTTCGCCGAAACCCTTGAAGCGAAATCTCGGGGATGGGGTCCAAGCTTCTTCTCCCATAACACGGGCAAAGGACGCTGTCCTGTCTGTAAGGGACAGGGAGAGCTGACGTTAGAGATGAGCTTCCTGGCAGAGGCAAAGGTTGAATGTGAAAGCTGCCTCGGCAGTCGATTCACTCCAGAAGCCGATACCGTGCTCTTCCGTGATTTAAGTATCAGCAAGTCCCTGCAACTAACCTTTGAAGAAGCACGTACGTTCTTTATCAACCACAGAAAGATCCATCAGATCTGCAAACTCGCGTGCGATCTCGGTCTTGGGTATCTCACCCTCGGACAACCATCCTCAACCCTTTCTGGCGGAGAGAGTCAGAGACTGAAACTCGTCTCTGAGCTCCACCTCTCTCGCAAAGGGCACACGCTCTACATCCTCGACGAACCCACCACGGGGTTACACCGACTCGACGTGGACCTCCTTTTAAAGGGGCTGCACGGTCTTGTAGACCAGGGACACTCAGTACTCGTGATCGAACACGATGCTGATATGATCACGCAGTCCGATTGGGTGATTGAACTTGGACCTGGCGCCGGCGCTCAAGGAGGGAAGATTGTGTTCGAGGGACATCCTGAAAAACTTCTTAAAGCTAAGACCCCATGGGCGGCGGCTCTCACCGAGCGCATCGCTCTACATCGCGCGCTCGGAGCTCAGCGAGCCGCGTAGCTCTCGCCGGGCGGTGAAAAAAGCAACTATAGTAAAGTAGTTGGATCGGGTGCATTAAGAGAACCTATAAAGTCGGTCACCGTAGCCCCCTTTCGCACGAAAGCACCCGATCCGAAATAGGCCCGGCACAGTGATTGTCACTATATCCACCCTCCGCAATACGAATCAGTACATCCCCCACCGCTCGTAGCGGCATCTGAAACAGGAGTATGCCCTCAGAGCTCTCGTCTAAGGTAACGAGTCCAGCTGCCATACCGACACGACGAATCTCTGCAAGTAAGTTGTCCGAAAAACCGATCGAGGTGAACCACACGAGATCATCATCGTTACCCTTATGCCTCCGCACTTCCTCGGAGATACACTCCTTGAGAGACGCGTGCCTGGTCTGCCACAACAACGGATCCACGCATGCGTCTACCTTTGCATGCGAGAGCGAGAAATGCTCAGCAGACGGACCCATGTAGAAGGTTCGAAGGCTGTCCTTTTCCATCAAGAGATAGAGCACTCCGAAGCGCGAGGTGAAGATGGTCGACGAGCGCTCACTAAGCTGGAATAACTTCTGCGAGATCGCTTCACTCGTTGCTCGCGTCATCGAAAAATCGGGGAGCCGCGCAAACTGTGCGCCACTGAATGCGTAGACCCCCTGAACAGCTGCGACACATCCAACCATCACACCCCTGAGATTAAAGCGTGAGATATATCCGGCAACAAAATGGGATATGGGCAAGAGGATCGCAGGCACCAAGAAACTCATGTGGCGCGGAGACGAGAGTGGATAGACCCCAATTCCGTGCGCACCGGCGGCACACGCCACGCCGAGAAGGGAAAACAACGCAATCCAGGGACACAAACGCTGAGCTCTTCTCAAGGAAATAAAATACACCACTAGACCGATCGCTCCCGACACAATCGAGCCTCGCATGGAGAATAACGAAGCTGGCATAAAGGACAGGAGATGGAAGATCCTCGTTACAACAGTATCGATGGCGTTGAATTGCGCGCATTCGCGAAAGAGCGAGGAGCCTACCAAGGCACGCCAGGCTGCAGCTCCTGTTCCGTCCGCAAACTGCACAACGTAGACACTGCCCCCTATCCCACCAAGCGCTAACAGCGAGATCGTCAGGTGCAACAACGTTCTTCGAGAATCACGTGGCTTTCCGTATACGAGGGCGGTTGCAACTACCGCCGGCGCTACGATGAATCCCGACACGTGAGAGAGCCCGGCGAGAATGAGAAATCCGTTTAGAGCCACGACGTTTCGAGTGGAAAGAGATCTCTCATGTTGGCAGATTCTACTCATTAAAAGAACGGCGAAAGCCAAGAAGAGGAGTAGGAAGACGTAGCCTCGTAGCAAGATAGAGGTATGTGCAATCGTTGGAGACAGCACGAGGAGTGACATGAGGGTCAGTGCACCTGCGGGCGATCCGCTGCGCGAAACTGCCTTGGAAAGAGTCAGTATTGTGAGCAGCCCGACCCCACAGTAGAGACTCCTGAGTACAAGCACGTTGTCAGAGAGAAAGAAGAGTCCCGCGCGGATCAACGGCTCGAGTGGTGGGTGTACCTCGAAAGTGTTCCGACGGAGAAGCTCCGACAGTGAATCGCCTCGGGCGATTGACCACACCATCAGCTCATCGGGGCCGAGCGCGTACGTGGCGATTGCACACATTTCGACGATGAGGAAGCTGACGATCAACAACGCGTATAGAAAACGATTAGTGTATACATTGTCCGCCCTCAGAACTTTCGTCATCTACTTCTTTCGGAGATCAGGGCCAATCGGGAGGAAGAGCGCGTCTGGGTGATATCTCAGAGGGCTCGGTTCTTTTAGCAGCAGCGCCGGGAAACAGGCAGTAACCAAGATCCAGAAAACCGCGATCATGTTGGACGGAACAACCGCAATGAGCTTGATAGAGTAGAGATATAAAGCCCATCCCACTAAATTCAAGTAGGCAACTCCGAGGAAGCCGATAAATTCAGGGCTATTTGGCATGACGAGCCCTGCCCTCGCTTGCGTGGAGAAAAGCATGGCGAAGGCGCCAAGCGCGCCCCAGGTCGAGGATATGCCGATAACGAGAAAGGTGGGCAATTCCAACCGTGCCTTCTTGAGTACAGGACCGATGCCCGCATAGCAGAGGAGTGCAATGCATGCGGTTCCATACAGAATCATCTTCAGACGCTACATCACAGTTCCCCGATTAGGCAACGAACCAAACTCCCAAAGAGGCCCTTAGGGAAGCAAGGCAGGAGCTAACTCCGGCGGAGGTTCCGAACAAACCTCATCGGAGTCCTCTGAGATACTTTGACTATTTTCCCATGCCGCCAACGAAGCCGCCGGAAAACTATCGAAATGGACAACAGATATTCCTTCGTCACTACATGTACTAAGTACCAGGTCGAGAATTCGGATAACCGTTTACTCGCTGACGAGTGCGGGTAGCTTTCAAGCAGACGCCGTAAATATCGCTACCATTGCTCAACTCATAGGTGTGTTTTCCCCCACCTATCAGAGTCTTAATGCGAGCCAGTGAGAGGCCGTATCCCATATACCCAACATACTTTACGATGGGGATGCGCTTGCGAGCGACAATGCGACCATTTTTCCACGTGACTTTGTTTACATACTCCCCGCCGTAGCTAATGGTTTGCATGAGTAAAATTGGCTCTCCCCGATACTTGCCATCCGAAGAGGGCTTCACCGAGGCTACCTTATCTCCCTTAAACGGATTTTCACGGACAGAGAGAACGATTGAAAATACTTGATCATATAACTCAGGAGCTATCCCGGTAAGGTCCAGCTTCACCTGAGCAACATAGCGACTTGTTTTCGGGCCGCATGCGTCTTTTTGAAGGTGAAAATTTGCGCTGGCATAGCCTTCACGCATGTCAGAACCGTACGTAAGGGTCGTGAAGCTTGGGGCCTCTTTCTTTTCAGGATAAGCACGAACAAGAAGGTCACTTACCGCCGTTGGCGAAGCGAGGGCACTTGCGGCAACTTCGCCACCAAGAGCTCCGCCTCGCGCAGTTCCGAGGATACCTTGTGGCCCCATGATATCTACGGTTACGTTATTGGAGACATTTCCCGTTGAAACGAAATACACCGAGAGGTTTTTTAAACTTCTCTCGCTTGGGCCCATCTGGATCTCGTACTGCCTACCGTCAGGAACTATCTCGTACGGCGCTAGCTCTTGTGCCTCAGCCCGCGAGACAAGCGAAAGCATAGAGAGGGCGAGAGCGGTGCAAAATCGATTCGTCATAAAACCTCTGTAAGAGAAGGTCATTTTTGTTTGTTATGGGAGCATTCGGTTCGGACGTGACTCTCATTTAACGCCCCCCCCTAAAAAACGGACTTCCCTCTATCGCTTCTTCATCAATCGAAGATCGAGCGAAAGCGATGCGTGCCTAACTACTTGTTTTTCATCGCTTTTCGCGACCTTCTTTATCGCCTGAAGCAAGTTGTTGGCAGAGGGCGATAAGGGGGAAAGATTTTTGTTTTGGTTTTTATGACGATTGATAACGTACACAAGATGGTAGTCGCCCTGAACAAGTTAGGGACAGCGATCGATACTGCCTCAGCATCGTTGAATCGTCACGCTCCGCACGACGAACCCCTCCTCGCGCGAGTAGCCTCATACAAAGAGATCCTTCGCCGCCAGAAAGAGCTCCTTCGCGA
This sequence comes from uncultured delta proteobacterium, assembly GCA_903920005.1. GTDB lineage: Bacteria > Bdellovibrionota_C > UBA2361 > UBA2361 > OMII01 > OMII01. The sequence goes on from CAIXKI010000158.1 coordinate 39,936, forward strand.
GCTTACATGCGCCTCTCATAACGAAGATTGGTCTGAAGTCTCCCGCCTAACCAACTTGGTCCACGGAGCGTCGCTTCTAATCAAGGTAGATGCGGGCTTCCTCGTTTCAACCCTCAGAAACTACAATTCGACCTGCCACGCCTAAGTCATCGTACATTGAAGGGGCGCATGTTCCGGAGTAACCTCTCCCCTTGAGGTGACTACACAACGCACGCAATTCTTCTCCCTACTCCTCGCAGCTCTTCTGGTGCTCGGATCTCTATGCGCGCTACACCCGCAATTCTTGACCCTCATCTCATCCCATTTTATCGGAGGGGCGTTGGGGGATGGTGGACTCTATGTTTGGCTAGCCTCTTCGTTCCACGCCGACCCACAATCCGCGCTCGCTTTTGAAACTAACGCATTCTATCCCTATCCACGTACTCGAGCGTGGAGCGACCTCTTCTTTCTTCCCTCCGCTATAATCCACGTGCTCATATATGCGGGGCTATCGCTAGAAACCTCCTACAACATCACCGCGCTCGGAGCGATGGCGTGCAATGGAATCGGACTTTTCGTGCTCTGTCGAACATTAGCGTGCGCTTGGCTCTCCTCACTGTGCGCGGCGATCCTTTTTGCAAACTGTTCATATCTTGTTGGTAACCTTGGGCACCCTCAATTAATTCACATTTTTTGGATTCCTCTTACGTGGAGTCTACTGCTCTCAGAGCGCCGATCCCTTCGAGAGTGGCTCCTAGCGGGAGTATGCGTAACCGGAGCGTTCTACTCCTCTGTCTACTACGCTGTATTCGCGGCGACCGGGATCGGAGTCATCTCGATCCTCCAACTCACCTCTCGACAACGCTCTCTCCGGGAGATCCTACAAGGCTCGTTCGCGGCCGGTATTGGAATGCTGCCTATATCGTATGCGCTTCCAGCCTACTTAGCGGTAAAGGAGACCTTCGGTTCTCGAGGGCTTCATGAAGCAGAAGCCTTTGCAGCCTCGGGGCTATCGTACCTGGCGTTCTCCTCTTTTCATCCACGATTCGGAGCCACCTCCGCGTGGACACACGGAGAGGCGACGCTCTGCATAGGATACTTCACCATGTTCGTACTTATGGTGGGGCTTTGTAGGCTGTGTCGCCCATGGATAGCGTGGCCGCGCCTCATGCTTGCCTCAAGCGTTCTTACTCTTGGAGTATCGTCATCGCTCGTCGACAAATCCACTACAACTGAGTGGATAACGAATATATCCGCATGGCTCACGTTACTTTTTGCGGTCCTGATCTGGCTCCGAGCTCCCTCTTCAAAAACAATCTTATTCGCACTCGGATCTCTCTTCTTTGTACTCTCATTTGGGCCGGGAGGAAGCCTTCATAAAAACGAACCTGCCTTCGCTCCATTGGCGCTCATGTACGCGATCGTTCCCGGATTCGATGTGATTCGAGCCACCGGCCGATGTGGTTCAATCGTTATCATCGGCGCGTTTGTATGCCTCGCGTGGATCTTTACAGCGTTGGAGAAAAGCGCCCTTCGCTCTCGCTACGCTCTTATCGCCTCACTGTGCGCTGCCATCGCGTTTGAGAATTTCATCCCCAACCCTCCACTCGATCCGGCGTCACTCCCGCCTCTTGCCTTCAGCGCCCTGAGTAAGCAGATCTCGCCCAAGGAAGCCGTCCTCTTTCTTCCGTTCTCAAATTCGGTGGATCGCGGCCGCATCCAGAGCTGGTCAGACTTCGCGATCCTAAATACCCAATACGCCCAATGGACAGCGCCGCTCAACATAAAGACGGTGAATGGCTACAGCGGACAGCGATCAAAGATCATCAATGAGCTTCCGGTCGCTCTTGCTCAATTCCCCTCCGGCGACTGGCCCGATTTTCTGGGTCGTATCTGCGGAGCCTCGTGGATTATAGTTACCCCCTTATGGTCCCCTCGGCTCACAGGCGCCCCTCTTCCCGATGGAATCGCACTTATCGAAAGGTTCCCTGACGGGAGCGCACTTCTTAAAGTATCGAGACCCATTACCGTCACCCCAGAGACCTCCGCCCCGATCTTTGCTCCCCGCAACAGCCCGCTCTCGTTCGTAAGAGCCAATCCCTTTTGTCCGGTGACGCTATCGAGCCTCGAGCGATCCAAGGGAGAGGTCCTTCAGTCCCCACCCTTATCAACGACCAGCTCAAACGATGGGTCGAGACTACTCCTCGGAGAGACCCATTCCCCATTGAGCACACCCCTCCTCCTTGTTGCCCACTCAGAGTCATGCGCCACCACAATTCGGTGCGAACCGTAACCTTGTGGGTTGATAGTTTGCCGGGGTACTGGTAAACCGACCGATATGCGGAACTACCTATTCCTGCCCTCTCTGCTCTTATGCGTTGTTCTCTCCTATCTTCCAACGTACGGGACGGTCGAGGCAGAGGATTCCGGCAATGCGCTCATCCCTGGACAAGCGCAAATGATCACCATATCTGACGGGGGCATTGAGCCCCTTAACCTTATTCTTAAGAAAGAGGACGCGCTCGCCTTATTCCTTAACGACTCCAAAGATTCCCTTATCACGTTGGACCTCGTCTACGAAAAGCGCGCGGCTCACTGCTCCTCCTCGAATCTCGCAATCGGTGAAGACGGAGTAATTCGCTCAAAAGAGCCGATTCCGCCGAAGGACTTCGCGAGCACCTGTTTTCACGATCCCGGATCCTACGCCTTCACAATTTATGGACTTAAGGGATCGCCTGCGGGGATAAAGGGTTCGATCACTGTTGAATAATCCGACTCGGCTAGGCCTCGAGTTCTGGAGGAGAGGAGAATATGGTGCCGTGTCGTCGTAGATCTGAAGCATTCGCGTCCCTAACGCTACTCGCGCTACTAACAGTCGGCTGCGGTCCCACGCTAAAATCTTCCCTTCCGGTGGGAGCCTCCCTTCCGGCTACGATCGCGGTACTTCCGTCAGACTATTCTGTCGATATCCCAAGAGAGCGCATAGACCTCGTACATGCTGCTGTCGTTCGTGAACTTCGAAATCAAAACTTCGTCGTTGTTGAAGATAGAGTGGTCGAGTCGATCTGCTCTACCCCAGCGTGCCCCGAGAAGAGCCGGCTCGGCCAGGACTATCTCGTTGACGCCTTTGCGACAGTATCACTCTCCTCCTTCTCAAAGAGCAATTTCGTCGCCGGTTATTATAACCAGCTTCAAGGCGAGCTGCTTATCACTGACAAGAACGGGAGGGAGCTTGTACGAGTTGATCACACAGAAAAAGAATCCGGAGGGCTCCTCCTCCAGTCAGGCCAGGTTTTCCAGGCGATTATTTCAACCGTTAAGAATAGCGGAGATCGCGTATTTGAGAATCTCGCGCAGCGATTCGCCAAGACCGTCATCGAACAACTCCCCGCGCACCAAGCACCTTCGCCTGCTAGGACAACCGAGGGGCTTGAAATAGCACTCAGCTCGGCGTCCGTGCAGTGGGACTCTTCCGCCTCATACACCGTGTGCGCGCAAGGGACTCCGCACTCATTCGCCTATCTTCTGACTGGCACTACCCGTTCACAGCTTCGCGAGGTCTCTCCGGGTAAATACTGCAGCAAATTCTCGCCTCTCGTCACCTCCCCAACGCGCGGGATTGAGGCGGTAGAGCTTCGTACTGCCTTTGGCAATTCCCTTAGGAAGGAGATAGATCTTCCGTCCGACCCTCCTTGTGAACTGAAAAATAGGCTCGCTCGTTCAACGAAGGCAAAGGTTGACGTGCTTTGTTCTCGCATCGGCTCAGATCCCTCGAATGAGGCCAACGGATGCACATCTACGATGACTCGATGCGACGCTGACCGAATTGTACTCTATGAAGCTCCCTCCCTAAGCGGACCCTATAAGAAGATCTCCGAACTGAGATCCTCCTCACTTCCCGCCCCTCAAGGTCAGGCGGTGGTTACAGCTCTTGCCGTTGGGGTCGGCGGAGTGCCCTCGCAACCAGAACCGCTTCCTACAGAGAAATAAAGTATGAAAACTCTTCGCGCGCTGAAACTCCCCACTCTTATTACCACAACTCTCGTGGCGGTCGGTTGCTCCGGAACCTACAAAAATCAGGTCCACTTTAATCCATCGGAACCGATTCGCATCGCTGTCCTTCCCTTCGCGCAGGTGGACGACTCTGGTGCGCTTATACAGGCAGACGAGAACTATCTCATCGATAACGTCGCTCTTGTCTCCTCAAAATTAAAGCAAACTCCTGCTCAATTCGTTCAGACGCTCGCCCAATCGGAGCTTGCGGAGGCGTCTCTTGATGTCGTAACTCCGGCTATCGTTGAGGCTGCTCTTATTCACAATGGTTTTGGCTTGCCCGGAACCAATCCGGTGCAATTGGACCTTCAGAAAGTGTTTGCCGCGGACCCCAAGCAAGTATGTACGAAGCTAGTTTCTTGCGATGCTGTGCTGTACGGCAAAGTGACGAACTGGGATCGCAGTTATTATGGAATTGAATCTGTATCATCAGTGGGAGTCGACCTTAAGATAGTTTCCGCGAACACTGGCAAGGTACTCTTTGAATCAACCGCAACCGACTCTGATAGCCGCGGGGTAAGTAAGGGGCCGACAGGATTCTCGAATATCGTTATTGAGCCGATTAAGGGGCTGGACAACGAAATCATAACAACCCTTGCCCGCGATGTGGTCAAACAGTCTATTTCACCTATAAATCGCAAGAGCCGACCTGGATTCCTGAAAACCGCGCCGCCGTTCATAATTGAGTCTGCTCACAGCGCTCCAAAGGGGGTTTTGGTGAACGGAAAGCTTGTCGTCGCGGTTATGGGAACGCCGGAGATGACCGGCTCGTTCTCGATCGGGAATGCCATACGAGATGTACCGCTCGTTGAGCGCTCGCCAGGGCACTATATCGGTGAATATCTCCCTGTTTCAGGAGACAATTTTCAGAGCCAAATTGTGACGGTATCGCTCCAGGACGAGGCCGGACGCAAAACAAATCAGCCTCTCTCAAAAATAGCGGTCTCATATAGATAACCCTCCCGGCACTTATGAAAAAATCAAAAAACAGGCTCTCGATAGCCGCATCTCTTCTCAGCGCAGCCCTCCTCTCTCTTGTAGCCAGTGGTTGCTCGATGTTCAGTAGCGACTCCCCTCAGCAACACACGAATGAATCGCTCGAAGAGGTTTTAGAAACGTCATTCCCAACCGTCAGCGGGCCTCAAAGCTCACTCGCTGATTTCGGCGGTAATATCGTCATGCTCCATTTCTTTGCCTCGTGGTGCAGAGATTGCTCAGCGGAGGTTCCATCGCTCAAGAATCTACACTCTAACTTTGACGGAACAACTTTTGAGATAGTCGGCGTGGCCGTCGATGATACTCCAGCTGACGCTGAAGCATTCGCGCTCCGACACGAGCTCCCATTTCCTGTACTTATCGATACCACTGGAGAGCTCAAAAACTACTTCTCTGTTCGAGATCTCCCAACGACTCTCTTCCTCGACCGGAATGGGACGCCAATCCGTTTTCAAGACCCGAGCACTGGTCGCATTACCTCAAAACTTGAAGGCTCTCGACGCTGGGATACGGCAAGCCCGGTCTCAATGATCGGTGGACTCATAGAGACACGATAACCGCAGATATCGCCGGTCGCGGCAAGCCGGCGAGGCCGCCGGCCCTCCAGGAACGATTGTCGCAGCTTCACGCGAATCGCTTGAATATCGCCGGATCGGTTGGAGGCACGACAGTCGCTCGCGATTAGTGCGCGATTCGGCGAGATATTCCCTGCGCGATAACATCAAGGAACTGCTCGGTGCTCAAGTAGTGCTCGCGCTTCAGATTGTCACCATGAATGCAGAGCGCGAGATCCTTGGTCATATGCCCAGCCTCTACCGCGTCAACGCAGACCTCCTCAAGCGCTGTAGCGAAGCTCATCAGCGCATGATTCCCGTCGAACTGTCCGCGAAACTTAAGTCCCGTTGTCCATGCGAAGATCGACGCAATAGGATTCGTTGAGGTCTCTTTTCCTTGCTGGTGGAGACGATAGTGACGAGTCACGGTTCCGTGAGCTGCCTCAGCCTCGATCGTTCTGCCATCTTCCGTCATGAGCACTGAGGTCATAAGACCAAGGGAGCCGAAGCCCTGCGCAATAGAATCCGACTGAACATCTCCATCGTAGTTCTTGCAGGCCCACAAGAATCCACCCTGCGACTTCATTGCATACGCAACCATGTCATCGATAAGGCGGTGCTGATACTCAATACCAGCTTTCTTGTATAACTCCGCAAATTCAGCGTCGTATACAGCCTGAAAGATATCCTTAAATCGACCATCATACGCTTTAAGAATCGTATTCTTTGTCGAAAGGTATGTTGGAAGCTTCTTCGCTAGTCCGTAGTTCAGGCAGCTTCGAGCAAAGCTGTAGATAGACTCATCGAGGTTGTACATCCCCATCGCGACGCCGCTACTCGGGAAGTCAAATACATCATACTCAATCGGAGATCCCCCATCGGATGGAGTGAACTTCATCGTCAGCTTGCCTTTACCCGGAACTTTAAAGTCCGTCGCCCGATATTGATCACCGAAAGCATGTCGACCAACCACGATCGATTGCGTCCATCCCGGTACGAGGCGAGGAACGTTCTTACAGAGGATCGGCTCGCGGAATACCGTTCCGCCAATGATGTTACGGATAGTGCCGTTGGGAGACTTCCACATCTTCTTGAGTTTAAACTCTTTGACGCGATCCTCGTCAGGAGTAATCGTCGCGCACTTAATCCCGACGCCAAACTCTTTAATCTCCTCAGAGGATTCTATAGTAACTTGATCGTTCGTGGCGTCGCGGTTCTCAATCGAGAGATCGAAGTACTTAATGTCGATATCAAGGAATGGAAGGATCAACTTCTCACGGATAATGTGCCAGATGATACGGGTCATCTCATCGCCATCAAGCTCGACTACGGGGTGCTCTACGTGGATTTTTACTGTCATGTTGGCCTCTTAAAATATCGGGATATCAATACCAAGGATACCTCGTTGGCAAAAGAGCTTCGATGTGGAGAATCCATGGGACGAAATTGGAGGGTTCGGGGCTCCACCTCCCCCCTTACGGCGAGGAGTCCCCTTTCCCACGGGCACACATGCCACGGTTTCCAACGTCCGGCGGTCGAGGACACCGGCCCTCCATAGAGCCATCCCGGGGGCCGCCCCCTGCCAATTCCAAACCATGTCCGTCACCGCTTTCGTGTGGTACCGTACGCCCTATGGACACACTCTGCTGCATCGTTCTCGCCGCTGGCGTAGGAAAGCGTATGGGAGGGGATCTCCCGAAGGCTATCACCCAAACCCGGGAGAAGGCCCTCATCGACCACCTCTTGGACGCCCTCGCTCCCCTAAAACCTGAAAAAACGATCGTCGTTACAGGCCATAAGCAGGAGCTCTTAAAGCAACACCTCGCCGACAGCCAGAGCGCGAAGGGTCACGCCATCGAGTACGCCTTTCAAGAACAGCAACGTGGCACAGGAGACGCCGTTAAGAGCGCCCTCTCTACGCTCGGCTCTTTTAAGGGCACGGTCCTTATTACCTATGCCGACCATCCGCTCTTTACCGGCGAAACATTGAAACTGTTCCTTCAGTACCACTTCCACAAAAAAGCCACCCTGACGATGCTCTCTTTCCAGGCTCCGCCACCAAATGGATATGGAAAAGTTCTTCGAGATCCAAAGGGCCAGATCCTACGCATTACAGAGGCGAAGGACTGCAATCCCGAGGAAGCATTGACCTCTGAGGTGAACTCTGGATTCTACGCGGTCGACTCGGCGTTCCTTAAACCTGCCGTTGAAAGCCTTACAAACAACAACGCGCAGAGCGAGTACTACCTGACAGATATCGTTGAAAAGGCGGCGAAAGAGGGCCAGACCGTCGCGGCCTTCCCCCTCGCTAACGCGGAAGAGGCTGCGGGCGTTAACAGCCCGCAGGATCTCGCGCTCGTCAACTCCATCCTCGCGGGACGTCAGATGGATCGCTTAATCAACGGTGGCGTAACTTTTATCGATCCGAAGAGCTGCTTTATCGACCCAGAGGTGACGATCGGCAAGCACGTCGTCATCGGACCAAATGTGCAGATAAAGGGAAAAACCACTATCGGTGATAAGGTCACTATCCACGGAACCGCGATTATCGAAGACACTACGATCTCAACCGGAGCAGTTATTAAACTTGGGTGCCAGATCGAAAAGTCCTCAATCGGAAAAGAAACCACCGTTGGACCATTCGCGCATATCCGGCCGGACTCACGCCTAGGGGATCACGTCAGAATCGGTAACTTTGTCGAAACAAAGAACACCACCATGCATGATGGGTCAAAAGCGAACCACCTTACCTACCTCGGGGACTGCACGGTTGGACGGGGAACGAACATCGGCGCCGGAACAATTACGTGCAACTATGACGGTTACTCAAAATCAAAAACTACGATAGGAAAAGATGTCTTCATCGGAAGCAACTCAGCGCTCGTGGCTCCTATAACGATCGGTGACGGCGCGCTCGTCGCCGCTGGATCTGTTATCACCCAGGACGTTCCAGCGGATGCTCTCGGAGTAGGCCGCTCGCGTCAGGATAATAAAGAAGGATATGCCAAGAAGCGCCGCGAACTGCTTGAGAAATAATCACCCCAACCCTCAGGAAGGTGTCGACGCCTCTCTAGCACGTATAGTTCGTTAAGCCTGCTAGTGCGATCGACGCAGTTTTACGCACTATGCGGGCTAGGAAACTCTCCCGCTCGATAGCGCTTAAGGTACATGGCGAGCAGAGAGATCATGCTCGGCGTCATTCCCGGAATACGGGTCGCTTGACCGATCGAGGCGGGCCTGTGCTTCTTTAACTTCTCGCATGCCTCTGTTCGAAGTTGCTTAATCTGGTCGTACGGAAAATCGGCCGGTATAGATTCGTTTTCAATCTTCTTTAAATGCCGAACCTCGTCCTCTTGCCTATCGAGGTAGCCACGAAACTTATATTCGATCTCTATCGCGGCGCGAAGATCTGTCGAGAGTTGTTCCTCATACGGAAAATGTTCAAGAATGTCGTCGAGCGAGAGCTGTGGTCGTTTAATAAGCTGAGAAAGGAACGAGCCATCTTTTAAAGCAGCGGTGCCCTTATTCGCAAGCCACGCGTTGGTGGACTCCGTCGGTTTCGCGACCGTCGTTGCGAGCCACTTCATCGCCTTGTCATAGGAGGCCTGTCGCGCCTCGAAGAGAGCCTTTTGACCATCACTCAACATGCCGTACTGAATCGCTACCGGACAGAGCCGGTTAGCGGCGTTGTCTTCACGCAATATCAACCGATACTCGGCGCGCGAGGTGAACATCCGATACGGCTCATCAACTCCCAGCGTTGTGAGGTCGTCGGTCATTACGCCGATATATCCTTGGCCACGCGTGATACTAAGAGGTTCTCGTTCAAGAACTTTTAAAGCGGCGTTCGCTCCGGCGATAAGTCCCTGCGCGGCGGCCTCCTCATAGCCACTTGTTCCATTTATCTGGCCTGCCATGTAGAGCCCTGAAACACCCTTGGTTTCGTAGGTGGGAAGGAGCTCTCGCGGATCGACAAAGTCATATTCAACAGCATAGCCGGGCGCAAGGAACTCTACGTTCTCGAGCCCTTTAATCTTTCGGATAAACTGTTGCTGAATCTCAAACGGAAGAGAGGTCGATATCCCATTCGGATAGACGATATCTGAGGTGAACCCTTCAGGCTCAAGGAACACCGGATGACTCATCTTATCAGCGAATCGAAAGACCTTGTCCTCAATCGACGGGCAGTAACGTGGGCCGCTCGATTTAATCTGCCCGTTAAACATCGGGCTGCTTTCTCGATTGCGGCGTATAAGGTCGTGAATCTCTTCGTTCGTTGAAGTCAGCCAACACGATATCTGCGGGCGGTTGATAGCGGCCGTTGTGAACGAAAACGGCGGAGGCGGATCATCACCGGGCTGCTCTCGCATTCCGGAAAAATCGATCGTCGATTTACGAAGTCGCGGCGGCGTTCCGGTTTTTAAACGACCTAGCGGAAAACCGAGAGCCCGAAGCGAATCACTTAAATCGTTTGACGCGAGGTCTCCGAGACGTCCCCCCTCCTTCTGAGCGGAGCCGGTGTGCATAAGACCCTTAAGAAACGTTCCGGTCGTCAGAACAACGCCGCCAGCCTCCACCAAAGACCCATCTTTTAAACGAACACCTGAAACCGCACCCGCTTCGACCTCAATCGAAGCCGCCTCTCCTTCAAGGATGGTAAGGTTAGGAACTGTCTCAAGGAACCGCTGGATCCACTCCTTATATAAGTCACGATCTGCTTGGGCCCTGGTTGCCTGAGCGGCGGCCCCTTTGCTGGAGTTCAAAGTCTTAAACTGAATGCCGGTCGCGTCTATCGCTCGACCCATGAGCCCACCGAGGGCGTCGAGCTCCTTTACGAGGTGCCCCTTACCAACGCCGCCGATCGCTGGGTTGCACGACATCTGCCCGACACCATCTTTGCGCAGGGAGACGAGGGTGGTGGGAACCCCTAAACGGGCAGCCGCATAGGCCGCTTCTATGCCCGCATGCCCCCCTCCGACCACCACTATTCTTGTACATTTAGAACGTCTCATCAGTGACATAGTACCCTATCTAACCCCCCAACTCCACGTTTCAAACATAGCAATTACAGCTAGTTGACGCCCTTTTCCCCAGAAAAAACAACCGGGAGCAAGTTTGTTTAAGGAACCGATTCGTGGGTACCCTTCATCTGCACAGTGTACCCAGAAAGGTGTTGTGAACACCGACCGACGTACGGTCAGTTGTTTTAAGTACACGGCGAGAGCCGCTATGAAACGAGTTGTTAAAAACATACGGTCCAAGCGAATCATCGAAACCATCTGCGTAGCATTGGCGGGCGCCGGTATCGCTTCCTACGCTACCCTGGTTTCACTCCTGACTCAAAAGGAGTCCTCTGATGTGGCGCGGATGGCTCAAGTAGCCCTCACAAAGTCATACTCCGACGCTCAGGCTCAAGTATCCTTCGTTCGTCAGCAACAGACCAAATTTGTCTCTGAGATCATCCGCGTACACAATCCGCGGCACTCAAATGTCGAGCCAACAGCCCGACTGATCGTTGAGGAGAGCGCAAAAGCGAAGGTCGATCCCCTCTTTGTAGCGGCGGTTATCCGATCCGAAAGCATGTTCAAACCATCCGCGATATCACCGCGCGGCGCGAAAGGTCTCATGCAGATCATGCCGGCCACCGGGCGCTATGTATCTGAGCGCGAGAATATCACCCTTGGAAAAACAGCCGACCTCCACGACCCAACGACGAACCTTCGGGTTGGCATCGCGTATTTAAAGTATCTCGACAGAATGTTTAAGGGAAACCGCGAGCGAATGCTCATCGCCTACAATTGGGGGCCAGCAAACGTTAAGTTAGCCCTACGCGGAAACGCGCGAACTCCCTCCGAAAGCGTTACCTACGCCAAGAAGATACTAGCGGCCCACCGTGAATGGCGCACCCGATTCTCGATGCTTGCGGCAAACGTTCGCTTCGACGACTCAATGCTCGGTTAATATAGCTTACGAGCCAACGACCGAAAACGTTCCCCGCTTATTTTGAACTACGAATCCCTCTCTCTCTAAATCAACGAGCGCTTTATCAATCCGTTCCGACGGATACGGGAGCCGGGCGAGTATCTGGCCACTTTTCTGAGGTTGCTCTGAGATACTTTTAAGCACCGCCGCACGCACCTGCCTCTGAGAACCGATAAACTTAGACGGCTTCACGTAATGCCGACTTCTCTTGTTTACGCCCTTAGAGCTACGCTTTATCTCCACCCCCAGGTCCATGAGCGCATAGAACCATCGGCGAGCATCCTTCTGATAAAGGGTCTCTTGAACAACCTGCAATATCTCTTTATCACCCACAACTCGCCTTCGAGGAAAAAAGACAGAGAGGTATACCGTGCGAATGTTCGTCTCAATCATCGGAGCGGGCGTACCGAACGCGAACGCAGCAACCGCTGCAGCTGTATACGCGCCGACTCCCGGCAACGCGCGTAACCCTTCTACCGTTTTAGGAAAAACGCCCGAATGCTCCGCGCAAATAGTCTGAGCAGCTTTATGTAGGTTGAGAGCGCGCCTGTAATATCCAAGCCCCATCCACATCCGCACGACCTCAGCGACGGAGGCTTCGCTTAACGCGCCTACCGTTGGAAACTCGCGCAGGAATGCCTCGTACTTCGGAACCACACGATCCGTCTGCGTCTGCTGAAGCATGACCTCGCTAACGAGTATTTCATAAGGGTCGCGCGTTTTTCGCCATGGGAAGTCGCGACCATGGCTCCTAAAGAACTCTAGGACCAGCTTTTGAAAATCAGTGACGCCGGGTCGAGCTCGCTTCGAAAGCATCGCTATCTCAGCGTGAATATCAGAAGAGGATTGAGCGCGTTTCATGGGCATATCGTAGCCGGGGACAAGGATTTTTTAAACCTATCGACAGGTATGGCCCGCCCGCGCCGGCTATCTTAGCCGTCCATCTTTGAGGTAGTATTGCGACATGAGCGACCTCCGCTTTCTCTACAACGATGGTGAACTTTTTGCGATATACAAGGCGCCAGGACTTCACTCCGTACGGCTTCCAAAAGGTGGGGGCCACTCTCTTGCCGATGCCCTACTCGCTCATTCGCCACACCTAAAAGACGTGAGCAAACATCCTGGAGACGCTGGACTCGTTAATCGCCTCGACGAAGATACGAGTGGTATTCTCCTGGGCGCTTGGAGTCGTCCCGTATGGGAACAGCTCTTTGTTCAACTGCTCTCAGGTAGTGTCATAAAAAAGTATAAAGCGCTCGTTGAGGGACATCTATCGACCCCTCAAAGTATCAAGACGTTTATAGGAACGCCCCATCGCGGAGCTCGAAAGATGAAGGTCTACGAACAAGAGCCTCCCGCATGGGCGCGCGCCCTTGAGGGCACAACGGTCTTTCTAGACTCGCGCTTCTTAGAAACTCTCAAAGCGACGCTGGTAACCGTATCGGCATCTCCCGCTCGTCGGCATCAGATTCGCCTCCACAGCTCGCACATCGGACGCCCGCTTGTTGGAGACGTGCTCTACGGCTCGACGAGAGAACTCCCGTCGCCCATACCTCACAACCGTTCCTTTCTTTTACATGCCGAGGAGGTTTCCTTCTCTCATCCTTCAACGGGACAGGAGATCCTCATTACCTGTCCGATAGAAGACGAGCTTGCGCTCCCTCAATAGCGCTCTTTTTTCTATTTGAGCGACACCACTGTCGCGCATCACTTTTGCTGCCATTTGATAAAAGGGGCACGGCGAGAAAAGTTCCCCCGCGCTCATGAATCACCTCTATCGTCACCCCTTTCTTATCTACGCGCTCGATAAAAACCTCCCCCTCCGGAGCGGTGCGATGTTCAGGGTCTGCTTCGAGGAGAGCGAGCGCGCCATCGACACAATCTGCCGTAAAGGTGCGTTCAACAAATCCTATATCGATCCCCTCGGTCTGAAATTGCTCTTGAGCAAGGAGCCACGCGTGGAAAGGTATAGTTGTGGGAACCCCTTCTACTGAATAGCCCTTCAAAAACTGGTGCGTCTTATAAAGGGCCTCAGCCCTGTCTTTTCCGTGAACGATAACTTTACTTAATAATGAATCGTAAAATGGCGGGATGCTATCGCCTTCTCGGTATCCACACTCTTCTCTCACCTGAATGGGAGACTCTCTCCTCCACGATTCTAGTAAGCCAAGCGCCGGTCTAAAGTTCTCTCGAACATCTTCCGCATTGATACGCAGCTCTATCGCATGGCCTGAGAATACAATCTCCGACTGGGTCATCGGGAGCAGTTCTCCCATGGCGATACGAATTTGCAGTTGCACGAGATCTATTCCGGTTATCATCTCAGTCACTGGATGCTCAACCTGTATGCGGGTGTTAATCTCAAGGAAGTAAAACTCCCTACCCGCCACCAGAAACTCCGCGGTGCCCGCGTTATAATATCCAACACTTTTGGCGGCTCTCACCGCTGCTTCGTGAATCATCTCTCGCACATCGAGATCAAGAAACGGAGCCGGTCCCTCCTCAAGAAGCTTTTGATGTCGTCGTTGCGCGGAGCAATCTCTCGTACCGAAGTGCACAACGTTTCCATGCGTATCACCGAAAAGCTGCACCTCTACATGGCGCGGGCCCTCAATGAACTTTTCGCAGTACACCTCTAGACTGCCAAAATTCTTAAGGGCCTCCGCTCGAGCTCTCTCAAGAGCCTCCTGCATCTCGTGCGAGGCCCTAACGATCCTCATGCCGCGACCGCCACCACCTGCCGCGGCCTTAATGATAACCGGAAAGCCTATTCGTTCGGCGGCAAGGCCGATCTCATCATCGGACGAGGCGCCCTCGCTCCCGGGCGTTATTGGCACGCCGGCCGCCGCTACAGCTTTTCGAGCGTTCGTTTTAATCCCAAGTGCTCGAATACTCTCCGGAGATGGACCAACAAAAATCAGCCCTGCATCAATGACTTGTTGGGCAAAATCGGCGTCTTCCGAGAGGAATCCGTACCCTGGGTGAACAGCCTGACACCCCGTACCCAACGCGGCTTGGATTATCTTCTGCTTATTCAGATACGATTCGGCGGCTGTCGAGCCGCCTATCTCCACAACCTCAGAGCTCTCGGTTGACGCGAGCGACCCCTTATCGGCATCGGAGACCGCCAGGACCGTCTCAATACCCATAGAACGGCATGCTCGCATGATCCGGAGGGCAATCTCTCCCCGGTTGGCTATCAGTAATTTTTGTATCCTGCTCTGGTGATTCATACAAAAAATTCTATACTACGCTCGTTATAATGGAGTTGATATGAGCGCTTCTACAAACCAAGTTAATCATCACAAAGTCATCATTCTTGGATCTGGACCAGCCGGGCTGACGGCAGCGATCTACACCGCTCGCGCTAGCCTCTCGCCCCTTATTATCCACGGACCTCTCGCGGGTGGACAGCTCACAACCACAACCGACGTCGAGAACTTCCCTGGATTCCCGGAAGGGATAATGGGACCAGACCTCATGCAACTCATGGAACAACAAGCTACGCGCTTCGGCACAACTGTTGCTGTTGATACAATCGTTAAAGCCAACCTTTCGCAACGACCTTTCACACTGACGGGCCAGTCAGGCACCTACACGTGCGACTCTCTCATCATCTCAACCGGTGCCGCGCCCAAGTACATTGGGGCTAAAAATGAGCGTGAATTGCTCGGTTACGGCGTATCCACGTGCGCAACGTGCGACGGCGCTTTCTTTAGAAACAAGGTAATCGCTGTCGTGGGTGGTGGAGATTCTGCTTGCGAGGAGGCTTCGTTCCTTACTCGGTTCGCGAGTAAGCTATACCTCATTCACAGACGTGACTCGCTTCGCGCTTCAAAGATCATGCAGCAGCGCGTCTTCAATAATCCTAAGATAGAGGTTCTCTGGAACAAGGGCGTTCTTTCCGTTGAGGGCTCTAAAAAAGATGGTGTCACGGGGCTCACCCTTCAGGACACAATAACTAAGGAAGAGAGCCTGCTTCCGGCAGATGCGCTCTTCGTCGCTATCGGCCACACACCAAACTCAAGCCTATTCCAAGGCCAGCTTGATATGGACGAGAATGGATACCTCCTCCATAAGCCAGACTCGGCCGAAACCACCATCCCGGGTGTGTTTGTTAGTGGTGACGTTCAGGACCACGTGTTCCGACAGGCTATTACCGCCGCAGGTTCGGGTTGCATGGCAGCTATTGGCGCTGAGCGCTGGCTTGAGGCTCAACACGGATAGATAAAACCCAGGCAATATAAGCACCTAACTAAGTTACCCACAGGTTGTGGAGATTTCTGTGGATAACTTGTGGAAGGATGTGGAGAACTTGTTGAGAACCTCCATCCGGAGGACAAAAAAAAGGGCCCGTCGTACGACGAGCCCTTTTTCATTATTTAAGCCGTAACGCTTACGCCTTAAGGAAGGCGATAACGAAGGCAAGAATAACGAGCGACTCGATAAGAGCCATACCGATAAGCATCGGCGCGAGGAGCTTTCCACCAACAGATGGATTGCGTCCGTATGACTCAAGCATAGCTGCTACAGCCTTACCTTGACCAAGACCACCACCGATTACTGCCATACCGATAGCCAAACCAGCGCCGATAGGACCGAGTGGAGAACCTTCGGTAACTGTGCCTTCTGCGAATGCGTTAGCTACTGGAGCCAAAGCCGCAACCATCGTTACTGCGAAGAGAGCTGTTCTCTTTGCGATAGTTCCTAATGTTTTCATCTTACTCTCCTTGTTGTTGTTTAATGAAACCTATCTTCAATGAAGTAGTTATACTAGTGATGCTCACCCTCTTCATGCTGAGTAGCGAGCATAATGTATATCATTGTGAGCACCGTGGGAACGAATGCCTGCATGAAACATACAAAGGTTCCGAGGCCGTAGAAGATGATCGGCACGATAAACGGAACGAGTTCGGACATAATGCCCAAAACGATATGATCCGCTGAAATATTCCAATAAAGTCGTAAGTTGAGGGTCAAAATACGAAGCGCTGTACCGAACAACTCAAGCGGCAAGATAAACCATGCGAGCCACCACACAGGTCCCGCAAAATGCTTCAAATAAGGAACCAGTCCCTGCTCTTTAATGCCGTAGTAGTTAAAAGAGATAAATATAAGGAGCGCCACTGGCACCGTCGTCCATACTGTCGTCGTCGGTGCTGGAAATCCTGGAACGAGGCCAATGATGTTAAGAGTAAGGAGATAAAGAAACACGGTCGCCGTTAGCGGGAGGTATTTCCTATTCTCTTTGCCGAGCACGGAATCCTGAAACGCCACAAACGTCTCTATGAAGAAATCAAAGATTCCTGACGTTGTGATCTTTTCTTCAGGAATTACGCCCTGTTCTACTCCTCTAAGCCTTCTTCGGCGGGCAAGCACGTTGGCGGCTTGGGCCCCCACGAAAAGCAAAGTGCAACCTAGCGTAACCGCTGTCACGAGCTTCTGGGTGTTTGGGTCGGTTAAACCGAGTGAATTTAGGTATGTATAGTGTGCTTCCATGGTCTCACTTCGAGCGCCCTTGTTGTATAGGATTTAGTCAATTAAGGCAAACCCTGCTCGCCTCCTCGTTTAGAGATTGTCCCAACGCATATTCGGTGAGTACCCCCTTCCGATGAACGCAGTGGTTCTGACTACACCCGTCGGTCCTAGACATACCGTGCAGCTTTTGTTAGTTGACCAGACGTGCGCGCCCCGTCTTTGTTTAAGTCACTTGAAACTAGTGTAAACTTTCGCTATCTTCTGACGTAGCCGTCTCTCCGATGCGTTAAAAAATCGTCATCAAATTCTTGTAAAATTCTCCACCCGTACTATAACGCTTTGTCATTCGATCGAAGGTCGGAGCTTACGCTCCCCCGACTTAATCAAAAAAGTCGCAAAACGAACGAAAAAGCGGTCCGCTCCCGTATGAGCGGATTTTTTAAACGTGAGGCGCATGGGCAGCAACCTGGCACCAGAGGATTTTCGCCAGAGCGATTCTATCGCTGAAGACTTGTCCTCCCCGCTGTCCTCTCAGGTAACAGCCGAGGCCTCTAAGCTAACAGCTGGGGCCTCTCAACTAACAGCCGGGGCCCTATCTCAAACGACAGCCGCGCCCGTTCTTCAAAAAACAGCGACGGCATCCCTCGAACAAAGCTGGGCTCTTGCTGTTGCCGATGTGTGCGGTGAAGTAAATCCCCATATCGTTGCGGCATACATCGAGCCGCTCTCCGTTGACGTCGCCGGCTCTAACTCAGAGCGGTTCATGGTGAGAGGACCGTCGCGCCTGATCTGCAATTACGTCATATCAAATTTCTCGAGCCCTCTTCGTGAAAGGCTCGCTCACTTTCTCGACGCTCCTGAGCTCGTTCTCTCTATTATTCCGAGAGAGCCAACCGGGAGCGCTAACAGCGACTCGCCAAACAGCCTTCGTCGGCCGGCAACCCCCTTCATCGTCAAACGAGTGCGGCCAACCCCTGTAGAAGAGGCGAAAAATGAGCCGCTTACACAAACAGCGAATAATCCTCAAACCCCGCCAGAGGGTGAAATATTTAACAATATCAATCCACGATATACCTTCCAGGACTTCGTAGTTGGTAACAGTAACCAATTCTGTCACGCCGCGGCGATGCGAGTCGCTGAAAAACCTGGTCAGAGCTACAACCCCCTCTTCATCTACGGCGGAGTAGGCCTCGGTAAAACCCATCTCCTTCACGCTATCGGCAACGCCGTATTACAGAGAAGCCCACTTTCTCGGGTTCTCTACATGTCATCAGAGACTTTTACCAATGAGCTTATCCTTGCTCTGCGTCACGCAAAGATGGAGGAGTTCAAGCGAAGGCTTCGAACTATCGAGGTTCTCCTGATTGATGATATCCAATTCATCGTTGGTAAAGAGAGAACTCAAGAAGAGTTCTTCCATACCTTCAACGCCCTCTACAGCGCTAAGCGCCAGATTGTTATCACCTCAGATAAGATTCCAACGGATATCCCCGGTATCGAAGAGCGCCTGCAAACACGCTTCTCATGGGGATTAACCGCTGACCTGCAGGCCCCAGATTTTGAAACACGCGTCGCGATTCTTAAACAGAAGGCGCTCCTTGAAAACTTCCACCTCCCCGAGGAAGTTGGTCACCTCATCGCCGAGAAGATTTCGTCGAATGTGCGTGAACTTGAAGGAGCCCTCACGCGACTTCACGCTGTAAGTTCTATTCAAAATGTTTCTATCTCGATGGATATGGCTCGTATGGCTCTTAAGCCACTACTCCAACCAAAGGTAGTGAACGTCTCAGTCGATGACATCAAGAAGGCCGTTGCGACGCACTTTAATATCAAGGTTGCTGAGATAATATCGAAGCGACGAACGAAGAATCTCTCCTTCCCACGACATATAGCCATGTATCTCTGTCGTAAACACACCACCGCGTCATATCCAGAGATAGGTGAGCACTTCGGTGGGCGAGACCACTCGAGCGTCATTCATGCCGCCACCGTTGTATCGAGCAAGTTATCCACAGATGCGCAAGTAAAGGTCTTTGTCGAAGAAATCGAAAAGAGACTATTTGGTTAAAGTCTGTTAAATCAAGCGCTTGACCATTTTATCAACAGCTTTTACCAGGGTGTTGAATAGTGGGTAATTCATAGGTTTTCAACAGGTTTGTGCCGGATATCGACACGTTTTCCACAGGTACTCAGGGATGAAAATCCCTACCAAGAAGGGGCAGATACATATCCACAACCACGCCTCTACGACGCACTATAGCGCGGTAGAAGTGGTTGATTTGATATAGAAAAAGACTCCCGGTAGAAACCTGTGGATAACTTGGTTGAAACGGGTGGGAAGGTGGGCCGAATTGTGGAGTTCAAATTGGCCTGTGGATAATTTCAAAAACTTTGCAGAGGTTACTAACAAGTTTTCAGTGGAAATTTAACACTCAAAACATATAGTTAAGGGACTTATCCCCGAAAACAGGGCTGACTTACTATTATTCACTAGATATTTATCTAATAAAGAAACAATAGGGAACCATGGAGATAACAATTTCAAAAACTGAACTCTCGAAACTTCTTCACGTCACGTTAGCGATCGCTGAGAAGAAATCGACGATGCCGATCCTCGGTAACATTCTTCTCTCCGCTGAGGACAAGAGTTTTAAAGTAACAGCAAGTGATCTTGAGATCACCGCGATAGCCTCGAGCACGGCATCCGTTAAGAAGCCAGGATCGATCACAGTCAGCGCAAAGGTGTTCGGAGATCTCGTTCGAGAGCTTCCAGATGGAGAGATCACGATCCGGGCAGTCGATCGGGATCGAATTGAAGTTCATGCTGGTAGTTCAAAACTAAAGATCGTTGGAGTCGGGGCTGAGGAATATCCAGTTCCACCGGGGCTCGCCCTTAAGACGAAGTGCAAACTTCCAGCGCCAACGTTGATTGAGATGATCAATAAAACTCTCTACGCCGTATCCCTTGATGAAGGGCGTTACAACATGAACGGTATATGTCTTGAGATCACCAAGGATGGCAAATCTTCCGGGATCGGAATGGTGGCGACAGATGGTCATCGACTTGGTCTTATCTCTCGACCGCTTCAGGGCGTTGAGTTTACCGGACTTTCCCACAAGGGGTCCGCAAAGGGCGGTGCCGGTTCTGATCACGTGATCGTTCCGCGCAAAGGAATCGCTGAGGTTCGTAAGGCTCTTGATACCGTGGGAGATGTTCCTGTTGGCGTTGATGTCAGCGAGGGATTCTTGGTGGTTGAAGGTCCAGCATGGAAGCTTGTCGTTCGTTTGTTGGATAGTGAGTTTCCAAATTATGAACAGGTTCTCCCTAAAGGGGCGGGAAATAAGATTACCGTTTTGAGCACACAACTTGCGCATGCGTTAAAGCGCGTATCGCTTGTGGTGAGTGATAAGAACAAAGGTGTTCGGTTTGACTTCTTCTCGAATCTCGTACGGATCTCAAGCTCTTCACCTGAACTTGGCGAGGCTCAAGAGGAAGTTGAAGTTCAATATTCTGGTAAGGATTTCTCAGTTGGATTTAATGCTCGATACATCATCGATGTACTTTCAACGATCGGCGAGAACCAACCTTTCGTCATGGAGCTCAATGGCGACTCAGGACCAGGAAAGTTCTATGCGGAGTCTGATGAATCGTCTTTCGGAATCGTTATGCCACTTCGGCTCGATAAATAGCTTCACAGGATCTTTCGTTGTTTGTTTCAAGTCTTAAGGTTTTTAAGTTTAGAAATTTAGCTGATCAAACGATCGAGCTCGGTTCTGGGCCTGTGTACGTGAACGGCTTAAACGGGAATGGAAAAACTAATCTCGTTGAGGCGCTCTACCTTCTCTCTGGCTCTCGATCGTTTAGAACGAACTCTTCAAGCGAACTTTTGAAGTGGGGAGAAAAGGAGTGTTCGGTTTTTGGAACTGTTGTTTCAGAAAACGGCACTGAGGAGCTTGGTTTAGTTTTTACCCCTGGTGAGCGCACCGCCTTTTGCAACGGCAAGCCCCTCGACTCGGTTACCGAACTTATCGGGCGCCTCAGGGTGATCGCCTTCTCTCCAGCGGACCTATCCCTTGTTAAGGGCTCTCCTTCGGGCAGGAGACGATTTCTCGATCGACACATGGTAGACCTTAACCCGGGCTTTATTAAAGTTCTGATGGCTTACCAGAGGGCCTTAGCGAGCAAAAGCGCGGTGCTCAAGCAACCCGGGATCGATTACTCACACGTAAAGCCATGGAACGAACTTTTGGCAGACTATTGTGGAAAGATTGTTGATAACAGGCTTAACTTTATAAAATCACTTAGTGATAAAGCAGCCCTTTTTCATGAACAGTACGCTCCTTCCGACGGAACCCTCACCATCTCGCTCGAATCTGACTTCGTGGAGGATGACCGAGCGTTGTCGTGTGATGAGATTCTTGGACGGTTAGAGGGTGTGGCACCGAAGGAGATGATGATGAGAACGCCATCCCTTGGCGCCCAGCGAGACGACCTCAAGATTGCGCTCGGGGGGGTAGACGCGAGAGCCTTTGCCTCTCAGGGGCAGACTAGAAGCGTGGTGTTATCGCTGAAGCTGGGAGTCATCGATCTGCTAGAGGCGGCCACCGGTGAATCGCCGGTCATTTTACTCGATGATGTTGACTCAGAGCTTGATAAGGGCCGTTCAGGGCGCCTTTTTAAAGCGTTACTTGGTAAGTCCCGTCAGGTAATCGTCACCGGCACAGACGCCCCTCCTGACCACCTTCTGGCGAGCGAGAATTTGTGCACCCTCACCGTCTCTCAAGGAACGGTTGTTTCGTAGATTTTTTCGATACTTATTCACATTTATCCACACCATACCTGTGGATAGAAAAAAGAGCTTAAAATAATGAGTTAATTCAGGTATCTGCCTGAGCGCCGGGATGTTGGTTTACTCTTTACCAAATGCATCTAACTATCTTACACTACTAAAGTTATCGAGTTTTGGAGGAGTCTAATGAGTACCGCGCCCACCACACAACCAACCGGGCTGGTTTACGATGCTGGTCAGATCAAGGTCCTTGAGGGTCTTGAAGCTGTGCGAAAACGTCCAGCGATGTACATCGGAGACACCTTCTACCGTGGATATCACCACCTTGTTTGGGAGGTTATCGATAACGCCGTTGATGAAGCGCTCGCTGGATACTGCAACACTATCAAAGTAATCCTTCACACAAACGGATCTGTTTCAGTTGAGGATAACGGACGAGGAATTCCCACAAGCATCCATCCAACCGAAGGCGTAAGCGGCGTTGAAGTTGTCATGACGAAGCTTCACGCCGGTGGAAAGTTCGAGAAGGAAGCGTACAAGGTTTCCGGAGGACTTCACGGTGTCGGTGTTTCTGTAGTGAACGCGCTCTCAGAGTGGCTCAAGGCAGAGATAAAACAAAACGGAAAGCTTCACTCGATGGAATTCCGTCGAGGAGACCCGGTTGCTCCACTAAAAGAGATCGGACCGGCAGAGGGTACGGGCACAAAAGTCACGTTCTATCCGGATCACACAATCTTCCTCGAGACAAAGACCTTCAACTACGACACGGTTTCACACCGTGTGCGTGAGCTGGCTTTCCTTAACGCCGGACTTCGCATCATCTTGATTGATGAGCGAATCGACAAAGAGCAGGAGTTCTATTTCGAAGGTGGTATTCGCAGCTTCGTTACGCACATTAACAAAACAAAGACGCCCCTCTTTCCGGATCCTATTTTCGTGAGCGGCGAGCGTGATGGTATTAGCGTTGAGATAGCGTTGCAGTACAACTCGGAGTACACCGAGAGCATTTATACTTACGCCAACAACATCAACACCCCTGAAGGTGGAACTCACCTTATCGGCTTTAAGGCTGCCCTCACGCGTACTCTTAACGCGTACGCAAACAAAAACGATCTCCTTAAGGGATTCAACGAAGGAATCCAAGGCGATGATACTCGGGAAGGATTGGTTGGCGTTATCAGCGCAAAGATTCCTGAGCCGCAATTCGAAGGACAGACCAAGTCGAAGCTTGGAAATAGCGAAGTGAAGGGGTTTGTGGAGCAGATTGTGGGCGAACAGCTCGCGAAGTACTTCGAAGAGAATCCCACTATCGCCAAGTTGATAGTGAATAAGTCTCTTGAGGCCGCGCGCGCTCGTGAAGCCGCTCGAAAAGCTCGAGAGCTTGTTCGACGAAAGGGTGCCCTTGATAGCGCCGCGCTTCCAGGAAAGTTGGCGGATTGTCAGAACGAGAATCCAGAAGAAGCCGAAATTTTCTTAGTCGAGGGAGAGTCCGCGGGTGGATCCGCCAAGCAGGGTCGCGACAAGAAGAATCAAGCTATCCTTCCGCTTAAGGGAAAGATTTTGAACGTCGAGAAGGCTCGCTTCGATAAGATGCTCTCATTTGAGGAAATTCGAATTCTCATCACAGCGCTGGGAACCGGTATCGGGGCAGGCGACTTTGATGTGAACAAGCTTCGCTATCACAAAGTTGTCATCATGACTGATGCCGACGTGGATGGAAGTCACATTAGAACCCTCCTGTTAACCTTCTTCTATCGACAGATGAATGAGGTAATCTCGAAGGGGCACCTCTATATCGCGCAGCCACCTCTCTATAAGATTAAGAAAGGAAAAGTTGAGCGCTACCTCAAGAACGAGAAGGAGTTCACGGAAATTATCATCGGCGGAGGTGCTGATGGTGTCTCTGTTCAAAGCAAGGATGGAAAGGTGGTAACAGCCGAGTCCATTTCCGAGCTTCTCGTTCGTGTTCAGGATGGTAAGAGAGCCCTTGAAGAGATTCAGATGGAGCGCCTCGACCAGAGGGTTATCGTTGCTCTTTCAGAGTCTGGAATTCAGTTCAATGAGACGTCGTGGAAGCAAGACTACCTCGCCGGGCTTCTGTCGCAGATCGTGGCGGCTATCAAGACTCGAACGATCGCTGAGCCTACGGTTGAAATAGTTGATGACCACGACGGAGAGGTGGCGCTTCGAGTGAAGACACGTCTTCGTGGAGTTGTGTACACCACTACAGTAACCCGACGTCTCTGGATCTCTGATAAGATCTCAGTGGTTCGAACGGTATACACGGACGCTCGAAAGCTTGTTGGAGAGGCCCCCTACACCATCACCGCTACAGGTGACGGTAAGGAGCGAGAGACCGTTGATTCAATCGAGGCGGTATCCGATTGGGTTGACGCACGCGGGCGTAAGGGACTTTCAATAACCCGGTACAAGGGACTTGGAGAGATGAACCCTGAGCAGCTTTGGGAAACAACGATGGATCCTCAATATCGGCGCCTCCTTCAGGTAACGATTGATGATGCTATCGATGCGGATCAGATCTTCACGGTCTTGATGGGTGATGAAGTTGAGCCTCGAAGGAAGTTCATTGAAGATAATGCTCTCAAGATTAGGAACTTAGATATCTAGTTTAATCTAGGGGTTCCGGCGAAAGTTGACCGTGAGCCTCTTCTTCGGTACCTTTACGGACCTCATTTGTTAAGGAGTTGTGTCATGGCATCGCCAACTAAGATCACAGAAAATCGTCGCGCAGCGCACCGCGCAAAGAAAGTTAAGAACCGCAACAAGAAGGCTCGCCTCAAGGCTAAGAAGGCTGCTGCGAAGTAGGCGCGCGATTTGTCGCGGCTACGTTCTCGTTGTTTTCTGCGACGGAGTCCCTATTTGGGGCTCCGTTTTCTTTTGTGCTTGCAGCTATCTACGCTACTTTTTCAACAGGTTATCCACAGCCTGTTTCATAAGCGATAATGCCTCAAGAATTCGCGACCGCGGTGCTCCAAGGTTCAGTCGAACAAACCCCTTTCCCGCTTCTCCGAATAGCGCCCCATCGTTCAGGGCAACCCTCGCCTCTTTCAAGAAAAAACTCGAGGGCGAACCATCGATACCGGTGAGAGCTCGACAGTCTATCCACAGCAGGTAGGTTCGCTCGGGAGAGGAAACTTTAAAATATGGGAAGTTTTCCCTGATGAAGCTAACTGCCACATCTCTGTTTGTCTCGATATACTGACGGACCGCTCGCAACCACCCCTCACTCTCACTGAAGGCTGCTTCGCACGCCGCTAGGCCCATCGCATTGGGATGGGGCACTGGACCATCTACGACGCGCTTTAATTTTTTGCGGAGTTCGTCGTCCTGGACGATCGCGAAGCTGTATCCGAGACCGGGAAGGTTAAACGTCTTGCTTGGTGCCATGAGAGTGATGAGATTGTTCTTAAACTCAGGAGCCGCCTTCGCTGCTGGCGTGTGTCTCGATCCATCTAGAATAAGGTCACAGTGAATCTCATCGCTGCACAAGATTATGTCGTGAACGGTGCAAATCTCGGCGACTTTTCGAATGTCTTCGACGGACCACGACTCTCCGGACGGATTGTGTGGATGACAAAAGATACAGAGCTTCGTGCGTGATGTAATCGCTCTCTCAAAAGCGTCAAAGTCTATTTTGTACCGGAATGTGGAATCTTTGTTGATAACTTGGGTAAGTGGTACTTGAATGGTTTCCATGCCGTTATTGGTCGGGCTTGAGAGAAACGGCGGATACACCGGAGTAAAGATAGCGGCCGCGTCGCCCGGTGCGCCCACTGCTCGACACACCGCATTCAGTCCGCACACAAGTCCCGGTAGCGGAACTATCTCCCCTTCTGAGATCCCCCACTCGTAGTGCTCTTCACACCACTTTACGATCGTGGAGAGAAGTTGCTTGGAAGAATCTTCGTATCCAAACTCACCGTGCTCAGCTCGTTTAAGAAGCGCGTCGATAACAGCAGGCGGACTCTTGAAGTCCATGTCAGCTACCCACAGGGGTAGAACATCCTGTGGATAACTATTCCATTTGATGCTTTTGTAGATTCTTCGATCGACTGGGATCTCAAAATAGCTCTTATCGATAGACTGCGAAGTCAGCGAGCTCCAGAATATTTCAGCGCGCGATCCATCCTCGCGAATCGAACTTAACGCATCTGCTTCGTGAAGGAGCGCAAGACTTGTAGCGAAAGGAGAGCGAACGAGGTCGGCCCTCGTCTCGGCATCCAGCTTTAAAAATCTGTTCGCCTCTCCGTGGTGCGCGACGATGAAGGTAAGTCGCGCGGTGTGTTCCTCTGAGAGTCCAAAGGTTGCGGCGATAGAGGAGCAGACTTTTGAAGCAAGCGCTTCATGGCCAGGAAAAGAAACATCCCCGGGAGAATTCTCCACGCGAGTTTCAGGTTTCTTTAGGTCGTGTATGAGGGCGCCGAGTAGCTCAACGAAATCGGCGTCGCGGTGTAACCGTCTTTTCGCGACGGACCGAAGGTTCGCGACTACGAGACCGGTGTGAGTCGCGACGTCTCCCTCAAGGTGTCTGCTGCCTTGTTGGCATCCACTGAGTGCACTGAGCCCAGGTATCGGGTCGTTGAGCCACGCTGCGGAGCAAAGCGATGCGACCTCTTGAGCCGATGCTGTTGAGAGGAGTTCGAGAACTCTTGTTTTGAGTGTGTCGGTATGGTGGGGCATGGTGAAGAATTTTGCTTTTCTATTCTAGTTATCGGTGCTCGCTTGAACGAAGGCAATCGTTCAAATGAGAGGCATTTGACCAATATCCCTGTGCGATAAGCGGATAGAGGATCCCCGTAAACGGTGGAGGTAATGGGTCATAGGTATCTGATATTCCTAGTAAATGCGACGGGATAGTGAAACGCATGAAATGCGATTCGGTATAATCATCGTATTTTATTAAGTTTTTTAGCTGTCGTCCCGATTCTCGAGGTGTGAGCCTACGTAAGCCACAACCATCAAAGACCAACCCCTGCTCAAAAAAACGGGCGGGTCGCTTGGGGCTACTCTTGAGTGTTGTCTTTGTGCTGTTCATAGGTGGCGTGGGTGTTAGTCGGTTTGTTCGCGTTCCAGATTCTACTCCTCATTTGAAACCACCCCAGCTCGTAAGCCAACCACCAGCAAGTACTGGGCAAAGTTCTTCGCGAATACTCCAGGAGCCAAGTGCTCAAGACTCTCGGGACGGGGTGCCGTTGAATGTAGGCACAACGTTTGGCCCCTCTCCCGTTGAGAAATCAGTCCAAACACTTATGAACCATACGCACAACTTACGCGCGCACGTCAGCGAGCGCGGGTGGGAGATTGAGCCCCTTGAAAATCGGAAAGGGGCGAGACCGTGGCGGTGGCGCTATTCGTTAAAGGCCGTGAAGCGTGGAAAGCTCGCGTCTCGTGTCAGCGAGGCGAATCTCAGAGATATCACGCAGGAAGGAGACCAGATCAAAATTCACCGACGTGATATGCGGATGGATGAGTGGTACCGCACTACTGATCTTGGAATTGAGCAAGGGTTTACTATTTCGGAGCCGATCTTTCGGAAAGATTCCCCAGCTGTGCTTGTGTTGAGTGCTCATGTTGAGTCAGATCTGATTGCGACCAGGATACAGCAAGACTCCATCACGTTCTCGCAAGGGAAGGACAGGACGGTACGCTACGACGGGCTCAAAGTAGTTGATGCCAAAGGGACGGTGTTGCCTAGTTGGTTTTCCTTCTCGAAACATTCTCGCACCGAAGGAACTCTCGACATCAATGTAGATGACGCTCATGCCGTCTATCCGATAGTGGTTGACCCCCTGGCATCCTCTCCTGGCTGGACTAAGTCAGGAACGGTTGCGGCATCGGCCGGGGATGTTAACGGAGACGGGTACGCCGACGTCATAGTTGGGAGTGGCGTTTATTACGGGACAGCCTCTGGTCCGCCGGCTACGGCAAATTGGACGTGCCCTGCCGCCTGCGCGTCTGTGCTCGCAAGCGCTGGTGATGTGAATGGAGATGGGTATGGCGACATCGTAGCGGGAGGCTCGGGGTGTGGTACTAGGGGCCAGGTGATGGTGTACCTTGGGGGGGCAAGTGGAATTTCTAGCAGCGCCCAGCTGACGATTAACGGAGTCGCGGGTGGGGGGAGCGTTGGATATAGCTCTGCATTTGGTGGCGCGGTATCGACTGCCGGTGATACAAATAACGATGGCTACGATGATATCGTGATCGGCGATCCTTACTGGTACCCGACATCCTCGGCAGCCAATCCGAGGGGGAAGGTTTTTTTGTATCGCGGAAGTAACGCAGGGGTCACGTCAACCCTTGCCGCCTCTGCCAACGGCTCGCAGGATAATGCTGAGCTCGGAGCAAAAGTTTTCGCGGCTGGAGATGTGAATGGTGATGGCTCGGACGAATATGGGGCCACTCAGCCTCTTTTCACTAGTGGAGGGCTGACCAACAGGGGCCGGGTATTTATCTATGGAACGTCCCCTACAACCATCACGGGAGCCCTTCATTATGGATGGTTGGACTTTCCAGCATCAGGAGATTTTAATGGTGATGCATATAGTGACCTCGTTGTAACGGAGGGTGGTTGGACTCAAATTAATCCGACCCTCGGCAATTCAACATCGTACGTAAAAGTGCGGTACGGCTCAAGCGCAGGGCTTGGTGCCGACGCCACATTTGTGACAACTGACCTAGTCGGGCAGGCATCCGTGGCGAGCATTGGAGACCTCAACAAGGATGGTTATGGTGACCTAGCCGTCGGCTCCTCGCTGTACTCAAATGGGCAAACAAAAGAGGGGCGGATCGAGACGTATCTTGGGAGTGCTTCTGGTCTAATAGCCTCCGTTGATCAGAGTATTGAGTCCGATATCGTACAAGGTCGTCTGGGAGATAACCTTGTAGGTGTTGGAGATGTTAACAAGGACACCTATCGCGATCTCTTATCTAGGGTATCCAGCAATACGATGTGGATTCTATATGGGTCAGCCGCTGGCGGTGGTGCATCTACTCCTACCTCAACACCAACTAGCACCCCAACATCAACTCCTACCCACACGCCAACAAACACTCCTACCAATACCCCGACGGCAACACCTTCAAGTACGCCGACTCACACTCCAACAGCAACTCCGTCCAGTACTCCTACGACTGGGCCTTCGTCTACGCCTACAAATACGCCAACGGATACGCCGAGCGTCACCCCTTCTCAGACGCCCACCCAAACTCCAACACATACGCCCACCGCGACGCCGAGCGCTACCGCTACCGCCGCAAGCACGAGTATCGGCACTTCGACGCCTCAACCTCAACCCACATCTACAGAAACTCCTACGACAACACCGACGAACACTCCAACGCATACGCCCACCGAGACACCTACGGTGACGCCGACAGATACGCCAACTACAACTCCTACAATTACGGGAACAGCCACGGTAACTCTAACCCCTACGATTACCCCGACGGCTACTCAAACGAATTCGCCAACGGTGACTCCAACGATTACGAATACCCCCACTATCACGGACACCCCGACAATAACTCCGACAGCAACAATCACTGCCATTGACACGGAAACTCCAACGGTAACACCAACACCAATGCCGACGGCGATGGAGGGTGATGTTGACGGGGATCTTCAAGCTGATCTTGTTTTCTTGAGCGGGGATCGTAGAGCTGATGTCATATTGAACATCCCAAATGGCGCGATCTCGCTGCGAGCATCAAGTTCCCTTTTCGCGGTAGGGATAGGTAAAGCTCCAGGAGATCAGACCTCTTCAGTCATCACGGTTCGAAGAGAGTCCTCCTCTTATGTGTGGGGATCTCTAGATATTGTAAGAGGGAGTGAAAAAAACTTCGCGACTATTCCGTTAAAGGGACGGCCTGTCTTGGGTTGCTACTTTCGTAATGAGCTTACGCCGAGCAGCCTTGTGCGCATGAAGAAAGCATCTGAATTTCAAGCCTTCCCGAGCTATTCCAACAAAACATCGATAAAAGTTCCCCGAACCGCGTCGAAGGCTATGTGTGGCCCAGCGCTATCCGGGGACAGCCCGATCATTTTTGCCGTGACCAGTAAAAATCGTAAGAGTGTCTCCGTGTCTGGAGTAACGCGATTGGGGCGTACGGTTTTAAAATCACCTCGGGCGCCTGTGCGGTTTAGGTTAAAAAAGGTGGCACTTGTCTCTCAAGGGTCGGAAGCCCTGCCTTCGGTGGTGATACTGGGACGGAGGGCGCGCACTCAAGAAGTGTACGTTCTTTCCTCCCGAAATCGATGGCGTAGGATTTTGGTGCCACTGGACAAGGAGACGAAAATCTTAAATGTAGGGGCGAGTCGATATGGGGGGGCTTCTTATATAGTCGCGCAGCTTCTCGACAGAACCACTGGGGTGATTGGTTATTATACAGCGCCTCTTCGATAGGCGAAGGATAGTTACCGAACTAGCGTCGGCTTATCGCGCCATATCGGCATGGTCGCTCATGATCGTATCGACGCCACGAGCGCGGAGATAGCTCCACGTCTCGGGTTTGTCGAGGTGAGTTGAGGCGATGTTCAGGATCACTCGGACGCCAGCATCGTGGGCGGCTTTAATGGCATCCGCTGTTATCCATCGTTCAAGCTCTACGGCCTCAACCTTTGCGTCTATCGCTTGAGTAAGTTGCGCAGCATCAAGACATCTCGCAACGATGCGAGCGCGCGGCTCGTTTTCTCGAATGCGCGCTATGCGCAACGGGCTTCGTAGTTGGATCGTTACTCGCGAGAGGGCATTTGTCCGCCGTAATTCGTGAATGACGGAGTCAAGAAGGGGATCCGACTCCCCCTTTAAATCGACTTGTAACGTGCCTGGGGTGTCTTTAAGCAGTTTGAGCGCGTCGCTCAGTAAAGGGATGGAGATAGTCTTTGCCTGATTGAGCCACACCTGAGCGCGCTCCGTGCGCGAGAGCTCTTGAACCTTTCGTCCCTTTAATTCTGGAGGGGCGAATGAGTTGTCTGTTTGGATAGATCCGTCATGAAAAAGGAAGAGGTCGCCGTCCGTTGATTGGCGGACATCGACCTCGGCAAATTGAACGCCTGAACGAAGGGTTTGAGTAATTGCTGGAAGTGAGTTTTCAGGGATCTCTCGATGGAGGCTCCCGCGATGCGCGATGCTTGAGCGTTCAAGCGTCGCTTGAGGGGCGATGGGGGCTAGGTCCTCAATGGAGTAGTACGAGAAGCATCCGCTGAAAAAGAGGCTCGCTAAAAATGGAAGAAGCCGCGTCGAGAGCGGCTTCTTCGTTTCTTCGATTAGTGAGGTTGCCACGAGCTTTTTACTCCACTTTCTTACGGAGGCGCTCCATAAGACCGGGGAACTTATCCTTTCGGATAATACCCGAGAACTCATTGCGGTAGTTGGCGACGAGTCCGATATTTTCGATAACCACGTCATATACTCGCCACTGACCATTCTCTAGCATCAGCTTATAGTCGATCGGGAAGGTGTCCCCCTTACTTAATACTACCGTCTTAACAACAGCCTTTGACGACTCGATGTTCTCGCTCTCAACCTTTACCATTCCAGGTTTAACCGTTTCGATCTTGGAGAGGTATGTTCGAGCAAGGAGCTCCGAAAATACGGTGGTGAAGTCGGCCTGTTCCGCGGGTGTGATGGTGTTCCAGTTCGCGCCGAGCGATCGTCGCGACATCTCGTCAAAGTCGAACTTGGGATTAATAACCTCGCGAAGCTTGCCACGACGAGCGAGCTTTTTGTCATCGCCCGGGGATGCCTCGACGATTGAGATGATTGAGTCAATCGTCTTCTGAATCTCGGCCTTGGGGGAGGTCTCCGCGAAAGCGACGTGTGTTGATGTAAAGAGAAGAGCTACAAGAGTAAGCGCAAAACGATAAGCCATACGAAACCTCACTTGAAAAACTATTATCCTATTACTTCTTTGACTCATCGTCTTCCTTGTCACCGGTCAGGCTATGAACAACCTTACCGATAACATCCTCGATATCTATCACCGATTCAGTCTCAACCATGGTTCCGCCTTCCTCGATGTATTTGTCGGAGCCGCCGCGAGATATCTTTACATATCGATCGCCGATGATTCCTTTTGTGCGGATTGAGGCGATGTCGTCGTCCTTAAGCTTTACTGAACGGGTAAGCTTTAGGGTAACCTTCGCGACGGGATCTTTAAGCACGATGTCGGAAACCTCGCCTATCGGAACTCCGGCTATTTCAACTGAGGCCCCGTATTTAAGACCGGAGATGTTGTCGAATTCGGCGTAGATAAGATAGGTGTCTTTTGAGCTGAGCTCTAAGCCCGCGAGGCCGACCGCGAGATAGGCAGCCGCTCCAACGCCAGCCATGGCGAATAGGCCCACAAAGAACTCAAGCGAGAAGCTTCTCTTGGGAACCGCAAGCGCTGCAGAGCCCGGCTGGTTATTGAATTTTGATTGGTCCATCAGTTCTCCCATTTAGGAATTGCTGCACGGCAGGATCAGCGGATGCGATCATCTCGGAGGGTGTTCCCTCGGCGATGATCTTTCCTTGAAGTATCATCGCGACGCGCTCCGACACCTGAAACACTTCAGGCAATTCGTGGCTGATTACCAAACCGGTAAAGCCCCACTGATTCTTACATGCATTTATCAAATCATACACCTCTTGACCATCGAGAGGGTCGAGGCCGGTGTTCGGTTCGTCTACAAGGAGCACTTTAGGTTCGGTGATAAGCGCGCGAGCCATGCCGACGCGCTTTCTGATGCCGATAGAGACCTGCTCGGGGTAGTTTTGTAGGTATTCGGTAAGGCTCAGCGATTCCGCGATTGCGAGCACCTTTTTGTGCGCCCGTATCGAGCTAAGACGAAGCCGCTCAAGAAGGGGAAAGGCGATGTTGTCGTAGATGGTAAGGGAGTCAAAGAGCGCCGCCGACTGGAAGAGCACTCCGAGTTGCTGGCGAATGGCGTTCTTCTGACTTTCGCTGTGGGCGGCCGTTATCTTGTCATCGCCAATCCATATGTCGCCAGAGTCTGGGGTCATGATTCCCATGATGAGCTTTAAAAGAACCGACTTGCCCACGCCACTTGGACCGACCACCGCGGTCGTTTTGCCCGGTTCGATCGTAATCGAAATGTTGTCGAGCACGACTTGCGAACCGAACCTCTTGTGGACGTTTCTCACTGATATCAAGGGCTACTCCATGAAAACGCGCGTGAGCACGCTTGTTAAGAAGTAGTCGACTATCAGCACCGCAACCGACGCGGTCACTACGGATTGAGTTGTTGCTTTATTCACTCCCTGCGCGCCGAATCCACAGGTATATCCTTTGTAACAACTGACCCAGCCGAAGATGAGGCCGAAAACGAGCGCTTTAATAAATCCTGACCAGACATCGACCACGCCAGTGGCTGACATAATCTGACTCATGAAGGTTCCAGGGCTCAATCCTAAGAGCCCTACTCCTACGAGGTATCCTCCGAAGATACCAACGACGTTGAACATTCCACATAAGAGTGGCATCGCGATTAGTCCAGCGGCGAGGCGAGGCGCCATAAGATATTTGATCGGGTCGACGGCCATGGAGCGGAGCGCGTCGATCTGCTCAGTAATGCGCATGATGCCGAGCTCCGCGGTAACTGCCGAGCCGGCGCGTCCAATAACCATAAGGGCGGTGAGAACAGGGCCCAATTCTCGAATAAGGCTGAGCGCCACGGCTGGACCTGTGTACGCGGTCGCGCCGAACTTAGAGAGTGTGTACTCGCCCTGAACCGCAAGTACCGCGCCCGTGAAGAGGCCGATGAGCGCGATAACGAGTGTAGAGTTCACTCCGATCTGAAGAAGTTGTTGAAGATAGAGATAGGGGCGGTACGGGGGGCGGATGAGCGCAATAAGGGTTCGATAGAGGAACATCCACGATCTCCCCCATTGTTCCGTTGTATTGATTACAAACGTTCCGAAATTTTCACTTGCCGATACAAAGTTCATTGAAGGAGTGGTTCTGAAGCTATCGTTTGAAACCGAGGCCTATTACATAGAATTCGTTTGAAGTTGCTCTTGTAGATTTCAACTCCGACCGGATTAACTTATTAAACATTGGCCTCGCTGATTTGACAAACCCCTCAACCTCGCCACCTTTGAATACCTTGACGATGAAACTGCCGTCTTTCTTCAAAAGTTGTTGAGCGACATAGAGCGCAAGCTCCGCGCACCCGACGGTACCAGCCTGATCTGCTTCTTTAATACCTGTAAGTTTTGGCGACATGTCGGAGATCACTGAGTCGAAGCAGGGGCCTGGATAGCCTAAGATCTCCTCAAGATCGCGGGCATCCCCTGCGATGAGCTTACAGCGTGGATCGTCTAGTGGATCGAGGGCCTGAAGGTCGATGCCAGTTACGGATCCCTTTGGGCCCACTAATTCCAGGGCTACTTGGGTCCATCCGCCAGGCCATGCTCCGACATCGAGCACGTGAGCGCCTTGAGGAATGGCTTTATAGCTCTGCTGAATCTCCAGAAGTTTATAGGCGGCTCGGGAGCGATACCCCTCATCTTTCGCCTTATGATAGAGGTGGTCCTTACGGTTGTACTCAGATGACATAGGCCTCTAGGGTATCAGTACCGGACTATAAAAGCACCCGCAAAACCCCGTTGTATCGGCTAATTGCCTGATTTTAGGACTCTGAGAGAAGTGGCGGCCAAATATTTCTATTGGATATAGAAAAAGACTTGAACTATGACGGAGTGGTGTATAGAAAAAGAGTAGAAGTCACCTTTTGAGGGAGGATTTATGGGAAATGAAATTTTGGTATTAGCGATAGATTTTGTATGCGCGGCCCTTACCCTCGTCTACATCGGGAAGCTCCTTATTGAGGGGATGCCGATGCCGAAGCCGATAGAAATATCGTGTGGCGTAGCGAAAGTGTCCCTAAGGGGGCAACAAATAGCGCGTCGCGCACGATAATGTAGCGGCGTTCGGTTTACCTTCAGCACCCGACAGCGTTACTGTCGGGTGGCTTAAGCCCCGGGGAGATAGTTCATCTCCCCTTTTTGTTTTACTCTCGATAGTTAAGCGACGATGATTGGCGAGCAGTCCCCGATGTTGTTCTCAGATGAGCGTTCCATGACACACACCGATCTCCTGACCGGCTTAAACGACCCACAGCAAGATGCCGTGATGCATGGCGATGGCCCGATCTTGGTGCTCGCGGGAGCTGGAAGCGGGAAAACTCGGGTACTGACGCATCGGGTAGCGCAGCTCGTTGTTGAGCAGGGCGTTCCTTCAGATCGAATTTTAGCAGTGACCTTTACAAATAAGGCCTCAGAGGAGATGCGAGGACGACTTCGTCAGCTCCTTGGAGATCGCGCTGAGCGATTATGGATATCGACCTTTCACTCCTCTGGTTTAAGAATCCTTCGCCACAACGCGTCTCGATTGGGTTACACCAACGGGTTCGTCATTTATGACGATCAGGACTCCAAGGGCGTTCTCAAGCAGATTATTAAAGAATTAAATATTAATGACGATAAGTATCCGCTCGATTCATTCTCCCGAGCGATCGACCGAGCAAAGAACAATTACATCCTCCCCGCGGAGGCTGGCAAACGGGCCTCGAGTGTAGAGAGCGATCTTCAAGCGCAGGTATATGACCGGTACCAGAAAGCGCTTCTTGAAGCGAATGCCATGGATTTCGGCGACCTTCTCGTTAACACCGTGCGCGTGCTCAAAGAGTTTCCTGATGTTCTTGATTTCTATCGCCGCACGCTTCACTACATCCTTGTTGATGAGTTTCAGGATACCAACAAGGTTCAGTACATGTTTATTCGTCTTCTCGCTGAACCACGAAGAAACCTGTTCGTTGTAGGAGATGACGATCAGTCTATTTACGGATTCCGTGGCGCGACGATTAGTAACATCCTTGAGTTTGAAAAAGATTACGCGAATACCAAGGTTGTAAAGCTTGAGCAGAACTATCGCTCTACGGGGCGCATCCTGGGTGCTGCTCACGCCGTTATCGAAAAGAACAAGGCTCGCAAAGACAAGAAGCTCTGGACGGCAGGCGCGGAGGGCGATCAGATTCGCACCTTCATCGGGTATGACGAGAACATGGAGTCCGATTTCGTAACCTCAGAGATTAAGCGTCTTGCTAATCAAGGTGTAAAGTTCTCCGAGATGGCGATTCTCTATCGAACAAACGCGCAAACGCGCGCGCTCGAGGAATCGCTCGTGCGAGCAAAGGTTCCCTACAAGATATTTGGCGGCTTGAAATTCTTCGACCGAAAAGAGGTTAAGGATATTCTCGCGTACGTTCGGCTGCTGGTTAATCCAGCTGACAACCAAGCATTCCAACGAGTAGTGAATACACCTCCACGGGGAATTGGCGCGCAGGCCGTTCAGGCGATAGCGGAGGAGGCACGAAACACCTCCATGCCTTTTCTTCACGCGTCTGTAACGATTGCGCAGAGCAATAAGAGCGTGAAGAAGTTCGTGGAGCTTATGGGAGAGCTCAAGCAGGCATCTCAAACGATGAAGTTTGGCTCTTTCCTCGGGTGTATCGTAGAAAAGACGGAATACGGCCCTCGATTGGCGGCGATGAAGGATCCGACCGCGCAGTCGCGGATCGAAAACTTGCAAGAGTTAGAATCGTTGGGCCGTACGATGGAGAATCCTCAACTCTCTAACGAAGAGGTGATGAAGGATTTTCTCGATCGTATCTCTCTCACGTCAAGCGCGGATTTTCCGGCTGGTGAAACCGGCGCGGAGGTCTCAACGGAAAAATCCGACACGGTATCTCTGATGACTCTGCACCTCGCAAAGGGGCTGGAGTTCCCAGTAGTTTTTCTCACTGGACTCGAGGAAGGGCTCCTTCCTCACTACCGTTCCCTCGATGATGTCGTTGGCCTTGAAGAGGAGCGACGCCTTTGTTACGTGGGGATCACTCGGGCGATGAAAACGCTCTACCTTACACGTGCGCATAACCGCGGAATGTTCGCGTCTGGAGGTAGCTCTGGAACCGCTGGTGGGGCTCGCATCGTCAGTCGATTCGCGAAGGATATCGATCCGAAGAGCTTAGCAGCAGTTGGTGTTGAACGTTCGCAAGGCGCGACTTTCATTGAGGGATATCCTCGCTTCTCATTTGATGATGAGGACGACATGTCGGGTGAGTACGCAACGACCTTTCGGCGGAAGAACACAACTCCTCGGTATGGCGGAGACGTCGACAGCGGAAGTTCAAAGACGAGCGTCTCCCTTGATCAGTTGCGCACCCTTTTAATGCCGGCCGACTCTATTAAGCGGGAGATTGAAATCCCCGCGGAGTATCACGACAAGCCAAGCGCGGCGCTTGAGCAACTTGCCCCAGGTGTTGAGGTGATACACCCCTCTTTTGGAAGAGGGTGTGTTGAGTCGGTGAAAGGCGCCGGGTCCTCCGCGACCGTCTTTGTTAAATTTGACTCCTTTGAGGAGTCGAAGAAGCTGGTGTACCGGTTTGCGAAGTTGGTGTTGGTTTAGGTGTTTGGAGAGCCGAAGGTCCTGGTATCGGATCGCGACCATCCGTTGAACCCGCGATAGCAAACGCATGAAACATTTGTACCCGTGGGCACAGGGGTCCGCCGCGGCTCGCCTCCGGCGAGACGGGCCGGTGCCCCTCCAATTGAATTCCACGTTGCGTTTGTACCTGCGGCCGGCGAGGCCGCCGGCCCTCCAATTGTTTCCGTTATAATTATGCGATTCCTACGATCCCGCGACGAGCGTACCTGGAGGGCCGGCGGCCCCTGTAAAGTCTCACCTGATTGTATACACATTTTTATAGGGGTCGGGCCCAGCCAGTTTGAAGTATTAGGGATGGATCTGAACGAACTGGGAGCTAGCCCCGGAGGAGAGACTGAACTC
>CAIXKI010000159.1 GCA_903920005.1 uncultured delta proteobacterium
GGGAGCCCTGTTACTCTTTGGGAACCGCGATACAACCTCAGAGTACGCACGCAGAGCCCCGCGAGCATCACTCATACCGTCGTATGCCACTCCCTGCCAGAACAGCGGCGTCCCAGCTTTACCACTAGACTGCTCCACCACCGATTGAAGAAGCGGAATCGCGTCAGAGAACTTACCATCTCGCAGAAGTCCAAGAGCGTCCGTGAACACTTGCGCGCTCTCCGCCGGAAGGTCCGAAGCCCACCCCTCATCAGCCTCCAGCTCCGGCACTGGAACTACAGCAGGAGGAGGAACGCGACGACGAAGGGAGGAGAGCTCCTCTTTCAATCCGGTGAGGTCACTTCCGAAGCGTTTATTTTGAGCGAACTCCATCTCCTCAAGGCGCCCAGCGAGCGCCTTCACTTGAGAGTCGAGAGAATTAACGATATCCGTCTGCTCTGACTGCATTGCACGAAGATCATTTACACTTCGTTGAAGGGTCTCTACATCTCTACTCAGAGTTGCCGCCCCGCACCCTGAAACCATTAACGCCAATCCAAACACCAAAACTCTCGACATATACCTGCAAATTCCAAAAAAAAGACCCTGGGTGGAATTTTCCGCCCCAGGGTCTTTTTAAATCCACGGTGTCTCCACCGCAAGATTTTATTTAGTTCACTTTGAAGTGAGCTCGTCGATTCTTAGCCCAAGCCTCTTCGTTGTGGCGTGGGTCAAGAGGAAGCTCCTCTCCATAGCTAACAGTGCTCAAAGTCGAAGCCTCGATGCCCTGACCGCGAAGAGCGTCAGCAGCAGCGCGCGCACGGTTCGATCCAAGTACCATGTTGTACTCGTTCGTTCCACGCTCGTCACAGTGACCTTCTACCTGAACAGTCTTGCCAGGGTTAGCCTTCAGCCAATCAGCATTACCAGCTACAGTGCTCTTTGCTGCAGCATCAAGCTTGTATGAGTCGAAGCCGAAGTGAATATCCTTGAGCGGACCATCAGCTGAAGCTTGATCGATGTTTCCGTCAGTGCTGCTCGTGAAGCACGAACAACCTGTCGCAAAGAACGCTACAGCGCATACGGCCAATACCTTTAAACTACGCATATTCTATCTCCTCCCACAAAGTGGATTAAACTCTTGAAAAGACCAGTTCTACACCGCTCACGACTCTGTGGCGCCGCGTTCTCTGACCCTCTTCGTCCCGCGGGACCTCGCTCAAACGTTGACCGCCATAAGCAAAAACCTCTGCTCACAGCTAAAACAACAGATCTCTCCGAGGTTTATCCGTCCGCCTACTACCGCACGTTAAGGTATAAACCAAAGGACTCTTGAGGAAGGTCGTTAAACTCTCCTCTGTTCCCCCGTACGCTGTTGAAGGCGGTACGCATTTGATACTCGACAAAGCCTCACCTGGCAAGCAGTTAACATCGCAACTTGCACATTTGAAATGACTTTGCTCAGTGACAAGAACCCGACTACTTAAGAAGAGGGCCCCAGGTAGGCTCAAAGTCGCCTCCCCGGCTAGTTGACACCTGCTTGATACTCGTTCCATCTGTACGCATTATCGCGATGTTATAACCTCCGCCGAAGTAAGTACTTGAGAAGGTTACATAACGACCATCAGGAGAGAAATCTGGGTCCTCGTTAGAACCAGAGGAGGTAAGTTGAAGAACGTTACCCCCATCTGGATCGGCCACAAACAACTGGAAGTTTCCATCCGCTCGACACACAAACGAGATTTTATCTCCAGTAGGCGACCATGCTGGCGAGGTGCAGTAGGTCGAGTTCACGAAACTGATTCGCCGAGGATTCGAGCCATCTATCCCCATGCGATATATTTGAGGCCCTCCACCACGGTTAGAACAGAAGATAACTTCAGAGCCATTAGGAGATGGCACCGGAGACACGTCAATCGCTCTATTGGGTGGCGTGAGGCGGCGCTGAACCTTTCCATCAGTAGTGAGAAGGACGATATCACTCTCCCCTCCCTCCGTCCGCGACGCGAGGAGCTGATCACTCCCCACAAAATGCCCCCCTATCTCAAGCTCAGTGGTTCGAGTTACCTGGCGAGAAGATTTAGAGGCCACATTCATGATGAAAAGATCTGGGATACGATTTCGGAAGGATGTGTACACAAGACGCCCACCCTCAGGATCCCATGAGGCGGACATTGCGAGGCCTCTCTCATTTGTAAGCTGCCGGACGTGACTGCCGTCCATCTCCATGACGAACAACTCTTTAAATCTTCCCACTCGCGAGGAGAACGCGATCTCCGTACCAAACACTCCCGGGAACCCGGTGTAATACTTCATGATATCATTGGCGAAACGGTGCGCTACCATCCGCGCCTGCTCCGAATCTCCTTGGTACTCCTTAGCAAGAACTACGGTCTGCTTTTGTACATCCACGAGATAGAGCTGCGCCGTAATGCGACTACCGGAGGTTGAAATCTTCCCCTTTACGAGCCCCTCAGTGCCGATGACGCTCCAGTCTGAGAACGTCGTGCTCTCCGGGCTCCCACATTTGCCCGGACTCTCAATGTATCCCTTTGGGTCGAGAATCTCGAAGAAACCCGAGAGGTCGAGATCTCTCCTCATGATAGCCGGAATCTCCGAGGCCGGGCCCGGCTCCCCATCCTCTGCGCAAAGCTGCGGGAGGGCGAGTGGTATTAAACGGCCTGCCCCACGAACATACAGGTCGGTCTGAGCAGTAGCTGTGCCGGTCAAAGCAACGAACGATGCGACCAGTGCGATACATTTCTTCATGAAGCTTCCTCTTTACTATGGGACCGGAGACGGCCGCGGCCAGGCTAATAACCAGAATTTATTCATGCCCTAGACGGTCAAACTGCGCAACCCAAGGACAGGGCTCGACTGATATTTATTGGGGATTGTTAGCAGACATCGTGTCGGGAGCAAAAGCTTCCCGTACTGTTCTACAGCTCGCTACACAGCAAGCATCCTACTCTCTAGGATCAAATGTGATTCGTACACTCTTGAAGTAGAGCTGATATACTTTCTCAGGAGGAGGTGGCAGCGGACTGGCCTTCAGAACGGCTCGAACAACGGACTCATCAAAGCTGGAGTCGCTCGACCCCTTGGTAACTCGAACATTCTTAACAACCCCGTCGGGCTCGATATCAAAGGCAACCTGCGTGATGAGCGGCGCGGCAGTATCGTACCAGCGCCACGCGTCTTTAATGCGGGAGCGGAGAATCTTCTCATACATGAAGAATTCAGGGGGCCGAACGACTCCGCCACCCATTCCCGCGCCGCCAACCTTGCCAGCGCCAAAGCCTTTTCCACCCGCGTCACTGGAATCCCCGAGATAACGCTGCAGCGCTGCCTGTAGCCTCTTATCGACCTCATCGCCATCGCTCTTCTGCTTCGTCTTGCTATCAGCCTTAGTGGTCGGCGGAGGAGTCGCCTTGGGAGTTACTTTCGGAGTTACCTTCGGAGCTGGGGTCTTTACAGGCTTGGGCGTAGGCTTCTTATCAGCGATACTTACCTCCGCGTCATCAACGGGCTCTTGCTCCTTCTCAACTGGCTTCTCTTCGGGCTTTTGCTCCTTTTCGGGAGCCGTATCAGCCGTCACGTTCTTCACTGGCGAGACTGGACTCGGTTTGTCGTCCTTCGCTACTTGAGACTTAGCACCGAGAGTCTTTCCACCCTCGATAGAGACCGAGTAGACAACGGGCTCAGGAAAATCCTCCCCTTTCCATCCAACTCCGAAGAATACGAACACAGCCAGAACCACGTGCACGGTCACGGATGAATACAATCCGATACGCCAGCAATCTTCAGGATTACTTTGTGCCACGATAACCGCCAAACTAGGCTTCTCCAGTCTTACGCGCCTTTACCGTCGGGGGATGCGGATACGAGGCCAATCTGGGTGATCCCACCTGCGTGCAGAGCAGCCATAACCTCCATGATCCGTCCATAACCAAGAGCGGAATCACCCTTGATGTACACCTTTCGTTCATTCTCAGGTCGATTAGCAAACACCGCCTTAATCTTCTCGGCGAGCTCTGGGAGCTCAACCTTATTGCCCGCTCCAAGGAATACAGTGCCGGCCTTATCCAGGGACACAACTATCTGCTCGGCCGAACCTTTGAGAGGCGCCGTTGTGGCCTTCGGAAGATCAACCTCTACGCCCTGTTGTAGCATCGGAGCGGTTACCATGAAGATCACCAGGAGCACGAGCATCACATCCACGAGCGGCGTCACGTTAATTGCCGCAATAGGACCGTCAGAGTCTGAGTTAAAGTTTCCTGCCATAAGAGCGTTCCCCTACCCCTATTTAACCAAGTGGCGACGAGCGATGTTGAGGAACTCCTCGGAAAAACTATCCATCGACTGACGAAACTTCCTGATAGCAGAGGTAAAGTAATTGAACGCGATCGCCGCCGGAATAGCCGCAGCCAATCCTACCGCGGTAGCAACCAATGCCTCAGATATTCCGGGCGCAACAGCTTGAATCGTTGAATTCTTGGCAAGAGCAAGGCCGTGGAAGGCGTTCATAATTCCCCACACGGTTCCGAAGAGGCCGATGAAAGGAGCCGCGCTCGCGACGCTCGCGAGGAAAGTTACTCCCCTCTCTAGCCGGTGCGCCTCTTCGAGCTCGGCCCGACGAAGTGCTCGCTCTACGGTACCAAGATCCGACTCAGCATCAGACGGGAGCTGAACAGTTCGCGCCTTAGCCTCTTGAACGGTCTGAAGCAGCTCTCGGTATCCCGAAGAGAACACCGTAGCCAGCGGACTACCCACCAATCGGCGAGAGGTCTCATCGATTCGGGCGAAATTACGGCTATCCCAGAACACCTGCGAGAACTGTTTCGAGAACTCCTGAGCGCGTCGGAATTGGATGGTTTTAGCTATTGTGATAGCCCAGCTCCAAACCGAGAGGAGGATTAGCATAATGAGCACGCTCTGAACGACGAACCCTGAGCCGATTATCATGCCGATAATGCTAGGGGCTTCCGTAACTGCTGCAACCGCGACTGGATCCACGTTTTATAATCTCCTTAGGAAAATACCGAGCCAAATATGCCATATCCGGTCCGTTCACACCAGTCTCGGCTGGGGATGTTTCTTTTTTATTCGCAGGGAGTTATAACCCATTCGGTCAACATTTGAACGGTTTAAGGAGTCTTCACTCATGAGCGTAGGTATCGGAATTAACGGATTCGGGCGCATCGGGCGCAATATCCTTCGACAGCTTTTCACAAACAAAAAGTCGAGCACCATCAAGGTAGTAGCAATCAACGATCTTACCGATCCCTCTACGCTCGCCCACCTTCTCAAGTACGACTCTATCCACGGACGCTTCCCTGGAACTGTTGAGGCCGGAGACGGATGCATCGTGGTTAACGGGCAGCAGATCAAGATACTCGCTGAGCGAGACCCAGCTAAGCTTCCATGGGGCACCCTTGGCGCTTCTATCGTGCTTGAGTGCACCGGCCTCTTCACCGCGAAGGAGAAGGCTCAGCTTCACATGCAAGGCGGCGCTAAGAAGGTCATCATCTCGGCTCCCGCGACGAACCCAGACCTGACCCTCGCTTACGGCGTAAACCACACCGAGTACAAGCCTGCGGAGCACCACGTTATCAGCAACGCTTCGTGCACAACAAATTGCTTGGCCCCAGTAGCGAAGGTCCTCCAGGAGAACTTCGGAATCGTTCGTGGGACGATGACCACGATTCACTCCTATACAAACGATCAGCAGATCCTTGACCTCCCACACAAGGATCTTCGACGAGCTCGCGCGGCGGCCATGTCGATGATCCCAACGACAACCGGAGCCGCAAAGGCCGTTGGTCTTGTAATTCCGGAGCTCGTTGGAAAGGTTGACGGATTCGCCATCCGAGTACCAACCCCAGACGTTTCAGTTGTGGACTTCGTCGCTGAACTTAACCAAGACGTAACGGTTGAGGACCTTAATCGGGCCCTCAAGGGTGCCAGCGAAAACGCTCTTAAGGGAGTCCTCGGATTCTGCGATGAGCCACTCGTCTCAATCGACTTCACCGGCGACGTTCACTCGTCTATCGTTGACTCACTCTCGACGATGGTTGTTCAGAAGCGCATGGCGAAGGTCGTTGCCTGGTACGACAACGAGATGGGATTCTCAGCTCGCATGTGCGATGTCACTGAGATGATCGCGAAGAGCCTCTAATTTGAGGTTCCCATCAGACGTGGGGGCCCTCGTGAAAACGAGGCCCCCATTATTTTTAATACTAGCTGGCAAGACCGCCGCCCCTCCTCAAAAGTAAGTATGAGCTCAAAACACCTCCTTGTTGGAAACTGGAAGATGAACCTCGGCCCGAAGCAGGGCAGCAGCTACGCTCGACAACTGAGAGAGTCCATAACCGCGCTCTCCCGAACAGACGTCTGGGTCGCCCCACCCTTCGCAAGCCTCCCGATCGTAGCCTCAGAACTTAAAGGCTCCCTTATTAACGTCGGAGCGCAGAATGTTCACTGGACGGAGTCAGGCGCGTTCACCGGAGAAACAGCTCCTTCATTCCTGACGGAGCTTGGCGCTACATTCTCCCTAACCGGACATTCAGAACGAAGAACTTACTTTGGTGAAACTTCGGAGCAGGTAGCTCAACGGACGGTCGCGGCTATCAACGCGGGGCTCACTGCAATCGCTTGCATCGGAGAAACCGAAGCTGAGAGGAGCGCGGGCACCACTGAGAAGATCCTTGAGACGCAGTTAAATCCCATCCTCTCGTCGGTAGCAAAGGAGTCAGTGGCAAAACTTGTTCTCGCGTATGAGCCAGTCTGGGCAATCGGAACGGGTAAAGTAGCCTCACTCGATGACATTCGTGGAGCGCACCAATTCATCCAAAAGGTTTGGAGCGCCCACAACCTTCCAGGCACCGCCACCATACTGTACGGAGGCAGTGTGAATCCAACAAACTTCGCCGAGATCCTTGCGTTGAAAGAGGTTCACGGCGCTCTTGTTGGTGGAGCGAGTATCAAGCTTGATCAGTGGATGGAGTTAATCCGAATATCCGAGGCAACGGCGGTATAACTTCTTCATCATCCGGTGATCCCCTAGCGCGCCGTTCACGAACCATACGATGGCCCGTGGGTCGGTCGACGAAGGCACAAAAGCAACCCTAGAACATCGATATCGCAGGATCCGACGAATGTTGGCGGAGCTTCGAGCTTCCTACCATAAAAAATCTATCGAGTGAGTTTGG
Source organism: uncultured delta proteobacterium (assembly GCA_903920005.1). Classification (GTDB taxonomy): domain Bacteria; phylum Bdellovibrionota_C; class UBA2361; order UBA2361; family OMII01; genus OMII01. The sequence continues at coordinate 7,191 of CAIXKI010000159.1, forward strand.
AGCGCTATTCTGACTAAAGCCGATCAGGTACTCACCGTTGAATTCCTGACGAAACCGTCGAACCTTTGGATAAAAAGCGTAGCTCTTCCAATACGGACGCGCGCCGAATTTATCGTATGCAACGATAGTCCATACGCCGTTGGCGTCTCCACGCATACGAACCGCCTTCATACCGTCAGAGCCAACTCGAGCTCCACTTGACTCAGAGATCTTCTTTCCATTATTGAAAAGAATAACTTTGTCCACATCAGTTCCGCGAACCATAACCTCAGCCTGCAACGTGGCGGGAGAGCGTCCATCAGCCCCCCAACCGTTGCTACGCCGTTGACGCACCTTCGCCGTGTTGAGAAGCATTCGAGGAGCGAAATACCCCTTCACCTTGTCCATCCCATCGAGCCCAACTTTATCATCAACAAACGAAACTATCGGAATCTTCAGCCACTCAATAATCACCCCTCGATCCGCTCCAGAATGAGCGAGTGCTTTGATCGTGCTAATCTGAAGATCCAACAACCCTTCCAAGAGCGCATTCGGCGAGAGGCCCTTAGCACTATCCCGACTCGCAAGGTCTAATTGATCCAGAAAAGTCGAAGAGATCTCCTCGACCTGTCTATTCTTGGGCGCGTACTTACTTATAAATCGTCGAACATCAGAGCGACTCCGTTTAACCAACGATTGAAATTCCTTCGTTCCAATCTTTTCCAGAGAGAGTCCTGAAGGAACCTGAGAGCCCCCTCCCCCCGCTTCGCTCGCTTTAACTCGGAAGTTCCATCCCGAGAAGAGTCCTGGCCGGTCCCCATCATCACCATCTGTGGTTTTTTTTGCCACAAGCGCCTTCGCTGGAGCTGGAGTGGCCGATACACTTGAACTGATCGCCTTAAGCGCTTCTGGAGAGATCGCGGCTCGATCCGTTTCCACTTTCGCGGGCAGCTTCTTAGACTCAGATAGGGAACGACTCACCGTCGGCAGCTTCTTGGAGTAGAGCGCAAACTTAATCGTCTCGGGTATAAAGAAGAGCCCGACAACGACAGCGACAATTACCACAGTGACCCAAAGGGTCCGCCCGGAGAATCCAAAAAATCGACTATCTTGAAAATTTCCCATGCTTCCTTTTTCGCATGTGCTGTGGCAC
>CAIXKI010000160.1 GCA_903920005.1 uncultured delta proteobacterium
GGAAATGCACTTGTGGCAGATGACTGGTGCGCTACGATAACCTCAGCTCGCGCTCAAGGCGCGTACTCGATTTATCGCAAGGCTTTGTATGTGGCGTTTGCGCGCTCCTCTCACGTTCTCTTTGATCCTCTTTACTTGTATAGGGGCCGGTGGTGTACCCGGAGCGCTGGCGCAAGACTTTGACGAGAAACCCTTCTTTAAGCCGTTTGTCGAGCCAACCCCAACTCGCAAGCCTACTGGACCCCCTCCAGTCTTCTCCTTCAGTCGGTTCGAAGGGAGCCTTCGCGCCCTTTGCGAAGAGATGGAGGTCGACGGTCGTCGCGAGGTGCTCGTTAGTGTTGCGACAAGGGAAGCCGCTCGAAAGGACGATACGTGTATCTCGTGTAGGGCGCTGTGGCGAACCGTGCTGTCGGCATGCGCAAAGTTAGGACCAAGACCGACGCCCGTGCCGAAACTGAATACTCCAAAGGGGAGGGCGACTGCTGTTGCTGAGGGAATTCCGACGGACGTGACTGAGGCGGGTGATGCTACACCGACTTCCGTTCCCGTGCCGCCTACCCCGATGCCGAAACAAAAGCCGCGCGCACCGTCGACTACCGCGTTGGACATCGCGTCCCGTATAAGTTCATCCGCGTATGACGCGGATTCCGGAGGGGGGGGCGTGACCGTTGCCTTCAAGAATATGGTGACCACCGTAATGTCCAGTAAGGACCTCAGCGTAGCGGAGCGCGAGTATTACGAGACTCTTTTTAGCTTTCTTATGGCCGCGTGGCAGGGTCGGGAGCGCTCCGATGGCGAGCTGGCCCCTACGCCAGAGGTAAATGTAGATCAATTCTTTGAGTACTAGTGGAGGGGGCGGTGGCTTTCAGCCATCGGCGGAGTGTAGTCAAAAGAGGCTCTAGTCTTGCGAGGCGCTCCGGCGGCGGCTTTATGCCACGATGTTAAGAGTCTCGGACTGCAGCTCATTCTCCACGGCAACTGTAGCCGCTGTCGCTTTTACGACCTGTCCGCTGACGGAGAGATCGGCGAGCCTTCCAGTGAGGTCGGAGCTGCCGCTTGATGGGTCGCTTATACCTTGAGCTGACGATACGGCACGCAGAGCGGCTTTATCGAAGCTCTGCATAGCAGCCGATAGAGAGGAAACGCTCGTCACATTCATGCCTCAGGAGGTCGGCTTAGCTGTGGAGGAGCTGAATGAACGACGGCCAAAATAGCTCAGCAGGCCAAAAGAAAGGGGCTGGCCGCAGGGCTTATAATGTCGCACTAGGAATTTCTCCGAGAGAATAGCAACAAATACTCCTACCTTGGACTAACGGGAATAAGTAAAAACGTGTCGTGTGTAGGCCGGCAAGGTTCGATCGAGAAAGCACAATCTATCACATTTTCAGCGAGGCCTTAGGAGCGCTCTTTCGTCTAATGAGGTTTCCAGCTGAGGAGCAGTTACTCGGTTAGTTGCCCCCAGTCCAGAGAGTCGCAGCCCGCTGAGTTTGCGCGTATAGCGACCTCGCTTCCATTCCGTGAGCCGGAGAGAAGGTCCCTCTGTTAGCTCCCGGCGTAGCTGCCTAGTAGTGTGAAGAACTCAACGCGAGCCGCCCCTCACGGATGCATTACATACCTATAGAAATTCTGGTGTGGATAGTGCGGCTGCAATTTCGGCACGCGACGTCTGAGTCTCTGCCGCTCGTCCCGAAGCGGTATCCCTTTATCATCTGGGTATGTTACTGGGCGAATCTGTTCGGATTAGAAAAAGAAACCGGCTGCTCCCGGTCTGGACGCTTTGTTTACGGGCAGTGTCACCGGGTACTATCGCTACTGACTTTTGAGCGCTTGTTGTGAGTTTCCATGTCGTCTTTATCCGCTAAAGCTAAGAGTGATTTTTCCGCCGGTATCGTCGGCCTACGATGGTCCGAGGCGGCTATCAGTCCACATCGCTTCCTGATTGAGAAGGAGAGGGAATATGTAAGCCAGACCATCAAGGAGAGTTTCGACGGTCTGTTGGCGCTCACCGTAAAGGCCAAGCAAGCGCTCGCGGCGTTCGAGGATCTGCAAATCGTACTGCAGGAGGGGCGGCGATACTTTATCCCCGCGGATGCCTATAGTGACGGCAAACCGGAGCCCCAGTTTGACCTCAGGCAGGTCGCGTATCTGCACGGAAAAAAGTTTGGTTTTGAGAAAGCTGAGCGACATCTGGTAAAGATTCTTTCTCAGGTCGTTGCGGTAGTTGGGTATCCCTTTTCGAGAGAGGAACTCCAGGAGACGGTGAGGACCGCGGGGCAGATTGAGCATCGCCGGCTCGCCTCTACGCACCTGTTCTCTCGTTTACTGGAAGAGTCGGTACAGATGATGACCAGGGACGTCGCCGTGCTCAATGCGGTATGTCTCCTCGGTCACGTTGACGATGCGAATCGATTCGCCAGAGATCGCAGAGAAGATGTACGGCTCTCTCGCAAGAATCTCTTCGAGTGGTCCAATGGCGCGCGAGACCCGTACGAAGCTTTTTGCAATGAGTTGGTGATGGAGGGATGGGTTCGCTCGGTAGCGCATCTAGGTGAACTGCTGAAAGGAGCAAGCCATAAGGAGTTTCTACCCTCAGAGCCTCTTGGAAATCTCATATCGTACGATCGAAAAAGGGCGCTGAGCGCCGCTTTGGTGAAGGTCCTTGATGAAATAGCGGTTCATGCGCGCGTTTACACGGCGTTTCCAGAGTCCCCAGGGAAGGACCTGTTGAGAATGGAGTTTTTTATCGGAGAGCTTCAGAAATCCCTTCCGATGGATGTTCGTGAGGAGCATCTTCGACAACTCAGTGCTGTGACGGATCGTTTTCTCGATCATCCCCAACATGTCTTGTATCTCGTTGCGGTGGCGGAGGACGCTCAGAATTCGGAGGCTCAATCCCACCGACTACTCGATCACATACTCCAAGCTCAAGGGCAACGAGAGCGGGCTCCAATCTCTGAGGCCAGGGAGTTGAGTCCATTTCCGCACGAATCCCGCACGCAGATCCGGCGCGAGATACGACAATCTCAACAATCACAGCGAGTGGAGAGGGAGCTTGCCGAGCTGATGGGAACTATAGCCGATGTCCGCGACTCGAGCGCTCCAGAGCGTGGTGTGGCCGCTACGTCGATTCGGTATTTTCCAGCGCGTATCGAGCAAGAATTCCAAACGTTGGCGGCCGATCTTCCCGAGCATGTCCGCGCAAGTTTGTTTAGCCTGGTCGAACGATGCGCGAGGGGTGAGAAAGTAGACTCAAAACCGATTGCCATTGAAAAAAAGATGTTCGAGTTGAGACTTGTCGGCAGCGGCTATCGGATCTACTGCACGCGATCCAATCAGAATGAGTTGGTCGTTCTCGGGTTCGGATCAAAGGAGAGCCAACGAATAGATATCGCCACGGCTCACACCAGGTATCGCAATTTTTTCGCGTCGAGCGAGTCCTAAGGACTCTGTCTGCAACTTTGTCAGCACCTGTTCGGTCATGGGTGTGACCGCGCCTGCGCTGAAGGTGCCCACATGCTATCTCTCATTCGTTGGAGCGTTGATCTCAGCCAAACCTGAGGAGTGGTAATAGAGGGTTACGGAAGTACCAATACCCCTTCGCGCTGGACATCAATATTCTATTGTTTGGTGGGATTCCGAGTGGTTTAATACTTAGATATGTATTCCTATCTCCGCGCAGCCCTAATAGGGCTTTTTATGGTGTGTACGCTTCCAGCCGAGGCGCAGTTAGTCGACCAAATGCTCTCGGTTCAGGCCGCGACCACCTCTGTCGGAAAGCTCTCCGATAAGACCACTATTACGAGAACGCACGAGCAGGACATCTGGAGTTCTCGTACGTTTGCCGTTACGTCCTCAGAGGTTTGTAACGCGAAAAATCCCACGTCGATAGGTATCGCTAACGGAGGTACCGGCGTCACGAACGTTGAGGTTGTTAACGCCAAAGGCGAAATCGCTATCACGTGGGAGTTTGGGCAAGGTATCCCGGCATCGAGCTTTCCGTATTCGACCTTTGAGGTTGACCTGGCTAACACATCAAGTCTGCCTGAGATAATCCTAGGAGCGGTTTTTACCCTCTCCACCAATGTCACCGACATTACGATCGGCTATCCTGGTATCAGGGTTCGTAGTTCTGGCTCCTCAAGTCAAAAGACCATCCCGTTTAAGTTTCGAGCCGCGGCTCCATCGTTGTTGGAGGACCGCTCGACGGCCATACGTTCCATAACACTTCGATTTGTGCCGAGGTCGGCGTGCGATTCGACTTTCGCTATTCAGTCGGCGAGGTTATCCCCGCATAGTGGCAATAAGAATAAGAGTAAGAGCAAGGCGCGCTCAGCACCTTCTGGAACGGGGGGGGCGGATCCAGTGAGCACTGCGGTTGCTGTGGCGACCGCAAAGCCAAATCCATGCGAGGCGGATCCTACAGTTGGAGATCAAATTCAAGAGTGTCAAGACCGGCATGAGCGTAGCGCGGCAGAGTGCGCGACATGGAAATGCGACTGTCAGCCGAGTGCTGATGGAAAGAGCTTTCATATTACGTCATCAACAACGACATTGGACGAGACTATTGGAAAGGCGTGCACAAGTTTTATATGCGGTCCCGGACAGGGACGATGTACCGAATTCGCGGAGTGTATCCCATCGCAATTCTATGGGTACGACAATGAGTTTATTGGAGCTTCTGCAGACGGGTTAGTGTTTCGTGGTGGTCACAATAACCCAATGGAGATGTCATGTTTTAATGTGAAGCAGCTGCCACACGGTAGGCAGCTCTGTAGTATGACTATCAAGCAATTCGAGGAAGCGTTCCTTGCTTCGATGATGCCTGGAGCGCCGTGCGAGCTCGGTCCGCGGAGTATGGGAGTGTGCGATCATACCGGTTTGTGCGTCCCGGACCTTACCGGGGACTCTTTTTGTAAAGAGAAGGATAATTGTACTGTATGCTCTCCTGCCGGAGTGAGTCCGAAGCGGATCTGTTGGAATAAGAAGTGTAGTACAGAAGAAGACGCCGCTCGCGAGATCTGCATCGCCGAAGTGTCTCAGTCCTCAAACCAGTTCTGCAAGCCTTGCGTTGTAACCGTAGCACGCAACTCTGCTGGGTCGTGCGGCACTACAATGATCCGCACAAACACGCCTGACCGTCGCTCTGGTATCAAAGTATCCATGGATACTACGCGATGTTTACAAAGAGGTCTCGAGGGTGTTTGCCGTGCGGGTGGGTGCGATCTGAGCAATGCCGCGCCGACACCGACGCCCGCTGCAGCTGGCACGCCGGCGAAATAATGCTACTGGTGAAAAAAACGATCGGTGTAAATACGAGGGGTGTAAACATGATCGGCGTGCGCGCACGGTGGTGACGCTCGGTGGTGACGCACGGTGGTGACGCTCGGCCGCCGACGTTCGTTAGGAGAACCCACACGATCCATTTTTCGCATACTAACGTATTTGGGATTGAGCGTAAGCCGCAAGAGTGACACGATTGACATCACTAACGGCCTATCGAAGGATGAGTATGGCAACGAAGAAGAAAACTAAGAGCGCTCCGAAGAAGAATACAAAAAAGGTCGCCAAAAAAGCAGCCGGGAAGAAAGTTGTTAAGCCGAAGGTGCATGTCCCCTTCATCGCAACCAAGGAGGGTATGAACGCTCTGAAATATCACTGCGAGGGGATAATGGACCTCGTTGGTGAGTACATCATGACCGGCAATCCTAAGATCTCACAAAAAGACTTCGCGCGCGAAGCGCAGCAGATGATCAAGACATTCTTTGGAATGGAGTCAAAGCCGGCGCGTAAGTAGTCCGCGCCATGGGGTGAGGCGGGGAGTTCCTCTCCGCCTCACTGTAGGTTTGATTCTCACGTTTTGAGTCCCACGTCGCGATTCGGCTGTAGAGGCAGATCCTGCACGCGGTAGGAGCCTAGGAGAGTTGTGGCGATTAAATCAAGTGTCTATCACTTCTCAGTAGATCTGTCGGACATCGACAGGGATGTCTACCAGACCTTCAAGATCTCTGTTGCTCTTCACCCGTCAGAGAATCTTGAGTTCATGACCACGCGGGTTTTAGCATACGCGCTTGAGTATGCTGATGGTATCGCGTTCTCGCCGGGCATCGGCTCACCAGACGAGCCTACGCTCTTCATCAAGGACCTTGCGGGCTCATATCGGGCCTGGATAGAGATCGGCTCGCCGGTTCCTGATCGCGTGCACAGGGCCTCGAAGGCCTCGCCAAGGGTGGCTATTTATTGCCACCGGTCTCCCGAGTTAGCCATCGAGAGGTTGCGCCAGACAAAGATATTCCGTGGAGATGAGATCTCGATGTTCTCTTTCAGTGATGGCTTTGTCGAGCAGGTGTCTAAATCCTTGGACCGTAGAAACGAGATGACCCTCTCTCGAAGTGACCAGACGGTATACGTGGGGATGAATGGCGTGAGCTTTTCTTCGACCATTTTGGACCGAAAAATTAATCAGTAGGGTGTATCTTTCAGAAATCTTACCCGACTGATTGATGGGGCCCTCCTACAGAGAGTGTATCGTGATTTTAAGGCCCCTTATGTTCCGACAAATCTGCCCATCGGAACACCGAAGCTCTTCGTTAGAACGAACCACATAGACGCTACGTCTATTTTGGTCTATCTCGCAGGTTGATGTA
>CAIXKI010000161.1 GCA_903920005.1 uncultured delta proteobacterium
CGATCGCTTCCTCGACGCCATGAGCAGTCTCGATCTTGAAAACCTCGCCCCACTCAACCGAGCCTACCCACACACCGCACTCGTTGACATCTTGCAGGGACGCGATCCAGTCTTTACAGACGCAAAACCGCGCCCCGTAATCGTCCCCCACTCAGCACAAGATCCAAAGTTCGCCGATGCACTCTTCGATGCAGCACTCCATCTTAACGGTAGCTACCTCTTTATTCAGGGCCCTCCAGGAACCGGGAAGACCTACCACGGCGCGCGCCTCGCCCTATCCCTCATCCAGTCCGGCAAAAAGATCGGCGTTACCTCAAACTCCCACAAAGCCGTTAACAACTTCATTCAAGAGGTCGACAACGTTGCTCAGCCGCTATCAGTCCCGTTTAGCGGCGTGAAGAAATCAAACAAAGAGGGATCGTCCCAGTGCTATCAACCCCTCGGTACTAGTTCCCACATCGAGAACTGCTACAAATCAGAGAGCTTTAACCCCGACAAGTACAACCTCCTCGCCGGCACCGCGTGGGCCTTCGCCTACGAGCACCTCTACGACACCCTCGACTACCTCTTTGTTGACGAAGCGTCACAGATGTCAATCGCACACCTTATGGCTGCAGGATCTTCAGCCAAGAACCTGATCCTGATCGGCGATCCGTGCCAACTCCCACAACCGATCCAAGGCACACACCCAGCAGATCTTCACCTCTCGCCCTTAGAGCTCCTGCTCGGAGACGACAAAACAGTTCCACCACACCGCGGCGTCTTCCTCGATAACTGCCGCCGCATGCACGGAGAGATCTGCTCCCTCTTATCTCACCACGTCTACGAGAATCGACTTGAGGCACATACCGATAACGACCACCAGTCGATCACGAATCCACACCCATCCCGCATTACGCAAAAATCAGGAGTGCTCTTCCTCTCCTGCGATCACACCGAAGACTCAACCACAAGCTCTGAAGATGAAGCAGCGCTCGTTCAAGACCTCGTAGAAGAGCTCCTCGAATGCTCCTTTACTGACAAAACAGGAACCACCCGAAAGCTCACCCTCGACGACCTCATGATCATCGCCCCCTTTAACCTGCAGGTAAAAGAGATCCTCCGCCGCATCCCCGAAGGACGTGTCGGAACGATCGATCTCTTTCAAGGACAGGAAGCCCCCGTTGCGATCGTATCGATGACATCTTCCAACATTAACGAAACACCACGAGGATTAGATTTCCTCTTCAGCACCAAACGCCTCAACGTTGCACTCTCACGAGCCAAAGCACTCGCCATTATCGTAGGCTCTCCGAAGCTCCTAAAGACACGGTGCAAGACACCGGAGCAGATGCAATTGGTGAATTTCTTTTGTGCGCTTGGGCGGTAGGGCCTGACTGCAGGTGGCCTGAATTATCCGACTACTTGCACACCCTTACTTTAACCTCAAGAGCGTTTATTCTTCTCAATCCGTCGCACTTCTCTCTCGAAATCACTCTCGAACTGGCGATCTTGCTGAACGCGAAATGATAGGTACCCGTTATTTTGAACACCTTGTCTAGTTATAGTAGGGTTCAAATATGGGACGAAGAAGTCGCAAGCAAGAGATTGGTGTGGAGGTAATCTCCAAAGTTTAAGGCGGTCGCACGGCGAAGGAAGTAGCCTTATGCGGAGCGCACCTTTTCAATTTCTCTCAGTCGTGTCCTTCCAGTTTCCGGTAACGGCGCTGAGGTGAACACCTTCACTTTTCCCTATCTAGGGCCAGTGGGAGCAGTATATTGGTTTGCGAGGGTACCGTTAAGAGACACGCAAAATCCGGCGTATAATCCATCTGATGGATTTTCTTTAAATAAGAGGCCTACACCAATAAGGCAAGGGCAAACTGCAATTATCTCGCCTGAGGGAATTCCCGGTAGTTGTCTAGTGCTCCGGATAAAAACGCCGCGCCAAGACTTCTACTCGACAGATTGTCGGGGGGCCTCGTCATGAAGGACCAACATCTGGAGGTGATGTGGACGGGGGTGGGCATTAGCGGAGCACTCTAGCGTGGCCCCTTACAGGCTGGTGCACCCTATCCGTCCTGTTGAACCAAAGAAGGAAGTGGGGTGCACGAGAGGATGGACCCGGCGGCATTGCGCGTTGGGGAGGTTGGTTAGGCGACAGCCTTGAATACCCCACGTTATGAGCTTATATAGAGCGAAACTCAAAACCGGAAGGCGTTTATGAGATTTCTTCACGTGCTTATCCTCATGCTTCTTGTAGGATGCGGACCTGGGATCCGCTTTCGCCCCGGAGAGATCCCCCATCCAACCACTACCAACCTGAGTGACATTCAAGCCGGGCACCAACTCCATGCGCAGATGCTCGCTCAGAGTCCCATACTGCGAGATAAAGCCGCCGAGAAGCGGGTTACGAAGATACTTCAGAAGCTGCTCGATGCCACCCCCTCTACCGGACACTGGACAGCAACGATCATTGATGACCGAGCCTTCAACGCGATGACCGCTCCGGGTAACTTTATCTTTGTCTACCGCGGGCTCCTCGACTCCCTCCCGGACGATGAGGTCGCAGCCGTTCTCGCGCATGAGATCGGACACCGCTTAGCGCAGCACGAGGTTGAAACCTCAGAGGAAACCTTTGGGAAAGCGCTCTCAGTCCTCACCACCATCGCAGCAGGAGCAGCCGTGGGGATGCAACAGGGAGCAACGCAACGAGATATCGCGAACGTCATGGACGCAACCGACAAGATCGGCACCGGATTCACTACCCTTCGCTACTCCAAAGATAAGGAACGGGAAGCGGATCAGATCGGGATCTTTCTGTTAGCCGATGCAGGAATCAATCCCGCCGCGGCTCCATCTGTGTGGGGCAAGCTTGCGTCAATTCGAGGTCAGGGCGGGTCAGATTTCTTCAGCACTCATCCCCTCGATTCTGAGCGGTATGCCCGGACGAGCCAACTTCTTCCCCTGGCCCAAGAGCGATACCAACAAGCGCTCAAACGCAAAAAATCCCCCAAAGCGAAAAGGCGAGCCGCTCCACCATCTCCGGATCTGACCTATCAGATCTCACAAGCTGAAGAGGCGCTGAAAGCGAACGATCTCTCGACCGCCTCAACCATCGCGCAATCACTCACCGCCACAGCACCCACTGTCCCCGAAACCTACAACCTCCTCGGACGAATCAAGATACGATCAGGAGAAGAGAAACAAGCGCTCAAGGCCTTTAAGAAGGGACTCACCCTCGCCCCCGACGATCCTATCCTCATCTACAACATGGCGTGCGTTCATGCGCTTGCGGGGAACCGAAAAGAGGCACTCACATCTCTTGAGAAAGCATTCAAACTTCGCCCTGAACTAGCCACCTACGCCAAAGAGGATTCCGATCTCGCCGCCTTTCACGAGGATCTAGAGTTCAAGGATCTTACCGAGCGAGAGTATGTGGCGTTGCCGCCGACGGAGGTTGGGGGGAATACGGTGAGGGTGAATTGAGGAGGCGCCCCTTGATTCGATCAAGTGACCTCAGAATTATGAGAAAGCGATAAAGCTGAATAATATCACTGTATTATCAATCTTTTTCGGTGGTTAGTGTGTTGTGACGTGTTGGGTGAGACGGTGTTTTTTTGGGGCTTGTGGTGCATGGGTGGTACATGAAATTCTCCCCCTCCTCCATTCAGTAGCCCTGACTTCTGCGCTACTAACCATCCGTCTGGCAGGTTACTGCAAGTTGAGTTCGCGTCTAGTTATTACTTTAGGAACCGGAGAAGAAATAGGGGAGCCGCCACTTCCTGATATGAGGCGCCTCCATTTCAAACTCCTCCTTCAAACCTATTGAATCGAGGGTCGCTCCACAGTGTTTTAGGTATATCGCGGCGACAGTATGCCCAAGAAGGTCTTTAATCCAGCGCCCGACCCGGAGACATTCATCAAAAAAATCCGAGAAGAATTGCCCCACATCTTCGTAGCCGGCCTGTATAGCTAATCCCTCCAGAATTATGCGCTCACTACCGATATAAAGCGTGTTTCCAACGTCTGTGGCGAGATAGCTACCAAACTCTACTTTGTAGTCTACGCATTCACTGCTGCCCCGAACCATTTTGTCATCATAATGAAAAGCACTTTTATCACGCGCGGTCCTAATCAGGTCCTTCTCAGGACTGGATTTAACCCGAATTAGATACTCTTTAAGCTGGTGATAGGCTTCTTTGGCTTCCTCGGGCAATTCAGGTCTTAAAGCATCAAACCATGCCTGGCCAAAGAGCCACTGCCTCAAGAATTTCCTCGCTTCAAACAACTTGCCTGCATACATCCGCGTTAATAGAAACACCTGCATCGCGTTACCTGCTGACTGAGCTTGTTGAACTGGTGAGAGCTCGGTCGAACATCCCACAATTTCACTTCCAGTGATTTGGAGCGTAAGCATCATCTTGTTGAACCAATTGAGCTCATTTGAAATATGGCCCGCATAGACGAGCATTGCTCTC
>CAIXKI010000162.1 GCA_903920005.1 uncultured delta proteobacterium
CCGCGACATGTGTACCTGGAGGGCCGGCGGCCCCGCCGGCTTGTCGCAACCCGTGACAATCGAGGAGAGCAAGGTCATTCCCGAATAGCGGGATCAAATAGGTTTATACCAGCCACCAAATAAATGGCGTTGGCGCACAAGAGGAGGTATGGCCACGGCGCACCCTCCTCCAGCGCTCCGTTGAGCACGAGCTGACTCGTCATCTCTAAGCCACACAGAAACACGGGGAAGAGTAGCGGCAAGGCGATAACGGGCAACAAAACCCCTTTAAGCTTGGACGTGCTTGCGATAGCCGCCAAGAGCACCAGGAGCGCTGACAGCGCGGTCGAGGTAGCAATCCCAACTCCAAACACCGCGGAGAATACTGGAGAGACATTTTGATCCAGCGCTATCGAGAGAACTCCAACCAAAACGAGAAAGCTCACCAAGAGGAACACGGAAAGCACGACAAACTTAGAGAGATACATCTGACTGCCCGTCACTCCGGCCAAAAGGAGCCCCTCAAACCCCCTTCCCTCTAGCTCTTGCTCATTAAAACGGGTCGCGGAGGTCGCCGATGATAAAAGAAAAACTACCCACAAAAGCATCGGGAATATCTTTGTCGTCTGCTCCGCATTAAGCACAGCGGAGCTTACGCCCGCGCCGACCAATACAGCCATCAGAGTCGCGTTACAAAGCAGAAGCGTGAGGAGCTCTCGCCCTCTCCACTCAAGCTGCCACTCCTTGCTCACTAAACTCACTACAACAGAGCACCAACGAATCATCGGTTGACCTCCCGATAGCTTCCCAACACCTTGTCGATCTTTTCCCTGCTCGCGAACGGTCCTGTATCATCGACAACCGCGCCACGATCCAGCACCACAATTCGAGTGGCGAGGTGAGCGACTCGGTGAATATCGTGGGTCGCGAATACCACGGCGACTCCTCCCTGAGACTCCGTCATTCGGCGAGCGATCGCCGCGAGAAGAAGGGCGGTGGCCTTCTCGTCAAGATTGCTCGTCGGCTCATCAAGCAGGATAAGCTCGGGCTTATCAATGAAAGCTCGGGCGATACCAACGCGCGCCTGATTCCCTTTTGAGAGCGTCGCGACAGCTTGCCGCGCAACCCCCTCAAGATTAAAGGCGCTCAGCAAAGAGGAATCAAACGCGCGCCCACTCACCGACGAGAACAGCGTAAGGTTCTCTTGGACCGTAAGACGGCCATACAGGAAGAGGTGGTGAGACACGAAACCTATCTTCTTCGTACCTCGGGTGATGGAACCCGAGTCGACCTTAGAGAGGCCAGCTATCGTTTTGAGAAGAGTTGATTTACCGGCGCCGTTGGCTCCGACGAGCAGGACAACCTCACCAGACTGAACCGACAGCGAGAGCTTCCGAAGAACCGAGAGGGGACCGAACGCTTTTGAGACGTTCTTCAGCTCTATCACGCCCTCGTAGCCTCTTGGCGTTGGAGCTCCTCAAGGATTCGTGCGACCTCGAGAGAGAGAACTCCCTTGCTCTCTTCAAAATCATCCTTAGAAACTTTTCCCATTGAGTAATCCAACTCTAAATCTTTAAGTGAGCGAAGCGCTCGCTCCTTAGAGTCACGTAGGGAACCAACAACCCCAAAGGCATCTTGAGCGCCACCCTGAGTGAGCGCAGGCTCAAAGAAAGGTGCGGCGATACACCAGACCACCACGAGCGACAGCATTAGCGAGGCGACAATTCCAATACTCATACTGATTGCGACACCCTTCCCTGTTCAGAAGATGAAACACGCGCGGAGCGACCGACGGGCACCGCAACGACGATACCACCGAAGACCATAATAAGAGCCCCATACCAGAGCCACACTTGAAGCGGGTTGATAAAGACCTTCATGGATGCCTTCGCTCCTGTCTCGTCGATACCGGCTAAAACCAGATAGACGTCCTCTCGCTGGCCCATACGAAGCGCAACTTCGGTCGTTGTCTCTTTGTTCTTTTTATAAAACCGAAGCTCTGGAGTAAGAACCTCAAGAGGCTCCTCGCTCGTCCGAGACCGCAAGGTTACTCGCGATTGAATTGATTGATAGTTACGCTCATCAACCTCACGAAAGTCATTAAGCTCAAGGGAGAAGCGCCCAACGGCGAACCGCTCCCCAGGCGCCAGCGTGAACTCTCGTTCGATCTTATGCGCCATCGAAGCCGTAATGGCGATGGTCATGACAAGCACGCCAAAGTGAATAATATGAGCGCCGTATTTAATGCGCTGCCTACGCCACAGCGTCGCTACGTTAGATGGCGACCACGTTCCTGCGTGAGTGATACTTTTTTGAGCGCTAAGACCGCGTTGAACTTCGCCAAGCATCGTCATAATGCCAAAGAACGAGACCGCGTACGCGAGGACAGGATAGAACTCCACTATCCCTGCCCAAACGAGAATGCCAGCAACGAGAAAAGCTCCAACGAAAGGTACCGCAAAAGAGCGAATCATCTGCGGAACCGAGGAGCGCCGCCACGCGATCGAGGGGCCAACGCCCATGAGCAGGACGAGCGCAATAAAGAGAGGCACGTTGACCGCGTTAAAGAAGGGGATACCAACCGTCTGCTTCTCTCCCGTTACAGCCTCAGAGAACACGGGAAACATGACTCCCCATAAAACCGCGAAGCAGATACTCAAAAGAACGAGATTATTGAGTAAAAACACCGCCTCTCGAGAGAAGATACTTTCTATCGACCTCTCAGGTTTGAGGTCTTGAGAGCGGTATATAACCAATCCAACCGCGAGAAGTATCAGCGTCGAGAGGTACGCAAGAAAGGTCCAACCTATATCAGTCGACGCGAACGCGTGAACGCTCTGCACGATTCCAGAGCGAGTAAGGAACGTTCCAAAAACAGTTAACGCGTAGGTAAGAACGATCAAAAACACGTTCCATATCTTGAGCATCCCCTTTCGCTCTTGAACCATTACCGAGTGAAGGAACGCTGTAGCCGAAAGCCAGGGCAAGAAAGACGCGTTCTCAACAGGGTCCCACGCCCAGAATCCTCCCCATCCAAGCTCGAGATACGCCCAATGCCCACCGAGAACGATTCCAGCGGTGAGAAAGGTCCATCCGATTAACGTCCAACGTCGGGTCAATCGGATCCAATCATTGGACATATGCCCTGAGGCTAGCGCGGCCATGCAGAACGCGTATGGCACAGCGAGACCGGTGAACCCCAGGTACAGCATCGGTGGATGGATCGCCATGTACTCGTTTTGCAAAAGCGGATTAAGTCCGTTTCCATCAGGCATCACCACAGGAGACTTGAGGTAACGAAAGGGGTTCGTGAGGAAGAGCGTTATGGAGGTAAAAAACAACGTCGAAGAGTTAAGGAAGCTGTAAAGCCAAGGAACTAACGGTCGGGGATAGAGGAGCGAGCGAGCTGCCACACATGCGCCGAATCCGGCGACAAGGAAGCACCACAACAACATCGATCCATCCATTCCACCCCAAATGGCGGTGATCTTGTAGATCCAAGGCATATCGCGATTGGAGTACTGCCAAACATATTGAACGGAATAGTCGTTTGTAACAAACAGATACCCCAACGCCGCCAGAGCGATGCCGAGCGTAACCGCGACGAGCATCGTCACTCGACGCAACGCCTCAACTCGAGCCGGCACCACGACAGACCGCGAACCAACGAGAGCGCCTCCAACAACTCCACCAAGCGCTAAAAGCCACGCTAAACAAAGGGAGAATTGACCAAACTCAACCACAAGAACTCCTCGCTACACGCTACATCTTAGGCGCCGTGGCGCTCTGAGCGGTGACACCTGGAGCTGCCGGCTCGTACTTCGACGGGCATTGCGTCTGCAATTTCGCCGCTTGGATAGTACCACCCACATAGTCACCATCAATCAAAACATCTCGACCAGCTTGAAACATATCCGGCTTCAACCCGTGATAAACTACCGGCACAACGACATCTCCCCCGCCAGGATTCTTTACGCTGAAGGAGAGGACCATCTTAGGGTCCGTCTGATAGGACACAGGATCAACAACACGACCACCGACTCGAATACGTTTGATGTTCCCAGACGGAGCCTTTGCGACGATTTCAGACGGCGAGAGAACCAAAGAGCTCGTGCCTCTGGTTGCCTGAAATACCATCGCTCCACCGCATACGATGAAGAGAACCACTAAACTTATAAATATCTTGCCCATACTCTTTCTGTTCTGCCGAGATACTATACCAAGGGGTTTGGTTTTGCCATGCGACCCTCCCGCACACGCCGTATTCGCCGGGACTCGCTGGCTTAATCCCTCAAAAATGACTTTCTTAGGATCAGGACTCCTCCTCGGGCTCAATCCACTCTTTCAATTCGGTGCCCAGGCGACTAGAC
>CAIXKI010000163.1 GCA_903920005.1 uncultured delta proteobacterium
CGCGGCCAACTCGCTCTGGTACTCTTTCAGGCCAGCCCCGAAGTCGTAATGCGAGTACGGCTGCTCAGCTGCCCGGACCTTCGGTCCCTTTGCGTTCGTGAACCAGAACTGTAAGCCCTTTGGCTCATACACAACATTCTGGAAGTTTGAAGGCATCGCGATGAACGGGATGACATCCTTCATGAGTACGTCAGGAGTGATCGTTCCCTTCGTCTCATTGAGCTTAGAGGTCATCTTATCCTGATAATGTCCACCGTAGAGGATCCCTGGTATCGCGGGGAAATTGTTCCCTTTGTCTACGAGGTCCTTGCCTGGCTGATGGACTTCAAAGCGACTCGGATCTCGCAGGTACAGCTCGGACTTGCCTGTCTTTCCATCACTCATGAGAAACACAAACGAATTGGTCGGTGGGCTCTCCTTGATGATCTTGCGAACGTCAGCGAGGTTCTTGGCGTTTGTTAGTACGTCGCGCAACAGGAAAGGCATCGGCTTCCCGCGCATCGACTCACCGTCAGGATCGCCGTATCCCATCTCGCCAAGCGTAATCGCTTCCGCGTTCATACCTGATATCGCGCCCAGAAATCCGACCCAGCCGATGTTCGCTGATGGAATCCCTTTCCCTTTCTCGGGCACGTTCACTGTTATGAGCGGATATTCATGCAGCTTAGAGATCTTATGAAGTCCCCAGTCGAGCACTCGTACGGTATACATCGTACCATCAGGAGTGGCTTTACCATTGGCGGTAATGTTGCTGCACGATGTCCCGTAGACACCAGCCATCATGTCCTTCACGATCTGCTTGTAGCGCTTCTTTCCTCCCCACTCGGTAATCTCAGGGAGTGCATGAATTCCATGAACGACTTTCAGAGGCAATCGCGCCCCGTGAGCAAGTCCGTGCATCTCGTCGATATACTCTTGGGGAATGTACGGTCGTTGACGCTCGTACGCCTCTTCGAGTAGCTCCTCGAAGTGATATTTATCTAAAACTTTATCGTACATGGTGAGGAGATTGTCGCGAACCTCCTCACGTAACAGCACGCCGTGTTGGTATCCACGTTCATAAGGAGTGCCTGATACGTATATAACTCGAGCTCGGCCGTCCTCGGTCCATCCTACCTTGCCGCGAGACACGATCTCCTTCTCTTGTTCGACGGATGAAATGACATCGCTTCGAAAGAGGAAGTGATCAGGATCGATACGGAGATAGGCGCATCCGGTAACATACGTTCCGAGGAGGGTAAGGGTAGCGGTTTTAATGAGCGTTCGGTGCAGTGGCATTCGGTGCAGTGGCATTATGTCTCCGTGTAGTGAGGAACAAATGATTCCTCCCCCATGCTTATTCCTTATGGCAGTCAGAACATCAACGGGGCTTCTTCAAGGGTTAAGGTCTTCTTTGGATGCTGCGGCGAGCGATAGGAATCGAGCTCAAGCATAAAAGAGAGCGCCTATTTTTCGGTCTACTGTTTTGCTGACTAGAACGATCCGAGCTTCGCCGATTTAGCTGAAGAGTTTAGGTTATTCCGCCGATACGTAGCAGGGACCGGGGTGGGATGTATTATGAGAGAAATAATGATACACGGAGCCTCGCAGGTTTACTGAAGCGTCTTAATAGGTAGGCGTTACGAGTACCAGTTTTTAGGAGAGAAAAATGTCCGAGAAAGCAGAGCTTAAACTCGCAGGACAGAGCATTGAGTTGCCAGTCGTCGTTGGAACGGAGAACGAAAAGGGGATCGATATCTCTAATCTTCGTGCCAAGACGGGATACGTAACCCTCGACAACGGGTACATGAATACCGGTGCATGCTCAAGCACTATCACCTTTATCGATGGTGAGGCGGGCATTCTCCGGTATCGAGGTATTCCTATCGAAGTATTAGCCGAGAAGAGTACGTTTCTTGAGACGGCGCACCTCCTTATTGATGGTCATCTGCCAACGGTCGCTGAATTGGACAACTTTACGAATCGAGTTCGTCGTCACACGATGATCCACGAGGACATCAAGCGCTTCTACGATGGATTCCCTCGAGACGCTCATCCGATGGCGATCCTAGCTTCCGTAGTTTCCTCACTCTCCACCTTCTATCAACACGAGGAGGAGAGGACTGAAGACGAGCAGTTCACGCTCAATACCGTGAGGCTCTTAGCGAAACTTCCAACCATCGCGGCGTCCGCTTACAAGAAATCTATCGGTCAGCCCCTGATGTATCCGCAGAATCATATGTCGTACTGTGAGAATTTCCTGCACATGATGTTCTCAACCCCGGCAGAGCACTACGAGGTTGATCCGGTGATGACGGAGACTTTAAATCTCTTGCTCATCCTCCATGCGGACCATGAGCAGAACTGTTCAACCTCCACTGTGCGAATGGTTGCTAGTAGTAAAGCGAATCTCTTCGCCGCGATTACAGCGGGTATCTGTGCCCTTTGGGGGCCTCGCCACGGAGGCGCGAATGAAGAGGTTATCGACATGCTTCAGCAGATGCACAACAGTGGCGAGAGTGTGAAGAAGTACGTTGAGATGGCGAAAGACAAGAATAGTGACTTTAAGCTCATGGGCTTTGGTCATCGCGTCTACAAGAACTTTGATCCTCGCGCCAAGATCCTGAAAGCTGCATGTGATAAGCTTCTCGACAAGATGAAGATATCGAATCCACTTCTCGACATCGCTAAAGAGCTCGAAGAGGCTGCTCTCAAAGATTCGTACTTCATTGAGCGTAAGCTCTACCCGAATGTCGATTTCTACAGCGGTATTATCTACAAGGCGATGGGCATTCCAACTGTAGCCTTCACGGTGATGTTCGCGCTTGGTCGGTTGCCCGGTTGGATCGCGCACGCTAAGGAGTACAGCAAGGAGCCAGGCAATAAGATCAATCGTCCGCGACAGATCTACACTGGCCCTGCTCTGTCTGACTACGTTTCCATCGGAAAACGAGGTTAAAGGCGACGGACACTATGTGTTCGCGCGTGGTGTCCGGCCGAATTATCTCCCTGAAGGCTTCCTTCGTTTTATAAGGAATGTGTCGCTGTGCCTCTCTGTAGTGAGACAAAACGCATCTGCGATTATGCCTAGGGTGTGGGCGTCGAGTCGCCACGCGGCGTCAACACGGAACGCGTCAGCTTCGCAGATCCATTGCATGCCGAGCCAATGGGTCGCCAATATTCCGTCCTCTGCCATGAGGGACACTAAGCCCCTCATATAGGTCTCGAAATGCCTCTGACAGCACACGAAACTTGCGAGGTTGTTGTCGAGTATGAAGTCATATCGAATGGCCGGTAAGGAATTACTAAAAGAGGTGCTATACTTGTTTATCAATGCGCAGGAGTAGTTCGCTAAAGCGAGGCTTTCCGCAACCTCTTTTTCGTTCTTAGAAACTGTAACCGACGTAATCCAACGAGCGCGCGAAGCCGAGAGCCGTGCGACTGATGAGTTTCCGGCCCCAACATGGAGAATCGAGGCTCCATCTATAGCTTGTTGAAGCAGCCAGGCGTTCAGCTCTTCTTGGTCGGGTGTCGTTTGAGCACGTGAATAGTCTACTAAATATGAATCGAGAGTTTCTAGCCCTTCATAGTCCTCTATCGATGGCTCTCGACCGCAATCGATTCGCGTTGCGCCGATGTTAAATCGCAGGCGGGGGGGCGATATATCGGGGGTGCTTTTGTTGTCGTTCACAGGGGGCCTAAAGAGATAATGCTACCATACGGGACGATCTCGATTTTGAGTATCAAAATCCTAACGCCAAAGAAGAAAACACCTGACTCGCCTTCTCTACGAGTTCCTCAAGCGTTGAGTCATTTTTAATAACGAAATCACTCTTCGCCTCTTTGGCGCTATCGGGAAGTTGTGCGCGAATTCTCAATTCCGCAAGGTCACGCGGGAACTGATCGCGATTCATGATTCGCTCTATGCGGGTCTCCTCGGGAGCTGAGATCAGAACAACCTGTTGAATTTCGGGCATGTCAGAGGTTGATTCAAAAAAGAGAGGAACGACGTACGCGATCAGTGGCGCCCCAGTTTTTTTGAGCTCTTCAAGCCTCTCAAGCCAACTTTTGCGAATAAGTGGATGGAGGATCGATTCGAGAAGCTTCTTTTTTTCTGGATCCGAGAAGATAATCGAGGCGAGCTTTGGTCGATTAAGAGATCCATCGGCAAGCATCATGTCGTCAAAGTTTTCTAGCACTTTCCGGAGTCCCTCGCTGCCGGGTTTCACAACCTCTCGAGCAAGGATATCGGCATCAACTATCTTCGCGCCCCATTGTTCAAAGAGTTTTGTGACAACGGATTTGCCAGAACCGATTCCGCCGGTAATGGCGATCACCGTAGATTCGGGTTGTTTTTTAGCAGCGGTATTCAAGGGTGCGACTCTATAACTTCCTTTGTCATCGTGTGAGAGAACGTTGCCCTACGTCTAAAATCAGAGCAAGTGCCTAACACCATAGAGAGAATCGGTATAACTGCCGAGAAGGTTGAGAAAAACTCGCAGTGAGATGGCTAGTGGAAAATAATAGCGAATTTAGTCTGTTAGGCGGCTCTTCTCGTGGTCTCGTCTCTCGACTCTGTACCCTCGACTCTCGACTCGATTCTCGACTCTGTACCGGGGCTACCGCACTAAAGAGTCGAAGAAAGACCCAGGAACCCCGAGTGCTAGAGGGATCAAGCTATCCGGCCAAATGGAGGGAATCTCTGTACGCGGTGACTCTAGATACACGTATGCGCTGCGAATCGGAGAACGCACAAAACTAGTGGATAGAAAAACTACCGTCCAAGCGCGTTGGCGAGCTTCGGCATCGATGGTGGATACAGACCTGGGGGATACGGAACCGTAACATCCCCAAGCTTCCACCTCTCCCGAACCGCTCTCGCCTTCTGCATGAGCGCTTTAAAGAATCGGATGAACTCAACGCGCACACTGCGCTTCTCTGACAGGCACCACATCCGACGCCCCTTTCGTTTGGGGCGATAGGTGATATCGAATACCTGCGTAAGAAGACGCTTTCTGCCGAATACGCGCTTCTTCTCCCGCACTCTCTTCTTCTCAGCCCGCTGCTCAAGCAAACTGATATGCGCGATCAACAGCTCGTTAATTTTCTGCTGTTGTTCCGGTGAGCGATAGCCAAACGCTTCCATCCACGCGTTCGGCTCAAGCGTAAATGTTTGCACCTCGTCCGAGGCATCTAGGATCGCGCCTGCAAGCTTTGTGTATCCTCGTAGGTTATTTGCGTCTCGTGTGATGGGGGTAAACTGAGGACGCCTTAAACGCTTCCAATGACGGGTTAGCTTACCTGATTGAAACATCTTCCAGGAGGAGAACCCGGGATAGCTGTCGATTGAGGTTTCCAAGTTGTCCTTAGCTGGATTCGAATAGAGATATGCTATCGCTATGAGAGCTCT
Organism: uncultured delta proteobacterium; assembly: GCA_903920005.1. Classification (GTDB taxonomy): domain Bacteria; phylum Bdellovibrionota_C; class UBA2361; order UBA2361; family OMII01; genus OMII01. The sequence continues at coordinate 5,390 of CAIXKI010000163.1, forward strand.
CGTAGGGGTGAGAACGATTGGACTATCATAGCCCCCACACCAAAGGGTTCGCTTGTTTCGCCCCAGGAGCCCGTTAATCATATGTGCTGATTCAGTTTTGAAATGGCGAAAGAATGCCTCGACGTGATCGGGATTTATGACCACCAAAACAATGTGGATATGCGTTGACTCTACGATGATGTGGCAGATTCGAACGGGGTACAGCTCGCATGCTGCAGCAAGGCAGCTCTTCACGATCGCTTGACACAGCGGATTAGCTAAGAGCAGCACCCCCTCCTCAAGGCTGAACGTGCAAAACAACACGCTCCCGTGAGGGTGATATTTCATCTTGTTCCCCATGAGGACCTATTCGGGGAAATGGTTGGAGAGTTGTGGGGAGGGACGAAAAAAGTAGCCCGGCTACAGGATAAGGATAAAAAAGTAGCCCGGCTACAGGATAAGAAGTAGCCCGGCTACAGGATAAAAGACTCAACGAGTTCCATAAAGCTCGTTAATCCTTTGCGCATCCGGGGCTCTTTTTAAGCGAGTAAGAGAACGGGTTCGAAAGTTTTTTACCCGTTCGGTTCTCATGCCAATCTCAACCCCGATTTCAGCATCAGTTTTGGGAGTTCCTCCCTCTAGGCCGTAGGCCAATGATAGGATTTGGCGCTCCGTAAGATTTAAATTTCGGAATGCCATCGAGATCTCTCGCTTTAAATCTTCGATATACACAGCCTCATCGTTTTCCGGTGTGTTCTTATCAGGGACAAGTTGATGAAGCGACATAGAGGTCGCGCCCGACTCATCTGGTCGAAAATCGAGGCTGCGAGCTGGGGACAAGAGAGCTACGAATGCAAAAGCATCTTGTATTGAGATTCCTTGTTGTGAAGCAATTTCCACCAATTCAGTCGAGCTCTCATGTTGATTACACAGCGCCCGAACTTTAAAAAATGCCTGTTGCTTCCGAAGTGGTACCGAAACGGCAAAGGCGCCCACGCCGCGCTCGGCTCGTACTCCCTGAGCTATACACTCGAAAACATAGGTAGTGAGCTTGGTGCCATATCCAGGGTCGAAGCGCTCAACACCTCGCATGATACCCACTACGCCCGACTGAAAAAGATCGGTTTTTTCCTTGAAGTTGGTGAGTTTCTTTCGATTGATCACCGAGTGGGCAAGATTAGTGAGCGACATCACCATGTAATTTTTTAAGCGAATATAGGGCTCCTCCAGGCGGTTGAGTTCAGCGATAAAGCCGCGGACTTTTAAAGCAGAGGCTCCAAAGTCAGCCAGGGAGGCCTGAAATTCAACAGGAGGATTTTGACTCGAGTCTTTAATCTCCGAGTCGATAAGTGACTGAGCTTTCCGTTTACACTCAGAGGCCAAGACTAATGCATGCTCGGGTGCTAAGGGAGTGCGAGCGAGGATAGCCGCCACTTCCTTTCGATAGTCAGAACCGATTCCGGCGTTCGTGTGGTCTCCCAGTTTCCGTATTTGCTCGAGGGAGTCTCTTGTCGATTCCCAGAGCATTGAATCTCGTGTCGACTTGTTGGCGGAGCGATATTCGTGGGTGTGAGGCGGGAATATGATTGTAGATATCTTACCCTGCTTAGTCTCTAAGGAGTTAAGGATTGCGATGGTCTCTCGTTGAACGAACGGCACCTCGTAGAGCTTCGTCCAGAAAGCGTGTCGTTTCTCCTCCATCGCGTGGGCAAGTTCCACGTGTTCCTTTGGAGATAATGGGCCAACACCCTCAGGAATCTCTTTGTTCCTAAGGATAATAAATCCCCTTGTTATTCGGTCGTTCGCAATTATGTCGGCATGCTCAAGGGCTCGAACCGCTTGGTCCTCGTTCGGGTCGACCTGTTCCGTTAAAGTGCTCAGTGTCTCGGCAATCTCCCCCAGTTTGGCGGAAAGGAGTGCATTCTCCTCTTTGGATGTCGCCATAATGAGTGTGGTTAGTGACGGTAAGTCTCTAAGAAGTTCGTTGAGCTTGCTTGCTAACGGTAGCATTGGTGCCAAGAGACCGTCGCTTGCAGAAAAGACGTCTGCTGCAGATATGGATTCTCTCGGAGGCGGGTTTAATGAGCTGAATGCAACGCTATTCATCGTTATTCCCGATCTCCCATTCGCATAGTGCTAGAGTCGCAAGAAGATGCCCTACCGCTGTGTCGGGATCAAGTTTTGAATTGTTCAAATTGTGTGAGGAATGGACGAGAGCGAGTTGTAAGGTTTTACTAACTTGGCGCCAAACAGGCTAACGGCGGTGCGGCAGATCTTCTTTGTCTGTTACAGCATCTTGCTTCGCTTTTTATTGGGAGAGATGTTGCTTTTGCATGCTGCTTGAATGCTAACGGTAGAGGAACCCGGTTCATGCAGCGATGACGAAAAGCATACGAACATTATTGATCTGTTTGCGTGATGCCGATTCGGGTGCAAGGTGGGATTGAATGCGTGTCAGAAAGCTGGTGCACGTTACGTCGATGTCGATAAGGAGACTCGATGGAGAGCCTCTTCTTTGATTCAGATTTTGTTACGCCTGATTCTCAACGGAGAAGGGGAAAGTAGCCCGGCTACAGGGGAACAGAGTAGCCCGGCTACAGGGGAACAGGGGAATCCAGTAGCCCGGCTACAGGTGAAAGTAGCCCGGCTACAGGGGAACAAGTAGCCCGGCTACAGGGGAATAGGGGAATCCAGTAGCCCGGCTACAGCGGAAGGGAAAAAAAGTAGCCCGGCTAAGGGAAAAATATCCTTTCCAGAAGAGGTTTTTGCGAGCACTCTTCTAAAGGAGGAGCGGAAAAGTGGCGACAGAATAGCCAGAGTCTACTTTGCGGCGATGAGACTCCCAAAGAGGGAGCCTCCTGGGTTGGGCACTCCGACCTCAAAAACACACTCGGCGAAGGACATGGATCTAAGAGTTTTTGCACTACGCACGTTGTTAAGTACTCTCACTGCGGTGAGTTTTTGCTTCCTTGGTGTGCCTGTGGGCTTAGCAGCCCCGACCCTCTCAAGTCCCGAGGATGCTCGCTCGGCTCCTATATGCTGCTCATATTCCGATCCGGCTACGGGTATCACGAACCCTTGTATCGCGGTTGGGGCGGAGTGTCGGGCGACGGTAGCCGACCTATGCACCAATGATAGCCTGATCTGTAGAGAGATCTCGGGAACTGGAACAGGTGTCTGTGAGCAGGCCGTGTTAAATCAGCCGCAAGGGACCTCATGTGAAAGCATGGGGCCGCGCACGAATTGTTGTCAGCCTTTGGCGAAGTGTGATGGTCAAGGGAATTGTACGCGGGGCGGCGCGGCTGAATGTCCGGGGGGGAGCCCTGACCCGTGCTTTGATTATTCGTGTCCGTGCACCATAGACCCGCCGACCTGTGTTGCGACTCGCAATGTGATTCGGTGTCCGGCAGGCGTATGCACGTGTGGATACACGGTACAGGCGTTTCTTCCCCCGGATCAGGGAACGGCGCTTTGTAGAACCGTGTGTGCTGATGTTGGCTCAACGAGTTCGAGGTATGAGATGCCCGGATACTGCGTATGCTCCGCGACGCCGTTTCAGAAGTGTCCAGGGAGCGCTTACGGTAAACCGTTTAATGTAATCGGTACAATGCCAGGATCGTGCGCACCGGGGCAGCTTGATTGTCAGGTTGGTCCGTGGGAACCGGCGACCGTTGCCTGTGGAACCACCGTTACGCAGACTCGAAAGATAACGCAGCCGCAAGTGGGCGGAGGGGCAGCGTGTCCGGTGCTCTCTCAAACGGTGACTGGGCCAGCCTGTGGATGTCAAGACCAGCCGCAGGTTACGTGTTCGCTTGATGATCCAAACGGTCAGGGTAATGAATACGTATTCTGTTCAACGGGTACAGATCAGGTTTGGGATGACAAATTCGTACGGCCTGGCGCTTCTCAACGATGCAGCGGAAGCGTTGGTTCGGCGTACTACAGCTGTATGATGCGAAGCCTGGCGTCGGATCTCTGCTCGAAGAGCACGGGGGCGAACTCTAATACTGTCTCTTCGTTCTCCGGAACGGGCACCGTGAGTGGGTCCTATCGGTGTGCTCAGTGGCCACTTTCGAATCCTTCAGATTGTAAGAAGGAGTGTGTGGTGAGTGGATGGAGCGCTCCGCCAGCTTCGTGCGCATCCGGTACCTCCTACACCAGTAATCCCACAATATCGCAGCAACCAGCATACGGGGGTGCCGCGTGTCCGGGTGCTAAGACCGAACAATGTCCGACCACTCAGTGCGGCAATGGCATTCTTGAGACCGGAGAGCAGTGCGATACTGGAAACGGCAGTGCTGCGGGATGTACCCCGGGATGTAAGTGTGTCGGTTGTAAGCTCGAGTGCGGTGGTGGTGGATGTAAGACCCTTGCCCGGGTGAAGTGTGATGCCGCCGATCCAGTTACTGGCAAGGTGAAATGCTATCGCACAACGGCATGGGGACCGAACGCAAACTATACGGATCCGGTGTCTGGAAAGGTAACTACGTGCGCCGAAGAGAACTGCTGTCCTGATGGTGGTACTGACACTACAGACGCTACGCGTGGAAATGGTGTGGGGGTTTGTCTCTCACTCGAGAGCGCATGCCCGTCAAATCCTGGACGACCAACCGATCCAAATTCATTCTTCTATTCACACTCCCCTAACGTATCGTGGGCCAAGTGCCTAACTTCGGAAGATTCGTGTATGCCGGGCCTTGAACCCGCTTGTGGAAATAACGTCCTAGAAGATGCCGAGGCGTGTGATGGATCCATTCCTCCAGGCGCGTGTCCAGCAGGCAAGAACTGTAGCTGTAACAGCTGTAAGCTCGAATGGTGCGGTGACGGCGTTGTCAATAATCGCGAGGCTTGCGACGGTGGGGCTAATTGCTCTGCTGAATGTACAGTTACTTCTGGCGGAGGTGGCGGTGGCGGTGGCGGCGGTGGCGGCAGCGGTGGCGGTTACTGTGTGGTGAGCCCCACGACCGGAACTCTTCAGAACAATAGTTGTATCGCGCCTAGATCTCCGCAGATCGGATTTGGATCGTTTTTCTACTGTAGCTGTCAATTGTGCGAAGCTTGCTTTCAAGACCCGGCCACAGACAATTTCGGATGTCCATCTGGAGTGCCTCGTGATCAGCATACTGGAGAGGATCTCTCCGGTCAGGCGTTTGATAATAGATCGTGTGTCTGTTCGGACAGCTGCGTCCAATCGCCTCCGGGAGGCAGATGTAGTGTATCCACAGGTGGCGTGGTCACCAACAAGTGCTCGGCCGGATATCTACCCGCCGTGAAGAGTGGTAGTTGTGCGTGCGTTCTCGTCGGCGATGCGTGTCCGCTTTGGAAAGGTGACAATCCGGCATGCAAAGATAGTACGCGCAGATACGCGAATTGCCCTTGTTGGACCAATGATCCGGCTGTCGGGGTCGCTGACTGTGCGGCGGCAGTGCCGCAACCGAAGTGTATTTCGTTTGATAGCGCGTGTCCGGTTGTTCCAAGTACTGATCCGAGCTGCGGAGATAAGTATCCGTCCTGCCCATGTTATAAAATCGCCCCGTCGTATGGCTCGGTGGATTGCAATTCATTAAGGTCTCCTATGCCTCAGTGCGGACAAATGAAGTAGGCGCTACTCCAAGAGCCTGAGTTTATCTCTATCGTTAGAGGCGGATTGTCGGTAGATCCGAGCAGGGTGGGCAGTAATACCCACATCGGGTAGTCATGATGAAATATTCTGAAAATTATCTATCATTGCGTTCGTGGTACTTCATTCTCGTGGTGATATCGGCGGCGTTTGTTATCGGCACACGGCTCAGCCAGCCCGAAATGATGTATTTTGATGAGGTATACTTCGTGCCCTCGGCGAGAGATATGCTCGCGGGGCTCGCGCTTGGAGAGGTGACCCATCCACCGCTTGGAAAATTATTGATCTCCCTCTCAATCTATCTGTTTGGCGACACTCCGTTCGCGTGGAGGTTGCCAAGCTGTTTGAGCGGAATTGCCTTGGTGGCAATACTCTATCGCTTAATGATGGCTTTCGGCTCTTCGCGCACGAGCGCCGCGCTGTGCTCTCTTATCGTTGTGTGTGATGGCCTGTGCGTGACTCAGGCTCGGGTCGGTATCTTAAATGCCCCCAGTGTAGCGTTCGGTTTTGGCGCGCTATTGTGCGCCGTCCGCGCCCGAAGTGTATGGGCGGGTCTGTTACTCGGGTGTTCAATAGCGTGCAAGTTTATCGGTCTCGCGTTCGCTCCCCTTATTCTCTCGGTGTTGCTGAGTTCTCTTCGTAAGGATGGTAGAGACCTTCCCCGACGGATTTCGAGTTCGCTCGTAATCTCTCTCCTGGCGACCCTCGTGGCGTATCTTCTTGCGTTCGTACCGCTCAGAAGATTCATGAGCTCCTTTTTATCAGGCGTATGGCTTTATCACCGGACGATGTTTGAGCATCACTTGGTTGAAGCGACCCTGCCTCATCGATACCAATCCTCGTGGTGGACGTGGCCACTCTCTCTGCGACCGATCTGGTATGGGTTTGAAGAGATCCCTGGGACTGACCTTATCCGGGGCGTGTTGTGTATGGCGAATCCCGTCACCTCGCTCCTCGTTTTGGTCGGAGTTATAGGGATACTCCTTCGTTTGATAATTAGGCGTAACGTTTGGTGGGGAGAACGCGTAGCGTTTGGTGGGTTTGTTCTTCAATTCCTTCCGTGGGCCTTTAGTCCCCGTCTTACGATGTATCATTACTACTATCCAGCGCTTGTCTTTGGAGTGGTTTTGGCCTGCCTCCAGATGGAGCGCCTCAAGGAGAGTGTGCGGACCCCCATTATGCTCGTCACGGTGCTCGCTACGGTGGTGATGTTTATCTATTGGTATCCACTTTGGAGTGCGTTGCCGATCTCTCGCTCGCTCTACGAATCGCGGATCTGGTTCGACTCGTGGGTTTAAGCGAAAGATCCTCGTTCTAGAAAACGAGCAGTCAGGCGAGTCGCGGTGGTGCTAAAAGGAAAGAATCCGTGAAAGACCGGGATGCGGATTTCGGACACGCACGCCGGAAATATCGCCTCTTCAACGGATACGAGTCCATCGTTGTCCCCCTTCAAAGGAGGGAAAAATCCGATACGAGTACCGCTGGCGCCGATGATGCACCCGACCTGAACCGCGGATGTTCTTGTCGGTAATTGAGGAACCCCTAGCTCTTGAAAGACGGGGCCTCCGATCGATCGAAGAGGGGGCCATCGAGAAAGGAATCGAGCCATCGAGGAGCCTTGATGAGGACTGCCCAGGGTTACGAGTCGGTGCATCGGCGCAGGGGGAGCCTCCATAGCGTCGAGAGCTCTCACGATGAGTCCGCCGAGGGAGTGTCCTACGAAAGAGACCTGTTCGCCCCTCGTTACGGTAGCGACGAAGTGCGCTAGTTCATTCGCTGCTTCTTGGATAGAGAGCCTACGGGACCTGTATCCGAAGATGTGCGTTGTGGTGTCAGGCAGCAGTTTTTGTAGCCGTCTGGACATGAGCATCATGTCGTATCGGCTTCGTGAAAAGCCATGAACGAGGACCGTGTGGGGTGCGAGAGTCATCGAGCGTGTCGCATAGTCAGCGTTACGAATTCGCCACTAACGCTGTGAGATCTACTGGCCGATAGCTCGAAGGCTTTCTCACCTTTCCCCGAGAGTCTTTTCCAACGGCGAAGTAGTCGTTATCGATCTTAAGAACTTGTACCTTAGCTACCTCTGCTGGCCACGATATGCCGAGACCGCAATCCCAATCACTCTTTTGGAGCTCGCATTCTCCGCGAGTCCAGGTTGGAAGACACACGAACTTTTCGAGGTTGTTGTCGCAGACGAGTTCAAAAGCGTGCTTGAGGGGAATGCCGAAGGCGCACTCGTTCCAGTACATCGTGTAGGCGACATCGGCGAGGCCGTCGACCATCTCTTCGGGATCAGGCGTATTCACCGGCTCGTACGTTACGGCTTCAGGATCCGTGAGAGGCGCGCCGTTGATCTGCGGAACCACGCCAAGGCCACGAATGACATATTCAAGAACCTCTGAGAGGAGGAGCTGTGCTCCGAGTGCGCGAGTCTTCGGATCGCTGCTGATAAGACGCTCTTGAACACCTTGCCCCGCAAGTTGCATGAACTTTCGAATCTTTGCTGAATCCATCTGTGTTTCCTCTTGGTCGTTGGAAGCCTACGTTTCGTACAAAGAGATATACTACTGAGCGCTCCCGGATAGGAAGAGTTCCCTGTCTCTGGTGTGTTTTTTGTGAGCTAAAGGGCCTATGTAAGGTCGTTTAGTACCGTCTGGCTCAGTGAATTTCTGGTTTTTGGGAGCCAACATATTAAGGCTTTACCCTTTGGGGTCGACCTTCCTTCCGAACAGCTTACGGGAGGCCCCATGGTATCAACTATTCATTGGTTTCAGAATCCGGAAGATCTTACTGCGTTGACGGAACAGTTTGTTGGCGAGGTTCTTCCGCGCGTTGAGGGGGCACGTATACAGAAGATCGTTGCGGCAAAGGAGGAGTTCTCCTTCGATGAACGATATCTCTGGGTTGTTAAAGCTGGTTCCGTCGCCGTTACCTTTGATGGAAAAGAGCTGTTTTCACTGGAAGCGCCAGCCGTATTGGGCCCCTGGTTCAATCCGTCACCGGAATTAAGCCTCGTAGGAGAGGGGGATGGGTGTCAACTCGAGGCGGTTGAAAATGTGGAGGTGAGCCGACTTTTTATGCAGGATCCGACGATGCTCTATCGCTGGAGCGCGCTCGCGACAGCGGCGGGAGCGCGGTACTTTTCTTGGTATGCGCACGTCAAATCAAAGATGGTTCCTCCTACACCACAATATCGTTCGTTCAAAGCGGGTGAGACGATCCTTCAAGAGGGTGAATTCAGCCATGAGGTGATGTGTCTTGTTGATGGTGACGCTGATGTGATTGCGCATGGCGCAAAGGTTGGAAAGATAAAACCCGAGGAGATATTCGGGGCGCTCGCCGCGCTTACTGGCGCGCCGCGTATGGCGTCTGTAGTCGCCGCCAAGCCAACGGTGTGCATGGTATTCGAGCGAGATGACTTTGAAGATCTCTTGCGATCGCACAGCTCCGTGATGTCGAAATTGGTTGAAGATATGGCGCGAGCGATGCACGAGGCGAACGCGACGATCGCTGAGCTCGGCGTAAAGAAGTCAAAGGGCTGGCTGAATTTTAGAGATTTTAGGTAGTCCAGTTGGGTCGGTTGGATCGGCCGTCTCGTAGGGGTATCTACAAGCCTCTTTCAAGAGTTGTTTGCCGAATCTGATAGAACGATTGAGAACAGAAGAAAAAAAGATGGGCCGACATCAAAGTTTTAAAAAAACCTTTGAGGGCGGCCCAAGGAGTATCAGCGGAAAGATCTGCCGATAGCCCGGATTGTATTCACGGCGCGGTTCACTTGCTGGAGCTGGTTGTTCACCTGCCGCAGACCGTTACCGTTCCGATAATAATTCCCTCCGTAATTCCCTCCGTACACCTGGTGGCCTACTGGAACTGGAACCGGAACAGGGACGGGAACCGTTATGATTCCGGGCGATACAGACGGGGAAACCTGGGCCGGTACTGGCGCCGGGGATGTTCCGCCAGGCAATGCTATCATCCCTGGCTGAAAGCCGGGGCTGTTGGCCAGACGACTCGCCGCCGTCAGTTGATCGGCGGTGGCTTTGTGAGCCTGAGCCGCAGCGAAATCACCCCGTCCCTCGGCAGCGTGTTGTTTGTCACGCTCTGTGCGAGCGAGACGATCGTATTGCTGCGCGAGGAGTTGATCTCTCGCGTAGCAGGTCGACGACAACAGGGCCAGCACGAGGACCAAAAGTACATTCTTCATCGGAGTATCTCCAAATTGGAAACAACGCCGACTGCGAAAAAGCTCGCAATCTCTAAGCGTCTTGAGAAGCACGTGTGCTTATCGAGACGCCTAGAGCTGCGACAAAAAGACCTTTATTCTTTGATGTCGATACCCAGATGAAATTGTAATGAACAAAAGGACGGGGTCCTTATGGAAGTATGCTAGGCATTTCTCGATCTTTATTCAAATAGTTGTATGGTCTTTGGGACTCTTGTTCTCATTGGGAGTCTTAATCTGATCGTTTTAGGGTGGTGGGCAAGCCGGCGAGGCCGCCGGCCCTCCAGGTGAAAATGTCGCGGGTTCGAGCGAGTCGCATAATTATCGTGGCCACAAATGCAACGTGGAATGGATTGGAGGGCCGGCGGCCTCGCCGGCCGCAGGTACAAATGTTTCGACGTGATTGATGTCACGGGTCGCGACAAGCCGGCGAGGCTCGGCCTCGGCTAGCCTCCGGCGAGACGGGCCGCCGGCTCTCCAGGCCGTTATCGAGGCAAGACGCTCCGATAATAGGCGCCCAAATCTTGATACCCCTTCGCCGAGGTGAGGAGGCTTTTTGTCTCCTCTGGATTGAGCGGGCGGATTACCTTGCCGGGGGTTCCCATGACGAGGCTTCCGGGCGGAACGATAGTTCCTTTGGTTACGAGTGTATGAGCTCCAACGATAGAGCCTTCGCCGATGACCGCGTTGTCGAGTATCGTCGCTCCCATGCCGATCAAGCAGCGATCCTCGATCGTACATCCATGAATGATGGCGCGATGCCCAACCGTGACATCTTCGCCGACTGTCGCGGGATTCATGCCGTGGCTTGTATGTACGAGTACGTGCTCTTGCAGATTGGAGCCACGACCGATCGCGATCTTCTCGATATCACCTCGAAGCACGACGTTAAAGAATACCGATACGTCATCAGCGACTGAGACATCGCCGATAACCCATGCGTCAGGGGCTACAAAAGCAGAGGCGCTGACAGTCGGCGTTTTCTCTTTAAAAGAAATAACCGGCATGTGCAGCGCCTCTTCTAGAGTTTGCTTTATCGGGTTAGCCGCAGACTGCTCTCACCTCTTGAACGATTCGAGCCACGCTCGGAAGGAGCACTACTTCGAGTGCCTTCGAGTAGGGCATCGGAGCCTCAAGGGTAGAAACCAGTCCGACTGGCGCGTCTAGTTCGTCGAAGATCTCACGAGAGATGAAGTGACTCATGAAAGCGCCGTAACTCGCTATCTCGTGCTGCTCCTGAACAACGACGCAGCGGTTGGTCTTAGCTACTGAAGTAAGCACCGCTTCGCGATCGAATGGACGGAGGGTTCGCAAATCGACCACTTCAGCCGATATGCCCTGTTGGGCGAGTGCTTCCGCAGCTTCGAGGCACAGGAATACGTTCTTCGACCATGTGATGATCGTAACGTCCGAACCTTCGCGCTTGATATCGGCTTTACCGATTGGGATGACGTACTCCTCAGTCGGAACTGGGCCCTTCATTCCATAGGTAAGTTCTGATTCAAAGAAGCAGACCGGATTGTCGTCACGGATAGAGCTCTTGAGGAGCCCCTTCATGTCATATGGAGTCGCTGGCGCTACTACGATTAGACCTGGCGTATACGCGTAGAAGTGCTCGAAGGAGTTGGCGTGTTGCGCGCCTAGCTGGAACGCTGCTCCACCAGCTCCTCGGAATACGATCGGGCAAGAGAGCTGTCCTGCGGACATTAATCGAGACTTTGCCGCTGTATTCAGGATCTGATCGATCGCTACCAGCGAAAAGTTAAAGGTCATGAATTCTACGATCGGCCGAAGACCCGCCATCGCGGCGCCGATACCGATACCGGTGAATCCGTTCTCCGCGATCGGTGCATCGATGACACGCTTCGGACCAAACTGGTCAAGCATTCCACGAGAGCACTTGTATGCCCCATTGTAGTTGCCTACCTCTTCTCCGACGAGAAATACTCGCTCATCGCGTACCATCTCCTCCGTCATCGCCTCATTTAGGGCATCACGGATTGCGATCTCTCGAACTGCTGATTGGGACTGTGTGTCGTGTAACATGGCGTTAGACATATGTGTAATCCAAGGCTGTTTCTGGTGCTGGGAATGGCGACTCTTCTCCGAATCGAACGGCATCTTGGATCTCTTCCTCGATCTCGTTCTCTATTCGAATGCGGAGGTCCTTCATACCCTGAGAATCCATGGTCTCTCCAAGAACCTTGATCGGGTCTCGCGAGCGCCATGCGTCGACGTCTTCTTTGGTTCGGTACTTCGCTGGGTCTGCCATTGAGTGGCCACGATAGCGATATGTTTTCGCTTCGATGAGGGTCGGCAGATGCTGCTCACGCGCTCTCTTTGCCGCCGCGTGCATCGTTGCTCGAACCGCGTAGATATCGTGTCCATCAACGGTCTCACGAGCCATTGGGTACGCAAGAGCTCGGATAGAGAGGTCTTCAGTTGAAGCGGTTCGCTCAAGTGGTGTTCCCATCGCGAACTGATTGTTCTCGATAATGAACACGCATGGGATCTTCCAGAGAGCCGCGAGCGCAAGCCCTTCATGGAACGAACCGATGTTGATAGCGCCGTCCCCAAGATAGACGACAGCGATGTTATCTTCGCCCTTATACTTCTCGGCGAAGGCGAGTCCGGCGGCTACTGGAACTTGGCCTCCTACGATTCCCCATCCACCCATGAAGCGACGCTCTACATCGTAGAAGTGCATGGAACCGCCGCGACCCTTAGCGCAGCCGGTCTCTTTGCCCATAAGCTCAGCCATGCCTGCGCGAGCAGACCCACCTCGAGCGAGGTAGTGACCGTGGCAGCGATACCCAGTCATGATGTAATCGGTGTCTTTAAGAACCGAGATCGTCCCTACGGCGACGGCTTCTTGTCCGATGTAAAGGTGCAGGAATCCACCGATCTTTTTCTCGGTGTAGAGGCGAGCCGCCTCCTCCTCGAATCGGCGGATGCGCAGCATCTTCGCGAATAGGTCAGTTAAAACTTCATGTTCCATCTTTCTCTCCGCGTGCGAACGGTTCCGACAACTATTTCTCAGCGTATCCGATTATCTCGGGAGGCACCCATTGTCCCTCTATGAGAGGAGCTGTGGGCCGCTGAAGGTCGGAAAAATGAATTGCTGAGGAGGGACTCTCCTCGCAGGCCTCGGATATCAGAAACTGTTCCGATACCCTTAGGCCCGTCGGGGGGTTATAGCAACGAGGAAGGGGGCTGTCCACCCAGCCCCGGAATGAACGTAGTAGGGAATCTGCCACGTCCCTTGACGGTCGATGGTGGGGCATCATGTTGAATCTATTAAGAGACTGTATGGCTACAACCTCTTGAGCGGCGTAGTATTCACCTATGGATTCCTACCGATACCTTATGGCGATAGACCCGAGCCTGACCTGCTCAGGGTGGGCGCTGCTCTCTGTGAAAGGGGGCGAGGTGTTAGCCGTGGGAAAGATTAAGAGCGACCCACCCTCAGTGGCTTTGGCTACCCGGCTGGAGAAGCTGCAGGGCCACATTGGGAAAATCGTGACCAGCCTGAATCTTGGGAATCAGGATGTTATGGTGTGTGAAGCGCCGACGACCATGAAAGATCCTCATAACGCCATCAAGGTTGAGCAGGTGAGGGGGCTCTTTGAGGCGGCCGGTCGTGGTCGTGGGGTCACGGTGCCGGGGAGGGTCAATCCGCGGTCAGTTCAATATGAGGTTATGGGTTTGAAGGGTAAGCAGTTGCCGCGTGTGCAGGTAAAAGCCGCCGCGGTTCGAACCGTGCAGTACTTGTACGCTGCTGACCTCCAACGTCTCGGTATAGACGCAGGGGAAGTGAGCCTCACAAAACATCAAGATATCGTCGACGCGATGTTAATAGGACGGTTCGCGATCTTGAAGGTGCAGGGAGCGATCGATACGCGACAAGCTCTTGAGGCTGTCTTTGATGCGCCGAGCAGACAAAACAGGAACACGTGGAGAGTACGTTCATGTTCTATCTAATTAAAAAGACAATTCCTTCGGTAGCGCTCGCCTTTTGTGTTGTAAGCGCGGCCTTTGTCTGGCCTTTGCTATCGCTCGCGGAGGAGGCCAAGGTAGAGAGTAAGGAGGAGCATTCTGCGGAAGAGGGCTCGGCTAAAAAAGAAAAGAAGAGGGCTCCCACAAAATACGTAGCTCCTGGAACGGACCCCCGAGGGCTCGTTGATCTTACAATCTGCAGTCAGAATTTGAAGCTTTTCGGCACGTACGAAACCGTAAAGAGCCGAGCTCCTAATACCACGAAGGGGGAGCATGAGCTAAAGATTGAGGAGCTTGCGAAGCGATTTCTCACGGCTCGGTGCGACGTGATCGCGATGCAGGAGGTGATGGGCGAGAAAGAGGCTGACGCGAAGGCGGCACTCGATGAACTTGCGGCTCAGCTTCGACGCGTAACGAATCGCATCTTTATTTCACGTGTGGCTCCTGTAGCTGAGGGGAAGATGACGCTCGGATACTTAATCGCGCAGGACCGAGCGACGGTGGTAAGCGCACTTTCGTACGCCAAAATTGAATTGCCAATTATAGGTGAGAAGGAGCGTCCACGAGTATTTCAACGAACTCCTATGGAGCTTCAGCTCACTGTCGCGAGTCGAGATGGTGGAGAGCCTCGAACGATATCGATTGTGAACTTTCATTTCAAATCGAAGAGGGGAGGGGCCTCAGATCCAACAGGGCTTGAGTTTGAAACGTATCGAATGGAGATGGCGGAGGCTCTTCGAAGGATCGTTGAATCTCGTCACCAACAGTCGTTTGCTTCTGGAGAATCTATCCTCGTTGTGCTGGGTGATAGAAATGGTAACTTTGATGTGGCCAGCGCGCGGATATTAGAAGGCTCTCTCGTACTTGCAAACTTCCGAAAAGATGGAGGCTGCCGACTCACTAAGCGAGGAGTGCCGCTGTGTAAAACGGGCATCTCCCTTCCCCAGAGGCTTTTTAGTGTTTTTGCTCGCAACGAACGATCGAAGCAGGTGCCTGGCACCTTCAGTTACCAAGGGGAGTATTCATGGTTGGATGATATTTTAATGCCGGCTGAAAGCCTGTCGTACGCGTGGCGGTCTGCTTTCAAAGAGGGCGTGTACGAGTCCGGAGTGGTGTACAACCCGAAGGGGGCGTCTGACCACGCGCTCGTCTACGTTCGTTTGAATTGGTAAGCCGCGCTACCTGCTGAGTTGACCAATCACCGCTTTAAAGGTGCTTTCAAGACTACCGATAAGGCACGGGTCTCTGAGTGTTGTTGTGTAGAACCACGCCTTGATCTGTTGGTGTACCTCGTCGGGCGAGAAGCCGTTTGCCATAGCTCTCTTTGACTCTGCGATCAGATCGGTGGTGTTTTGAGCGACCGAATCGAGGTGCTTCTTCACCAGGCCACCCGTAATTGCTCCGGTATAGCTGAATCCGATTCCCGAGAGCTGGAGGTGATTAAACTTCTTAATAGATGTTACCGCGTCGAGTAGGCTGTGATCTCCCCCGGGCGCAGAGAGCGTCCGCCCGTGATAGTACCCAAAGGTCTCGTCAACGATGGCAAACTCGTGTGGAACTACGATGTATGCCACCGAATGCGCACGATGGCCTGGGGTGGTTATGCTTCTGATGGCGATATCTTCATCGATCTGAAGGGAGTCGGTTTCGACAAGCGGCTTATCGATCTTCAGAGCTTGAGAGGCTTCATCGAGAGAGACTGGCTCTTTCGGTGCCAGAGCACCGAAGATCTTTGAAAGTGCTACATCCTCTTTCCATAGGCTCTCTACGAAGCCCGCCTTTTTGAGTTGCTGCTGCATCGCTGCAGTGCCGTACACCTGTACCTTCGGTAATTTTTTTCTGAGGAGAGATAGTCCGCCGATCCGATCCGCGTCGAGATGAGTGATGATGACTCGGTTGATCTTTGAAAAGGATAATTTAAGTCGAGCGAACCGCTCCTCTAGGGCCGCCACGTGCGCTGAGGTGCCAGGATCGCTAATCGTAATTGAGCCATCCTCAGCGACGATCGCATAACGGCATGATGCGCCAAGGGAGATGAGGTGGAGTCGCTCGTATAATGAGCCAGAAGCGCGAAGAAGCATCGGGAGAGCCTGGAGGGGTAGACAACCAACTCTGTCATGCACCCAATCGGATGAGCATTGCAGAGCAGGCCCTTAGATAGTCCCACAATGGGGAGTGGCTACTCAAGAATCATTTCGAAATGATTCACGGGAACCCTCATTTTGGCGCAAATAAAAACGCACCGCAGGAGGTTTGTGCCTCTTGCGGTGCGTGAAATGGAACTAAGAATTTAGCTGTTGGCCGCGACCTTCCTCTTGCCCTTAGGCGTCTTCTCGGTCGCTACGTCGTCCTGATTGGAGCCATCTTGAAGAGCCCCTTGGGCTGCCTTAGCGTGCTGTGTATCGAGGACGAGGGTTCGAATCTCTTTCGCCATCTCTGGGTTGTCTCGAAGGAACTGCTTAGCTCCCTCACGACCCTGACCGATGCGCTCGCCTTTGTAGCTAAACCACGCACCTGCCTTGTCGATGATTCCCTTATCGGCACCGATATCTACGATCTCTCCAATCAAGCTTACTCCCTCGTTGAAGATGATATCGAATTCAGCTTCACGGAATGGAGCGGCAACCTTGTTCTTAACAACCTTCACCTTGACGCGGTTTCCGGTCACGTCGTTCTGATCCTTGATCTGACCGATACGTCGGACGTCGAGTCGTACAGAGGCATAGAACTTGAGAGCGTTACCGCCCGTTGTTGTTTCTGGGCTTCCGAACATTACACCGATCTTCATGCGGATCTGGTTGATGAAGACGATCGTTGTGTTCGACTTCGCTGTTATCGCGGTGAGTTTTCGGAGCGCTTTGCTCATCAAGCGAGCTTGTAAGCCTGGTTGTTGGTCTCCCATCTCGCCATCGATCTCGGCCCGAGGAACGAGAGCGGCCACTGAGTCGATAACGATAAGGTCTACTGAGTTCGAAGAGACGAGTGCTTCGCATATCTCGAGCGCTTGCTCTCCGCAATCGGGTTGGCTCACAAGAAGCTTGGAGGTGTCGACTCCGAGTCGCTTTGCGTAGTTTACGTCGAGAGCGTGCTCCGCGTCGATGTAGACAGCAGTCCCGCCGGCACGTTGAACTTCAGCGGTCGTGCTGAGCGCCAGGGTGGTTTTTCCTGAGGACTCTGGCCCGTAGATCTCGCAAATACGACCTTTTGGGATTCCTCCGATGCCGAGAGCGAGGTCGAGGGAGAGGCTTCCTGTTGAATGGGAATCCATGACCTGCCCCTCTGAGGCCTCAAGGCTCATAACGGCGCCCTTTCCGTATTTCTTTTCTAGCTGAGATATCGCACTTGAGAGTGCCTTGCCTTTCTCTCCACCGTTTGAATCATTTCCGTCGCGGTCGTACAGTTCCATGTCTTTCTCCTTTGTTCTTACTTATCTCTTAACTCAGTAAAGTCTTCTCTTAAATTTCGTGTCGCTTATGACTTTGTAACGATGCCCTAAAACAGCGGTTTCCTAAAGAGAGAAATAACTGTCCTAAGGCCTTGGGCGCTACCTAATGAAGTTCCCGAATTACACCTATCAAGCGACCCTGAATAGCTACCTTATCAACGGTAATTGGTTGCATGGTTGGGTTAGCTGGGATGAGCATTACCGAGCCGTTCTTTAATCGGCGATATCGCTTGAGAGTTGCGCTCCCATCTTCAAGGAGGGCGACTACTATCTGTCCATCCTCTGCATTCTCCTGCTTTTTAATGACCACGATATCTCTGTCGCAGATATGCTCGTCGATCATCGAGTTTCCGCTCACCTCTAGGCAGTAAACCTCTCCACGGCCGTCAATCATGCTTGGTGGAATCTCAATCGTTGAGGATTGCTCAATCGCCTCAATGGGACGTCCGGCGGCTATGACGCCAACCAGCGGAACCGCCGTTGGCCCTAATTCAGGTGTGACCCGGTCTAGTAGTTCAAGGAGTCCGTCAGTGCCTCTACGAATGAACCCCTTGTTTTCAAGTCGTTCAAGGTGGAAGTGAGCTGTCGAGGCTGATTTTACCCCGATGAACTCGGCGATGTCCTTGAGAGAAGGTGCGTAGCCTTTGTCCGCAAGGAAATTGCGAAGAAATTCAAGGGTTTGTCTTTGCACTGGAGCAAGAGTGCTCGATTGAAACGAGGGGTTTGTTTCAATCGCTTGTTTACGGGCTTTCGTTTTCATAATCCCTTTATGAAACAGTCTACTGCGATACTATATGCAAAAAAGATAGAAACGGCAATGTGGTTTCTGCACCTTATGAAAAAAAGTTGTGTCGCGGGGTGCTGTTTGTCTTTTTCCGCTTCATTTTCTCCACCACCGGGCCGACTCCTACTGTATGAAGGGGACGGGTGTCCCTTGAAAGTTTTCTTTTGGGTGCTTTTCGATGCGTACTATGCCGAGTGGCGAAATGATGGGAGCTGCGTTGCGCAAGGAGGTAAAGCTCCTTGTGATCGACGATCACGCCGATCATTTCGAGCATATTAAGGCTCACGCGGAGATGTACAGCAGCCAGTTCTCGGTGGAATGCAAGTTGCTCGGCGATACTGAAGACGCAAAGGCAACTGTTGAATCATGGCAACCTACAGTTGTTTTGGTCGATACCCACGTAATCACCGAAGCGCTCGATCTTATTGAATGCCTCGCGCAAATGGGTCCGACAGTTGTGGCGATGAGCGAGGTGCGAATTCCCGAATTGGCTAAGACCTGCCAGGCCTATGGAGCGGTGGGGTACTTTGCGAAGAGTAACAATCCTGATGAAGTCGAGAATCTCATCTCCTATGTCGCTTCTGTAGCGGCTACCGATGTTGTGAGTCACTAGAAGTCATTTCAAAGATAGCCTTGAAGCGAGTTTTCGCGAAATCAAATGGGGAAGAGCGCTGAGGTGTATCCGCTGTGATGCAACGGGCACCGGGGCCGGTGCCCCTCCACGAGCGTTAGAGGGTTCCGACAAGCCGGCGAGGCCGCCGGCCCTCCAGGTACGGTCGTCGCGGGTTCGTGCGAATCGCGTCATTTTCGCGGGAACGATTGAAACGGTCGTCGCGGGCTCGTGCGAATCGCGTCATTTTCGCGGGAGCGATTGAAACGAACGTGGCGGGTTCGTGCGAATCGCATAAGTATCGCCTGCCAGATTGGAGGGCCGGCGGCCTCGCCGGCTTGCTGAAAGCGCGAGGCCGCCGGCCCCTCAGGGCTCTATGCTAGCTTGGCCCCGAAATCCGGTTGAAAACCCTCTTTTTAGAACGCAATTATCACGCTAACCTACATCGGTGATGTGTGGCTTTTAACGGTAGGAAGTAGGTATGTCGAAAACGGGTCTCTTAGAAAAAGTTGCGAGCACTATGGCCCTTATTTCGATCGCGGTAATGGTGACCGGGACCGATGCCTGTCAGGATAGTTACAACGTGGGGAGCCAGGCGCGGGTTAGGGGCACTGGGACACCGGATGATATCCAAGACCCTACGGCAACGCCTACCAGCACTCCAACAGCCTCGCCTACCGGCACTCCTCGAACGCAGTCGATCGACGAGATAGTGCCCAACGAGTCGAGCCCCTCCAGCGGGTTTCTCCAAGAACTCTCTGCTCTCAGCACTAAAGATGATGAGTCTACAACTGAGCCTCCGGCCAAGTCTGCTGCTGGATCGTCCGAAAAAGGTGGTAATTGGTTGGGTGGCGCGTTTGCAAAGGGTTCCGGTTCTGACTCGTGGCGAGATGCTGATGGAGATGGATTCTCTGATAGTAAAGAAGAGAACTCTGATTCCGATCTGAATGATGCTACCTCTGTTCCTCAGGTTGAGGTCTCCAATCAACTAGACCTCCGAGTGCGTGAGACGGATCCGGATATGGATGGACTTTCAAATGAACAAGAGGCTCAAAAAGGCACGAATCCTCAGGCGTCTGATAGCGATGGCGATGGCAAAACCGATGGTGGAGAGGTTCTCTCGGGTGGAGATCCGCTGAAGCGGTCTACTCCTTACGTAGATTCGGATGGAGATAGTTTGAGCGACGTCTACGAACAGGGCCGTGGTTTTGATCCAAAGAATATCGACTCTGATAGTGATGGTCTCCGAGATGACCTTGAGGTGGTCGTTGGAAGTAATGCCTTAAAGGTCGATTCAGATGGCGATGGGATCTCAGATGGTAAAGAGTTCGATCTTGGCTCTGATCCGATCTTAGGAGAGCCTGATAGGATTCAGTAAGAGATTCCGATCCGGGCACAAACGGCCAGGTTATGGTGTAGAGTAGACCTTGGAGCTTTTTTCACCGCTCTCATAGGACTGTTTATGCTATCAACACATACGAAGGCCCTCGATATGAAGGTACCAGCGCCGCTCACGGAGCTACCTCCCCGTATCCTCGAAACTCAAAGGTTAACCTTAAGAGCTTTGCAACACGGGGATAATGAGGTCATGTTCAAGGCGTACGCCGGGAACTCGGTGGCTACAAAATATATGTCCTTTCCGTGTGCTTCGAGCTCTCAGGAATCTCTTCCGTTTCTTCAGGGCGTGGTCGCTAATTTTGCGGGCCAGGAAAGCGCTCACAAAGAGTTCTCTTGGCTCATCTTTCGTAAGGACGTTGGAGAGTGCATCGGTTCGGTGGGACTAGGTGTGAATAGCCCGACAGCACTTGGTGGAGGGTACATCCTTCATCCATCGGCGTGGGGTGAGGGATTGGCTACTGAGGCGTGGCAGGCGGTTGTTGAATGGGCTAGAAGCCAGCCCAACGTCCAGCGTGTCGTAGCGGAGCATCATCCCGATAATCCAGCCTCTGGGAATGTCATGCGGAAAGCAGGATTCGAGTGCGAGGGGCTTCACGAGAAGCATTCGGTGCTTCCGAATATTGGGCCAGATAAGGTCGATATGGTTGTGTGGTCGTGGAATCGGTCGAAGAGTTGAGCTAGGGCTACTCGTTTTCGCCGTCATATAAGGAGAGAAAACACTCTAGGTTTTCCTCGTGCTTCGTCCACACCGGGCCCGCCGTCTCCAAAAAAACGTGATGCGTGAGCGGCTAGCCTCGAGCTTGCGAAGTGCGCTCTGACGCTGACGCTAGGAGTACCCGCTCAAACACCTCTTGGGTCTGTGCGGCGGCGATATCCCATCGGAACTTTGAGGCTTGCTCTTTACCGGCGGGAATAAGCATCGTCCTCACGGTTGGTTTTTGTACCTCCAGGAGCGCCTCCGAAAGTGATGCAGGATCGTGTGCGTAGAGAACTGCTGCGCCACCGACTTCAGGCATCGAGCTCCACGGGGAGGATATTACGGGACACTCACACGCCATAGCCTCGACGATCGGGAGTCCGAAGCCTTCGTATTTGGAGGGATAGACGAGCGCTACAGCTCCAGAGTACGCAGCGCAGAGATCTTCATCTCTAAGCATTCCAGCTACGATCTCACATTTCACACTCTCGGGGCTTAGGCCCTCATTCGTGGTGCTTCCAGTGACGAGAACTTGGTACTCGTGCTGTGTCGGTAAGAGCTTCATCGCCTCCAGGAACATCTCCGCGTTCTTATAACCCTTTCGTCCGCCTACGAGCATAAAGTAGGGCTTCGTAAGGCCATAGCGATGGCGTACTTGCTCGATCTCTTCGGTGGAAGCACGCTTGAACATCGTGTGGTCGAGGCCACAGTAGGTGATCGCGGTGTCTTTTACGGGGATGTCGGGAAATCGCTCAAGGAGATCGGAACGTGCTGATTCAGAGATGCAGCAGAATCCAGACGCGCGTTTGATAGCCAGGTGTTTTGCGACCCAATCTGGCTCGGAGAGATCCATCCCTGTTTTTTCGGGGATCATATCGTACATCGGCATTACGGATGGAATGTTTTCTACGGATGTGTAGTAGGTCGAGACGAAAAGGCCCGCGTTTTCCTGCTCGCATATCGCGGAAAGCATCGCGGTCTCGTGCTCAAGTTCGCTTGTATCGGTCCGAGGAACGAGGCGGTATCTGATGCCTGGAAAACGAGGCGCGTGTCCGCTTCTATCGAGCACCACGATTCTCCGCGCGAAAGGGGTTAACGACCATTCCTTCAGAAGGCAGGCCCACATCCGATACACGCCACTCCGCGCGCGTTCGAAAAAGACTCCGTCGAGGACTATGGTCTTCTCACCGTGTGGACGACTTGAGCGGATGTATGAGTCTGGAACCGCTATGAGGTTCGCGTTTTGAAACTGCAAACCCCTCTCGAGGAGTTGTTGAGCTACCGAATCTAACGAATTTTTGTCGGGAAAATATCGTGCTAGTGCGGCAAGAGGCTTCGGTTGCTTGCTTATTGTTCGAACGAGAGCGAGTAGAGCTTCCTCGCTCTCTGGGTAGTGCGTCGGTTCGTTTCCATCCTCGTTGCTAGAATCTTGGACTCGACCCTCATAGTACTCTTCCCATAGATCGGTGCGGTCACCAAAGGATAGGAGGGGCGCGTGATGGGAGAAGACTTGCCACTGAGTTTGCGTCCACTCAGGGTGAGTGTTTAGCGATCTGCTTTCGAGATGTTGGGTGGCGCATGAGAGGGTCTGATTGACGTAGGTAAAGGAGGTTCTTGTCGCGCATCGTAGCCAAAGGTCCCATTCACTTGAGACGGAGAGGTCCTCATTGAGTGAGCCTACCTCATTGAGAAGTTGACGTGAGACAAATACTGATGATCGATGTGGTGTTGAAGTTTTCTGCCACCAGCGCAGAAGACCCTTGAGAGATGTCTGGGACGAGGGCTGATGTTGGCCCACCATATTGCCCTCAGCGTCCATCAGTGTGGTGTTGCCGTAGAGCGCTTTGCAGGAAGTGTCGGATGTAAAGGTATCCGCGACGAGAGTAAGGGCTCCAGGAGAAAGGTAGTCATCACCGTTCAGGAAGCACACGATCTCTCCGCGCGCTAATCCGATCGCTTTATTCAGCGCGTGAGCCTCTCCATAATTTCTCTCTGAAAGCCATCGGATATGGGGGTGGCTTCTGATGATCTCTAAGGTGTTATCGGAGGAGATTCCATCAACGACGATGTGTTCTATATGGGGATATTTTTGCGAGAGGACGCTCTCGATGCACCTGCGAAGGAGGTTCCCGCTGTTTAGGGTAATGGTGACTATCGAGATTGTTGGCTGGCTCTGCATGGCTATCCTACGGGTGCTACCGTCCACGCAGTTAAGATGATGTTTTTTTGCGTAGGGTTGCGGCAAAGGAGGAGGGGGGAAGCGACAGGCGCTTTCTCCTAATGTATTGAAAATACACCGGTAATCAAAGCGCCTTTTGAAATAGTTTTACCGTCTGGAGTGCTGCAGGTGGATGCGACCGATTTGGGATAGCTCTGTTCGCCGGCAGGCTCTGCTCGAACGTGATGGGTACTATGTGAAGGGGCGATGATGGATTTGAGTTTTACCGTCCTTTTCGCAATGCTTTTTCCCATCCGTGAGAACGTGATATCTTCTCCCACTCATTTCGAACGGTAGGTAACCATGGATCATACTCAATCAGCCAAGCTCTTCGAGCGCGCCAAGACTTTCTTTCCAGGAGGTGTAAACTCTCCGGTTCGAGCGTTTCGCTCAGTCGGGGGCGATCCGTTTATCGTAAAATACGGGCAGGGTCCGTTCCTCTTTGATGTCGATGGAAATCGATACGTCGACTATATCAATAGCTGGGGACCACTCGTACTGGGGCATGCGCATCCTGCGGTTGTAGAGGCGATTTCTACTCAGGCAGCTCGGGGTACGAGCTTCGGCGCCTGTCACGAATTAGAGAGTGAACTCGCGTCTGTAGTTCGTGAGCTCTTTCCCTCTCTTGAGTTGATGCGGTTTGTAAATTCAGGAACAGAAGCGGGGATGTCCGTTATTCGTCTCGCTCGCGGGTTTACGAATCGTTCAAAGCTCGTAAAATTTGAGGGGTGCTACCATGGCCACGCAGACGTTCTCCTCGCGAAGGCGGGCTCCGGAGTGCTGACCCTCGGACTGCCTGAATGTTCAGGGGTTCCCTCGCAGGTCGTGAGCGACACGCTTATCGCGGAGTACAACAATCTTGAATCGGTCGAACGGTTGTTCGCCGAGTGTGGGGATGAGATCGCGGCTGTAATCGTTGAGCCGGTGGTGGGGAATTGTGGGTTCCTCGTTCCGCAAAAAGAGTTCCTGAAGGGCCTTCGTGAGATAACAGAAAAAGCAGGCGCTCTCCTGATATTTGATGAGGTGATGACTGGCTTCCGTGTCGCTCTCGGCGGAGCCCAAGCAAAATATGGAATTAAGCCTGACCTCACCATGCTCGGGAAGGTTATCGGAGGCGGGTTGCCGGTTGGCGCATTCGGTGGACGGCGCGACATCAGGGAGATGCTCGCTCCTCTCGGCCCCGTGTATCAGGCGGGCACGTTATCCGGAAATCCACTTGCGATGACAGCAGGTCTTACGACTCTCGCCGAGTGGAGGAAACCGGGGGTCTTTGAGGGCGCGCAGCGTACCACTCAAGCGCTCGTGCGGGGATTGCTCGACGCTGCCGCGGAAGCGGGTGCTCCGCTCGTCGCGGATTCTGTTGGTACGATGTTCGGGTTCTTTTTTTCAGAGACGCCCGTGGCCTCATATAGGGACACGACGAAGACCGACAAGGCAGCATTTAACCGGTTCTTCCACGCCATGCTTGAGTCTGGAGTGTACTTCGCTCCGTCCGCGTTTGAGGCTGGATTCGTTTCGGCGGCACATGCGGGAGAAGCGTTTGAGTATACGCTTTCGCGCCTATCGCGCGGATTCGCGGCCGCTGTGCATCACGACTAAGGATTTACAACGAAGTTACGAAGGAAGCGGAACACCTCGATCCCGGTGTCTGGGAAGACTGCGTTGGCTATGGTTATCGCGACAGCGAATGCCCCGACCAACACTGGTATACAGACGGCGGTGAGCATAAGTGCCGATAACGTCGAGGTTGAGCCAAGGGCCTTTATCCCATAGGTGAATACCGCCACACAGATCACGAGCGCCCCTTTTGTCGCCGTAGGAAAGAGGGGGGTTAGCCAATCGTCGTAACTTGCGGTTCCTGATGAAAGGAAGCGCAGTAGGGCTAGGTCGCCGGTTACCATGTAATTGGCAAGGTAGAAGCCGAGCATAAACGGGATCAGGGGCGTGAGAGCATACAGTGAGGTCGCGAATACCTTGAGTGTGCGGGCCTCAACCGCGAGGATTCGGAGCAGTATCGTTATAAACAGATTGAACGTGACAAATGTGATCAGGGTTGTAATCGCCAACGAGTAGCCGAGGGGGCCGTCGAGAGCGTTCATCTGCATTTGGTGTTGGTAGTAGAGGGTCGGTGCTACCAGCACCATAAAGAGCATCAGTGGAATGACCGAAAGATAAGGGGGAGGAGACCTCTCCTGCAGGAGATGGGTCATCATCCCGCCAGGATCAGTGGATAAGGCGAGAAGGGTGTCGAGAAGGCCTAAGTTACGGTATCTTTTCATAAAGGTAACGACCCTATGGTGACTTAGTTTCGAGGGTTTGGCGAGGGTGGAAGTGCATTGGGTGGGGAGCGGAATCCAAGCCCCCCTGTCATATCAGACCCTGTTGTTCCCCATAGTTGGGGACGCTTTGTGGTTGCAGAGATTGCAATTTATTCCGTTTTGTTGTTGAATCCCGGTCTGCCCGCAAACGGGCTGCGATCGATGAAATGAAATCTTGGATGTACGTCGAGATTTCATTTGAGCGGGAGTAGCTCAGTTGGCTAGAGCATCAGCCTTCCAAGCTGAGGGTCGCGGGTTCGA
>CAIXKI010000164.1 GCA_903920005.1 uncultured delta proteobacterium
GGGGCGCGGTTGTGCGTCCTTAAAGACGGGATCGCGTCCCTGCAAGATATCAACGAGTGCGGTGTGCGGATAGCTCCGGTTGAGTGCGTCGAGGTTTTCGAGATCGAGTGTGCTCATGGCGACGAGGAAGCGAACGAGCCCCTCGCGCAGTGAGTCGGTGAGCATCTCGGGTTTTTTGGTGATATCGATCTGATCGTACACGGTGGCGTCGGTTCTAAGCTTAATGCTTACGGTGCCTGTGTAGGGATTGATTGATTCGATGGTGCCGTAGTCTTGGTCGTGCTGTAAGTCGTGCACGGATGCGCCTACATCGAGCTTCGTTTCGCGGGGGCGGAAGGTGTAGTGCACGAGGCGAGAGCGCCCGGATTGTCCTTGGGGGCGAGTGGGATCGACAGTGAGCTTTGTGAGGGTTTCAACGTGTGCGTCCTGTCGTTCGGGGGAGTCTTTAAGGCTAAAGAACTGCCACCACGATGGTTTCATCTCTCGGCGGTAAAAGTCTGAGAGGTAGAAGAGCTTCTCTTGGAGTTTTTGTCCCTCAGTGTACTCATCGGTGGGTGTCTCAAAGAGTTCATCTGCGCGGTAGGCTGTTCGATATCGTTGGAGTCGCGCGGCTTCAAGTTCACTCTTAGGAACTTCATCCTCTTTAAGCTTCTTTTCTTTCTTTGGGGCGGTAGGGTTAAGGGTTGCCCAGTCGACGTTAAATTTCTGTGCTGCTTGCTCTTTAAGGTCGTGAAGCCAATCGAGGAGTTCAATGGTTGAGTCGCAGTCTTTGCGGTTGTAGTCGATGATCTTCTGTAAGATCTCTGGGTCTTTTGTTTCGAGGTACTTCTCGAATACAACGATGCTATCGCCGCCCCCTTTAACGTCGAGTTCTCGTTTGGCGCTATAAAACCGCTCGAGGTTCTTGATGGAGTATTTGGGTTCTGAGACGCGGATCGCGTTGCGTACAACTTCGTAGAGATCAACGAACCGTTTCTCTTTGAGGAGTCTATCGAGTTCATCGGTGCGGGATGGATACTGTGCGCTCATTCGTTTGAGCGCGGCTATCTCGTACGCTGAGTAGTGGTAGATGTGCGCATCGGGGTAGGTGGTGATGCGCTCGATCATGAAGTCGATTAAGTTCTCGTAGGCGATCCGCTCTTCTGATTTTGTGAAGGCGAGAAAGTGCGTAAAGCCAAATGTTTTGTCGGGGAGTCGGTGCGAGAATCCGTGCAGGTACTCGAGTCCATCGCGGAGTTGGAAGTCTTCTGTTTCGAGCGCCTCGGTTTTGATGAGAGGATCCGCTTCGATGTCGTAGAAGAGGTCACCGGCGGAGCGTGAAGGGAGTGACTTAAAGCCGATACCGCCGTCATCGGGGTGAACGAAGGAGAATGTTGGGTTCTCTTTTCCTACGATCTGAAGACGAGCTTGTTCTTTAAGGCGGGTAAAGATTCGGGGTGCGAGCTTTTCGGGTGGGGAGCCGTCGTGTGCGGCGAGTTGTGCCATGGTGGTGACGCCGGTGTTGAGCAACCGCTTTCGTTGCGGGCCGGTGATGCGAGCAACCCGTGAGAGGTGATCGATCTCTTCCCAGTGGTTCTTGCAGTGGGTGCGCCAGTGACAGATTGCGCAGTGCGCGCACGGGTCTGGGGTGATGGGTGCGGGGTCTGCGGCGTTGAGGGTCGCAACGAATTCGTCTTTAAGGTTTTGGTAGTAGGCGTAGTAGTCAGCGATGCGGTAAGGGCGCGCGTGTCCGGTGCCGTCAACGATGTAGGCGTACTCGGGCATCTTTCCTTGGAGCGTTTCGAGGAGCTCTGAGTAAAAGCAGAGTTGGAGTGCATAGGTTGCTTTGTGGGTTTTGCCGAGCTTTGTGTCCACCACTTCGTAGCTAAAGTTTCCGAGATCGGATTTCGTCTCTACCCGTTTCAGAAAGTCTGAGAGCCCCCACAGGTGTCCCTTAGAGAGCATCGCTTGGTAGATGTAGGGATGCCCCTCCTGGAGCGCTGCAAGGGTGACTGTGGTCTCCTTCACCGGATCGTGCGGGATGGTGTAAGTGGGTTCGAAGGCGGGTGTTCCGTGTGAGCGAAGCTTCTCAAGGTATCGCTTCTCGTGCTCGCTTCCTTTGCGGGTGATGAGCTTTGCTTGCTCGTCCTTTTCTGCGCGCTCGAGTGTTTCAAAGAGGGCGCGTTTATCGCGAAGGGAGAGGTACTGGCACTCGCTAAAATTGCAGAGGTCTGTTGCGGTGTAGAATACGGTGTCGCCGAACTTCTTCATGGGTTGAAAATCCTTGTGGTTGGAGGGAACGGACCACGGGAGAGCCCCCCTACGCTACGGGGGTGCGGGGTGGGTTGGAAAGGGGTTTTTTGGGGGGAAGGGGGATGTCAGAGGGAGTCAAGTTTCTCTGTAAGTTTCTCTGTACTGGGGCTACTTGAAAAACCTCGAACTATCGATTGGTTGAATCGGTCTCGGCATCGAGCCGAGCTTCGGGTGGCTGAAATTAGGGACAAAGTAGAGTCACGCGAAGGGAGCTTAAAAGGAGGACGTTGTGGCAAGGGTGTTACGGAGGCGTGGATCCATTCTTCTCTCGTCTCTGAGGGGGGCGCGGGTCCGATACAGAGGTTGACGTCAAGCTGCAGGGGCTGTTCTAGGATCTCCGGGTTTCGGCGGAGGTCCTACGGGACTAGGAAACGATCTGAAGACCCTCTGCGCCTCGCAGGAAGCTCGCTTGACTTCCGTGCCTTCAACCGGTGTTAAGCATCTGCTCTTCCAAGTAACTTGATGGGCTGAGCACTGACCGGGGCAGAGTTTGTCCTGTGAGTTTTCGGATTCAGAAACCTCACCATAAGGCACGAATTCCTCGGTGCAGCCGCGGCTGATTGCCCATCCATCGCGACCTGGCATCTTCTTGCACGCTCCTATTACCAGAACGTCTATCAACGCACATTTATTGTCCCGGATCTCACACTTCTTAAGAGTTACTGGGTCGCCCGCCATAGTACAAGAAGTCACCACGGAATTCTCAATGATCGGAGTACACGATATGGTTAGGGATTTACTCGCCGTCGCTTCACAGATTACTACCCTTTTCCCTTTCACTGTTTTGGCCCAGCTAACACACTCTGTGTCGCTGCTGTAAGTCTCCGAACCCGGACAGGTAGGTTGCCGACAGGGCTCCAATTTCTGCATGTTCATTGGACATTCGCAGCTCAGTCCCGGTTCCGCCCACGAGAGATCGGCAAAAGCGAGCGTTGCTACTAATAAAAGAGTTAGGGCACGCAAAGAAGCCAAAGAGGTCGACAGTAAGGCTATTACCGCTCCGAGAGGGATGGCATTGCTAAAATTTGCTTTCTTCACGAACGGGCCTCTCGCTTTTTTAGTTGTTCTATCAAGCTTCGGGTGTACGATGACTTTTTTTTTAGGACACCGCAATTAAAAAAGGGGACGCTTCCATTCAAGTTTCTCTGTACCGGGGCTACTTTTCTCTGTACCGGGGCTACTTTTCTCTGTACCGGGGCTACTTGAAAAACCTCGAACTATCGATTGGTTGAATTGATTTCCGAATCGAGCCGAGTTTTGGGTAGCTGCCATTATTGAGAGGGTGGAGTAGCCCGGGTACAGCTAGAAACGAGGGACTTTTGGCACTGACACTACGAGGGACGGCCCCTGCTTCTCCGCTAAGAAGCCAGGCTAGACCTAGGACATCAACCCGAATACGCCGCTGCCAAGGTAAATGAGCTTGATCTCCCCCTCGCCTCGGATGCCGCTGAAGGTATCCATGGCCGACGAATAAAGTATCTCTCCGCCTCGCGGTGATGTGCGGCGGGCGAAGAATACGTTGCCGTCTCCCGAAGATTCGATGCCCCACATTGTGCCGCGGACAAACCGTTGCCACGTAGCACCTCCATCGGTAGAGCGGTGGACTCCGTAATTCGCTCCGTTGAGTCGACCAGAGGCGTAGAGAATCAAGCCACTATAAGATGATGCCACCCTGAACCAGTCCCTGAGACCTGCGGCGACTTGAGGTGTCCATGTCTCTCCACCGTCTATCGAGATGGAGAGGTACCCCGCTTCAGTGGATGCTAAGAGTTTTGAGCCATCAGCAGACGATGAGATGTCTGACCACAAGCTATTCCCGGCTGAGACCCGCTCTGTCCATGATTGTCCGCCATCGGTAGAGGTATTGATTGCGTGTCCGCCACTTAATTTTTCCCACACGGCTGCAAGTTTCAAGCCATCTGAGGATGCGGCAATCGCAGTACAAGACGACATACCTGAAGGGGAGGACTGTTGACTCCATGAGTTTCCACCATCTGATGACGTAAGTAGAGCGACCGGGTCAATATCATTGTTTGCCATCGTGATTCTCATTCCATCACTCGACATCGTGATGCTACTGTCCCACGCGCCGATCATATGCGGCAGTGCGTGCTCTATCCATGTGTCTCCTCCATTAGAGGACACGAAAACGGATTGCCCACGACTCTCAGCGGCTAAGAGCCTCATGCCGTTTTCGGAGGATACAACCGAGGCCCAATATCGTCGCCCCGGCCCTTGATGTTCCGTCCACGTCTGACCGCCATTTGACGATGTGTAAATATAGCCTTGATTGAACACCGCGGCGAGCCGCATCCCATTTCCCGAAATCGCCAGGGCAGTCCAGGTTCGATTCCCAGCTCCGTAAAGCCCCTCAAAGCCCTCAACGGTCTGCCCAGCTGCGCCGGGAACGAGGTGCCATTGCGTCGGTTGGCTTCCCTCTCGGACCTGAACGATATCCCCGATCGCAGGCTCGCTCGGAAGTGTGAGCTGAACCTCGCCTCCACCCGCCACGATGTAGCCAAAATTAGATTCCATTGCCGTAGGGCTTGAAACCTCAATCCATGGAAGGAGTCCGTTTGCGCTACCCGGCGCTCCTGGGTCACCCTTGGGACCTTGAGCTCCGGTGTCACCTTTATCGCCCTTGTCGCCTTGAGGACCGATCGGGCCAGTTGCTCCCGTTGGGCCTGTTAGCCCTTGTGGTCCCTGCGCTCCTGTGTCGCCTTTATCACCCTTGTCGCCTTGAGGACCGATCGGGCCCTTTGCTCCCGTTGGGCCTGTTAGCCCTTGTGGTCCCTGCGCTCCTGTGTCGCCTTTATCGCCCTTGTTACCTTGAGGGCTAGCGACTATCGGCTGGCTCTGAGTTTCTTTCAGCAAATCGGGATCGAAGATGGCTCTCTCAGATTTGAGGCACTTGCTTCGCTTCACAAATTGTCCCGAAAGGGGAAGGGAGTTGCCTTTAACTTTTACAAAGTTAGGCACGCAAATGACGTCGCCCAGTGCAGTTGACGGTGTGGCGAGCGTCATCAACGTCAATATGATTGATGTTCGAATAGTATGGATTATTTTCGCGCACCGCATAATCACTCTTGGCTAGGGGTTGCACATGCCGAGTCTCTCTCATTCCGAGGAACCTAGTCAACGTTGTGAGGCAGGGATAATGCACGGTGACCACGTCCCTTGGGATTATGAGACC
>CAIXKI010000165.1 GCA_903920005.1 uncultured delta proteobacterium
GCCGGTGCCC
Organism: uncultured delta proteobacterium; assembly: GCA_903920005.1. GTDB lineage: Bacteria > Bdellovibrionota_C > UBA2361 > UBA2361 > OMII01 > OMII01. The sequence goes on from CAIXKI010000165.1 coordinate 11, forward strand.
CTCCAATTAAGACCCACGTTGTATTTGTACCTGCGGTCGGCGAGGCCGGCGACCCTCCAATCGACCCCGCGACGTTTTTCCCCTGGAGGGCCGGCGGCCTCGCCGGCTTGTCGCAACCTGCTCATCAATCCTGGAGGGGCACCGGCCTCGGTGCCCACCGGTACAAATGTTGCGATCATGATAATCGTCACGGTATATATCCGGTATGTCATCCAGCACCGCTATTCCTCAACTATCTCCCAAAGATCTCAAGGCACGCCTCGATGCTGGTGACGATCTCTTTCTTCTCGACGTTCGCGAGCTTCATGAGCGCGATATCTGTCATATCGGTGGTGAGCTTATCCCTAAAGACACCGTTGCTCAGAATCTGGCCCGTATCCCGCGAGACAAAGAGATTATCGTGTACTGTCGCAGTGGTGGGCGTAGTAACTGGGTCGCCCAGGAGCTTGTTTCTCGTCACGGATACGCTCAGGTGAGTAACCTTGCGGGTGGGATGCTTCGTTGGTCGGATGATGTGGATCCGTCGGTGACCAAATATTAGGGCGGATAGATCGAGCGGAGTGATATCGCCTTGTGGAATGCCTGGAGGGGCACCGGCCTCGGTGCCTGCGGGTACAAAAATCACATGGGCGAAGGTAGACGATATGATCATGGGCACCAAGGCCGGTGCCCCTCCAATTAAAATTCACGTTGCATTTGTACCTGCGGCCGGCGAGGCCGCCGGCCCTCCAATCGTTTCTCGCGATAATTATGTGATTCGCACGAACCTGCGACGATCGTTCCTCCATCGAACGCGCATTAATTGTTCCTGGAGGGCCGGCGGTCTCGCCGGCTTGTTACGACCCGCGACATAAAACGCATGAAATATTCGTGTCCATGGGCACCAAGGCCGGGGCCCCTCCAATGTCGCTTTGAGCTGCCCCTTAAGGTCCGAAGCCCCCTATCCCATCTGTTCGTTTCAGATCGGTTCAGCCAAATGTTAGGCGCGTGTTAGTTTTTTATTGGACATACTCCTGGGGTCTGTTACCTTAATTAGACGCAACGAATCTAAGGGCCTATCCTGCCCTTCTGAATCGTTCTTTCGCTCTTTTACATTCGAATATGCGCATGGCTGTGAGTTCTCATCGGAGCTTGGAGACTGCTTTTGGTTTGACCCAAATGTAGCAACAGAGCGGGCTGCGACGAGAACTCACAACGATCGAAACAATCAAGTTTTAAGAGGATATCCTCCCTTGAAAGGCTGTGTCTGCCTTTGAGGGGAGGAATGTCCTCTAGCCAGGAAGGTTTTACCCAAAACGAAAGGCCAATCATGAGAGAAGTGTATTCAGCAGAACCTATGCTTGTTCGGACCGCGGCCCCCGCCGATGTGACGTCGAAAGACGTCGCAGAGGCGCTGCTCCAGAGGCTCGACCAGCCCCGAAACCGGGGTGGCCGAAGGATCAATTTCAACGGCCCGGACGGGCAGTTGGAGATCTGGAGGGACGCAGGGGGGAGGGTACATTTGAAACACCGTAGGTTCCGGAACGAGAAATCTGATGAAATTTCAATTCGACTGCAACGTCGAGGAAATTACATCAAAAGCACCGAGAATATCTTCTCTTTGAAGATGTTTCTCGAGGCCAACGATCTCGTCATGTCCTACCTCAGAGCCGCTTTAACCTAAAAAGTTAAAGCCTCTGAGTTCTGAGCCTCTCAAGATCCCTTTCACGTTATCCTGGGTTTTTACCTTTGGTTTCGTGTTTCGGTCTTGTGAGGCTCTTCTAAAACTATCTGCCGATAGTAACAACTTTCTCTTCCGCAGAAGCCTTCGATTTATCTCCGCATCCACAACAACCGCACCCCTGTTTCTTTTTTGGGGAGAGCGCTCGCGCGCACGATCTTACTATATAGATGAGCGACGCGACGAGTATAAGAGACGCAATGATCGTTTGAGCCATATACGCGTTACTGAATAAAAAGTTTTCCACCCTGATACGTGACAAGCGAGGCGATGTAGGCGAGCGCGGTCATGTATCCAAACATACCGAGCGTCCATCCCCATGACCCAGTTTCGCGTTTGCACACCGCAAGCGTCGACATGCACTGACACGCGAAGACATAAAATACCATAAGTGATAGAGCCGTGAGCGTTGAAAAGGATCCCTCCCTGTTACGCTCTTGGAGGGTTTTTATAAGCCCTTGGTGCTCATCATCATCGTCACTAATGTTGTAGATGGTGCTCAATGTAGTTACGAAAACTTCGCGAGCCGGAAAGGAAGAGAGGATGGCGATACCTATCTCCCAATTAAATCCAAGAGGTTTAATCGCGGGCTCGATGGCGGTTCCGAGTTGACCCGCATAGCTTGCTTGCACTGGATTGCCGACGAATCCCTCCTGGGGTTTTGGATACGATGCGAGGAACCAGATAATCACCGAGCAGGCCAAAATGATCGTTGTAGCGTTTTTAAGGAACGATACAACGCTATCGAAGACGCCACGTGTGATCACTCGAATGAGGGGGCGTCGAAGGGGAGGCATCTCCATGACGTAGAAGGAAGACTCCTTCCAGAGGAGGAGCTTCTTTAAGAGCCATGCGACACCGCACGCCCCCACGACCCCAAGTACATACATGCCAAGGAGGGTGAGCCCTTGGAGCGATAGGAATCCCCACACAAAGGTCTTGGGAATGAATGCCGCGATGAGCACCGCATAGACGGGAAGTCGTGCGCTGCAGCTCATCAAGGGGGCGATCATAATAGTCGCCAACCGGTCCGAGCGTGAAGGGATAGAGCGAGTCGAGAGGATTCCGGGCACAGCGCATGCAAATGAGCTCAAGAGGGGGATGAACGCGCGACCCTGTAATCCCACTTTGCGCATAAAGTTATCGAGAAGGAACGCCGCGCGCGAGAGATAGCCTGAATCTTCAAGGAGCCCGATGCAGAAGAAGAGGATCGCTATTTGCGGTACAAAGATGAGGACGTTTCCAACGCCTGGGATGATCCCCTCAGTGATGAGGCTCGTGAGCATTCCTGGTGGCAGTAGGCGTGTAAGCCATGCGCTCGTTGTCTCTACCGTTCCTGAGATGATCTCCATCGGCCATTGGGCCCAAAGGAAGATCGCTTGAAAGATGAGACCGAAGATCCCGAGCATGATAGGGAGTCCCCATATCTTACTCGTGAGGATTTTATCCAGCGCGGAAACTGACGGGCTTTGAGCCTTTGATGGTTGAGAGGTCCCTTTAGCGACAACCGAACGGATCCAAGCATACCTGAGAGATGCTATCGTTGTGATAATCTTGTCATCGCGGGAGGCCTTCGAAAGGGGGCCTTCGCTTTGAGTGAGTGTGCCTCGCAGAGGATGGTCCTCAGGGAGCCACGTGAAACGCTTCGATGACGGAGTATTATCGGCGAGGGCTTTCGCGATAGCGGCTAGGAGGGATGGGAGTCCGCCTTTACTTCTTGCGGTAATCTGCACCACGGGCACGTCGAGCGCGCGAGAGAGGAGCTCTCCGTATATTTTTATTCCAGACTGTTGCGCCGCGTCCATCATGTTAATAGCTAGTACGAGCGGAATGCCCGCATCGATAAGCTCTGATACGAGGAAGAGGTTTCGTTCAAGATTGGTCGCGTCAACGACCGCTACGATAAGGTCTGGCTTGTCGCATCCCGGGATCTCGCCGCGAAGGAATTGCGTAACGATCTTTTCGTCGAGCGTTGAGCCGATCAGCGCGTATGTTCCGGGTAGATCAAAGAGTCGAGCGCAGCTACCACCAAGTAATGCTATAGAGCCCTCGCGTCGTTCGACGGTACAGCCTGGATAGTTCGCGACCTTGTATCGAGAGCCAGTAAGGCCGTTAAAGAGTGTGGTTTTTCCGCAGTTCGGGTTACCGATCAATGCGATGGATTTAGGGCAGTTGTCGTCTACGTACGTCGAGAGAGCCACAACGAGGGGTCAACCTTATAACGGTTGAACGTGAATGTGAGCGGCTTCCGCGCTTCGGAGCGAGAGAACGGATCCAAACAAGTGGATGTTGATCGGAGATCCGAAGAAGCCGCGCTGCGTTACCGTAACCTCGGAGCCAGCAACGATCCCCATGGAGACGAGCTTCTGGAGAAGTTCTGATGGGCAGCTCTTTATGGCCGATATGATAGCCTTCTGACCGACTTTCACCGCGCTGAGAGCTTTCTCTTCTTTTGTCTCGATGATCTGAGTCTTCACAACTCAATCCTTTGAATTGATTACGCCGAAATAGGGGAGGGTAGAAGTGCCATATAACCCCCTTCTCTAGTTTAATCGTATACTCTGCGCTTGTGCTTTATGTCAATTGGAAGGGAGGTGAAAATTAATACTCTTTAGTAGAATAGCTGCTCGGTATGCCAAGGTGATGCTTTTCAAATGTTTTTATATAGTGAATACAGGTTGTTGGTAGTTTTTTTGCCTGTGGTAGCGGCTGCTAGGGGGCTTCGCTTGGGTCGGTGATACCCTTGCGCATAAGGGTTATTGCTCGCTCTGGGGTAGAGCCAGCCCGAGCCCATTGAGCTGCCAAAATAGGGGGGATGCCTTGCTCTATCCAGGCGGCAGCGTTCTCTGGTTCAAAACCTACTCTACGCCAATAGGCAGCGAGAGGCGCGCCCTGCACTCCAATAGTCGCCCAACGGAAGTAGTCTTCGGGCCCGAAGCGGTAGGCATGCCAGTATCCAGCCGCCACCGGAGGGATACGGTTGTCGATCCACGGCTGAGCCTCCCCAGCGGAGAATCCAGCCAGAGCGAAGGTAAACTCTTTTGAGTATACGTTTAAAAGGATCAGGGCATCGTGCACGTGCGCCCGCATATCGCTTGATATGAGAGAGGCTTCAAAGCGCAACCGTTCGCACAGGTCGGATTCAGGATTTGGGTTGTTTGCGAAGACATCGATGATCGTTTGGGCGTTCTGAAAGTAAATTTTCGCGTCCGCGCTTTCAACGAGAGCTTGTTGCGCTAATTCTTGCGCATTGAGCTTTGAAAATATGGCACCCATCGTTTCTACGTATGAGTGCCTCATAGCGCCTGAACGTAGGATCGCTGAGGCAAGGAGCGTAACAGCTTCTCGATTTTGGGTTAGGTCTGGCACGTTCAGTGCTTCATCGATCTGAGGGATGAGCCATAGGAGGTCTCCCTTCATATCTTTGACGAATCCCATTGCGTTAATCGCGTCAAAGGTGTCGGGAGCGGACCACTTCGTTGAGAAGAGTGGAAGGTTATCTTCTATCTCTTTCATCCAGAGTTCGAGCTTGTCGAACACCTTGTGGGCAGTGTCGACGTAGTTGCTTGGAAGAAGCGACGAATTGAGGCGGGTCATGGCACCTTCGAAGAGGATCTGTGCGAAGAAGCTAGACTTTAAAAAAGCCAAGAATTCAGTTGAAAGGTGGAGGTCTTTTTCGATAGCCGGCATAGTAATGGTTCAGATGGTATTGGATATCCTGAGGATCGGCTCCTCTACGAAAAAGGATTACTATCCACCGCTCAATAGTATAAAGGTTTCGTAAGGTATTAGAAGCAGAATAAAAAGGCTCATCCGCTGCGGCTAAAGATCAGGGATGGCGCGCCTCTGTCTCTCTGATCAAAGGGGAACTGTAGAGGCGTAGAATCATAAAGATCGAGCACTTGATGAATACAGGGTATGTCACATCTATTGCTGGGGAGCTTTTCTATGAGGCACATGGGGCTCTCCAAAAGGCGCCACTCGTGTGCGTGCACGGTGGCCCGGGCTTTACTAGTTACTACTTAGAGGCGTTAAGGGACCTCTCAGACCTTTTGCCTGTTGTTCTATACGATCAAGCGGGATGTGGGCGTGCTCGCAGGGCAGGAGGACGAAAGCTTGTAACGATCGAAGGATTCGTATCGGAGCTTGAGGCTCTTCGTATAGCGCTCAATGTTGAGGCGATGCATCTCTACGGACACTCCTTTGGTGGGCTTGTTATTGGTGAGTATGCGCTGCGGTATCCTGAGCGGGTGAAGAGCGCGACGTTCGCGAGTGTCTCGATAGATATTCCTCGCTGGAGAGCCGATGGAGAGCGATTACTTGGCAAGCTCCCGATGCTTCAAAAGATGATCTTGCGGGAGGGAGCGCGTACGGGAGCGACCAATTCCATGGAATATGGCAACGCTCTTCAGAGCTATTATGAGCGACACGTGTATGGAGATGCGCTTGGTAATGAGTTGCTTGAGCGCGCGGCTCGTGAATCGGATGCTCGGACATATGAGGTTGTGTGGGGAGCGAATGAGCTTTACGTAAACGGCCTCGTTCGCGACTACTCTCTCTCTCCACGGTTACATGAGCTACGTTGTCCAACGCTCTTTACGTGCGGTCGTTATGATGAGGCTACTCCGGAGGCTCACGAGTATTTCTCGGAGCGTGTGTCTAACTCTCGGTGCGTTGTTTTCGAGAAGAGCGCGCACCATCCGCAAATCTCCGAACCGCAGGCTGTTCTTGATGTCATGCGAGAGTTTCTGGGGCCGATGGCCCTATAATTGATTCCACGTTGCATTTGTACCCGCGGCCGGCGAGGCCGCCGGCCCTCCAATCGTTCCTGCGATAATTATGCGATTCGCCGGAACCCGCGATGATCGTTCCCTGGAGGGCCGGCGGCCTCGCCGGCTTGCCACGACCCGCAACATCATTCACGTCGAAGCATTTGTACCTGCGGCCGGCGAGGCC